>CAKSLF010000003.1 GCA_934466455.1 uncultured Oscillospiraceae bacterium | reverse complement strand
CTTGCGGCGTCAATCTTTCCCTTGCTCTCGTCGGTAAATTCAACCTTGCCGATTGCTGCGATAAGATTGTCAACGGCTTTTGCCGCATCTTCATCGGAATAATAAGCTTCGCCATATTCAATGGTGATATGACCCGTTGCCTTATCATTGTTATCTCTGAAGGTAAAGCCTCTTGTGTACTTAATTACCCCACCCATCGGATTTGTTATTTGCTTTACACCGACAAATTCGTTGGGCTTTATGGCAATAATTATATTTTCGTCCTTGATCTCAAAGTCTTCTGCCTGAAAGAGTCCCTTATCAACTTGATCGGATCCGACATAATAGTATTTCTGGTATCCCATAGCCATTTTTGTATAATCGTCATTAAGATATTTAACTGCGGACTTGGGATAGACAAGGTACAGCTTTTGGGCGTTTTCAGGTACTACTATATGCCAGCGATCGGTTTCTCCTCCGTCATAGTCTCTGTTTATTTCGGTATAGTCTTCCTTTCCGTCCTTTTTGGTGACGGTAACCGGTGCTCCCTCAATATCGGTATACACTGCGGTAAAAGGTGCGCCCTCCGGAATGACAGGTGCATCTTCGGTATAGGCTTCGCCATATTCAACGGTGATATGACCCGTTGGCTTATACGCCTTATCTTCAGGGGTAAAGCCTTTGGTATACTTGTAAGGATCGCCATCGCCATCAACACCGTCAAACTCACCGACAAATTCGGAAGGATCTATTGCGAGAGTAACGAAATCTCCGTCATCGGTAACATTTTTGAATGTATAATACCCTACGGAAGCCTCATTGTAGGTTATATTATAAGTCCTTGTATAACCCCATACAACAAAGGCATCATTAAGGTAGCCATCAATACCGCTAAGAACGGAATCTTTTGGATAAGTGATATACAGTTTTGTTGCGTTTTCAGGTATTACTATATGCCAGTGATCGATTTCTCCGCCGTATGGATCATAGCTTACCTTCCCATCCTGCTTGGTGACGGTAACCGGTGCTCCCTCAATGTCGGTATACACTGCGGTAAAGGGTGCGCCCTCCGGAATGACAGTGGTGTTTCCGCCCTCTACCTTTGCGCCAAAGGTCTTGTTGCCAAAGTTTACGGTAATATTTCCGCCGTCTTCGGTTCCGAATGCGGTTGCTTCTTCGTTTATCCAAACAAGCTTGTCATAGGTTCCGGAGGCCGCATCGCTGCGAACCTTGAATTTAACGGTAAAAACCAAGTCTTCAGCTAAAACAGTGTTTTCATATTCAGCCATAGTCGAAACAACGCTGCCGACATTGGATTCCGGGTTGGATTTGTTCGCTTCTTCGGCATTAGTGACCATGCTTTTATATCCGGTAAACTGAACATCGGTTACTTCGAGTATTTTCTTCTCAAAATTGATGTGCAGTTCATAGCCGGAAACAGGGTCGCTAAACTTAGGAACTCTAAGTTCAGCCGTAAATTCATCGCCGGGTTTAACGGTTGCGCCAACGCCTGTAACGGTAAGTGCAACGGTCGCATCCGCAAAGGCGGGAACTGCGACAATGCCCAAAACCATTATCGCCGCCAGCAAAAGGGACAATAGTTTTTTCATAAAAAAACAATACCTCTTTCCTAAAATATTTTTTATAACGAGCTTTTCAGCTATAGTTATCAAACAGTGAGGGCTTTCTTGCTATATAGCGCAGAATCTGTGTGCTGTCGGCAAAAATTACTTTTCCATCGTTGTTTATATCTGCGGCAAGCATTTCTTCTTCATTCAAAGTACGCTTTTTCGATACATAGCGCAGAATTTGTGTACTGTCGGCAAATGTTACATTTCCGTTGTTGTTCACATCGCCCAAAAGCCAAAGGGTTATAAGTCCGCAATCCGTAGTTCCGGAAGCGGAAAGTGCTATTTCCTTTGAAACTGCAACAACATATTTGCCCGGTTTATAAACCGCAAGCTTGTACGAACCTGCTTTAAGCCCTGAAAGGAAGAATTCCTGAACACTGCGTTTTCCGTCGGCTGTAACTTCCCCGCGCTTGTCCGTAATTTTTGCAAGTGCCTTTGTGCGTTCGCCCTTGACATCCGCACGAATGTCGCCATCGGAAACAGCCGCATCATAAACAAGAATTTCCGCATCATCCGCCGTTCCCCAGAAGGAAATTTTTCCGGAAATGCCGTCATCTCCGATTTTCCAGCTTATCGGCATAGCATCGTACCAGTGATATATAGTTCCTCTGTTGTCGGTTATGTTGCAGTCCACATAATATGCATTTGCCGTACCGGAATTTCCGTTCAAAGTAATAGGAAGGGTACAATACCAGCCGTAATCTGTTTTTTCCTTCGTAGCATTTTCTCCCGCAATGTAAAGATGCGCATAGTGATGGTGGTTAATAAGCTCAAAGCGAAGCTCGATTTCCTCTTCGCTTTCAATACTGCCCGGAAGGGTAAGCTGCAAGGGAAGGTTCCTTCGCTGCTCATATGTGGAATAATCAAAATTCTCTGTCTCGTAGGTTACTTCTCCAAGGGTGAGCGTTGCGCCTTCGATGGGATTGCCGTTTTTATCGGTTACGGTAACGCATCTCGCTCTGCCATAGGGCCCGTAGTTGTCAAGCAGCGCAGTATAAGAGGGAACCTCGTTTACCTTAACCGGAACGGAAACGGTAAGTCCTCCTCCGGAAACCGAAAGATTTTTGCTTCCCGCTTCGTCAAATGAGGCAGGGCTTGTTGTAAAGCTAAACAGGCGGCGAGTGCGCCCATCGTCATAGGTGCATTTTACAACTGCATCGGAGGTTTTTTCTCCCACATACAGTTCATCCCTAGGCAAGGCTACAGATAGAGAAACCGGGTTTGGCTTTTCATCCGGTAAAACGGAAATACAGAAGCGGTATCTAAGCCAGTTATCGCTTATGGATGTATAATTTGCATTTGGATGCTGTGAATGCCACGCAAATCTTTCCGTCTGAACATAATTTTCCGCCTTAAAGGTTGCCGTTTCCTCATAGTATTCTCCAAGCTTGGGTCCTACAAAGTTGTATTTTCCCACAAAGGAAGGCTTAGCCTCCATCTCAATCTGGAATTCCTGCCCTGTAATAAGTCCGGTGCCGTCCAAATCAATATAGTAGTTATAAAAGCCCTTGTATTCGGAATAGCGAACACGGCGAACCAAAACCTCATCCGTTACCTTGTACCCGGTAATCCATGTATCGGGCTGACCTTCATTCCTTGAATAAGCGGCTTTTCCGGCAAGATTGGAGGGGAATGTGTTATCAGTAACCGTTACCTCGTGAATTTCCTCCGGCTTTGCGTTTACAAAGCAGGTGCAGCTTCCGCTGCTGCCTTTACTGTCCGTTGCAGTGAACACAAATTTGTATTCTTTCTCCTCGGTAAGGAGAGGAGCGAACCTGTGGCCTGAGCTGCCGTCAACATATGTGTAGAAAATATATTCCGAATCCAAAGGGAAAGGTCTAGCAATGGTAATTGGCTCCCCTCCATCAATAGAAACGGTATAGGTCATTTCGTCGCCTTCAGGATCTGTAAAGGCTTTGACTATATCGAAAAACCAATAGTGGTTTACCATTCCGTCCTCGGTGAAATATTCCTGCTTCGGAACAGGTGCCTGATTTTCAACAAAGTGCGCAATGAAGGTGTATACCTCACCAAAGCCTTTATCATCACGTGCTCGGATTAAAAACACAACATCGTCAAGCTCCGACTGTGTATAGCGAAAATCCTTATGAGGAACAGCAACCGTTGTAGTTGCGGAATTATATATTCTTTCCACCCACTCGTATGGAACAAAAGATTCATAGGTTTTTCCGCCGTCCCTCGAATATTCATATGTAAGCTCATCTTCATCCGGATCGTTGAAAATTGCAAGCAGATTTATGGCTGCATATTCGTTTATGCGTACAGTTTTTTCTCCGGAGGCTTCGTCTATAAGCACCGGAAGCGCATTTTCACGAACGGTAAGATTAAGCGTATAGGTTTCCTCTCCGATTGCGCCGAGGCTGTCCTCGGCACGGAACACAAGCTTTGCGGAACCGAGCTTTGTCGGTGTATAGGAATAGTCCTTATCCGTTGCGGTAAAGTCGCCGCCGTCAACCGAAACGGCATAGGTCATCGGGTTACCGTCGGGATCCTCAAATATTGTGGAAAGATCCAACAAATATGGCTTGTCTATGCGCACGGAAAGATTTCTGAAAGCGGGAACTCCTCCTTTACGAATTGGGGGGAAGTTAACTCCGCTCGCCGTATAAAATTCAAAGGTGAACGCACCCAAAAAGTTTCCATCGCCGTTTTTGAGTATAATTGCGTTGCCGTCAGCAGACCAGTCGGCAGGATTTACGGTGACCGAATTTCCCTCTACAATAAGTGTTCCCGCATTCTGATTATAGTCTCCACCGCCGATTTTGTAGGTGTCATAGCTTCCGGAAAGCTCTGCATCATCTTTCCAGATAATTTTAACCTCGCTTGTACCGGAGGGAACGGAAACATGATAATGCCCTACATTTTCTATATCAAATCTTGTTTCTATTTTCGGCAGGGGCATCCCGCCAGTCGTTTGTAAGGAAGCAAAGGGGTATTCCGCAAAGCCGTCCGTTACCGTAACAACCGCAGTTGCAGGTGCGCGGTTCGCTTCATCTGTACCGGCATTTGCATCCATACCGATAAGCTGATAAACCCCTGCCTTATTAAAGTTATATTGAAAGCTTGGGGTTTCGCTTTCAAGCTCATCAATAAGATTCCACTTTTCATCGTAAATGCGTACCTTAAGACCTGTAATGGGAACGGTATATGCACTTCCCCATTGCGATGTGGAGGAGCCTTTTGTATTAAAGCCAAGAGGCTCACCCGCTTCAACCGTATAAGATTCTTTATTAAAACAGCAGAATGCGCCTCCGCCATAGAAGTTCCAGTTTGAAAACATTGCAAGTTCTATGACATCGTTATCCGAAAGGAGCTGATAATCCGATGAGGAGCCCCAGCCCTCGGACATAAGAGGAAACACATGGTTGCGGTAGTACAAAAGGTTTTGGTCATGTCCCCAAAAAGACTCCATATACGTGGAGGTTGCCCCTCCTGTATAATGGAGAGCCGATTCCTCGCCTATATAAGCGGTTTCACCGTTTAGGAATTTAACTACATTCTTTTCATTGTATTCAAGTACCCCGGATGTGCCCTTGCAGCAGTTTTCTTCCGGAATACCGAGGTAATAGCGTTCCAGCATATAGATAAGAAGGTGCATAGTGGTGGGTCTTTCTACCACAACATTATCTATATACGGACCCTTTCCGCCATCGGTGTGATAACGGTAATAATCTTCAAGACCGTAAAGTCCCAAATCGAAATACGGAACAGTTACATTCATATGGGATAAAACCGTTCCGTCCTTTCCTCTTATCGGGATACCGTCACTGGAAATGGTTACTATAACGCTCACTCTGTCGGCAGGCGTTTCGTTATAGCCATACTGCGCGGGATTCTCGTTGCCGGAATCGCTGTTTTTTACCGAGATTTTCAGCTCCAACGCTGCCGTAACGGTCGGGTCATCGTCACAGGTGGCGACTATTTTCGGCTTATACTCTCCGGCGGAAATCATCGTAAACTTGAAGACTCCTTCTTCCGTAATTCCCGCCTGTGAACCTAAAATTCCCACAATCTTATAGCTCATGGAATGGTTCATGCTGTCGCTGAACACTTCGGGAAGCTTCAGCGTGTAAAGACCACCGACCGCCAAGGTGATATTTGTTTCAATATCCGCAACGGTGATGGCATGCGTGTCTGTTGCGGCAGGCTTCGGCAAATCGATATTTCCTACGTCTTCCGCAGGCTCGACCTTTGACGGCTGTTCCTGATCCGTAAACAGCGGAAGCTCCACAAGCTGCGCATCCGCCAGTGCCGTTATAGGGCAAAGGCTGATGACCATCATCACTGCCAACAGCAGCGATAATACCTTTTTCATTGTTTTTCCCTCCTGTTTGTTTTTTACTTATTTCGTTCCCGACATAAAAGCTGTAATTGCCCACCTGCCAAAGCTTATCATTCTTTACGGAGTAAAGAATGGGAGCGGTACCGCTCCGCCTCGTCAGAATAAAAAAGCACCAAAGTTTTTTCAAACCTTGGTGCAAACGT
The DNA here is from genome assembly GCA_934466455.1 of uncultured Oscillospiraceae bacterium. Classification (GTDB taxonomy): domain Bacteria; phylum Bacillota; class Clostridia; order Oscillospirales; family Ruminococcaceae; genus UMGS1668. Next base: position 163,832 of record CAKSLF010000003.1, on the reverse strand, counting down.
TTTTATGCACTGCATACTGCTCCTTTGGGAAAGCCAAGAGTGGAGATTGGAACCAAATATCCTGACTTGGTGCATGGGACAAAAGTCCCGTCCTTTCCGCAAAGCCTTCCCCGGTTTTACCCGAGTGACTGCGCTGCTGCGCCAATCGGAAAGAACATACACCTTACAGTGCCGTTTCTGCGTCGGGGATTTGCACCCCGTTTCTCTGTACCTTGCGCAAAAAAAGCGCAAAGCCGTGTTCCGAAATATGCAAATATTCTTTTTTAAGTAAATTCACTTTTACTGTTAAATTATTATGAACCATTTATTAAGTTTTGTCAATACCCTTTCGCAAAAACGGCAGCTTTGAAACCCCCGCATAAAGGCGTGACCCCCCTGCTGCGTGCTCAAGCTTGTTTTTGCGAAAAAAAATCCCTGAAGCAATGCTTCGGGGATTTTTGGTGAGCCATCGGGGATTCGAACCCCGGGCACCTTGATTAAAAGTCAAGTGCTCTGCCAGCTGAGCTAATGGCTCATACCGTCGTCATCAGACAACGCTACTACTATACACTATTTTGCGGTGCTTGTCAAGTGCTTTGGGTAAAATATTTTACATTTTCCGCAGGGTTTTCCGCAAAAAACTGCGGCGGAGCAAAGCTCCGCCGCCCTCGCAAAAATGCATTATTTTACAACCTTATATCCGGCTTTTTCTATTGCCGCCTCAAGCTGCTCCAAGGTTGCAGGCTCCCCGTATTCAACAAAAGCAACGCCTTTTGCAAGGTCTGCCTTTGCTGAAGAAACGCCCGCAACGCTGCGCAAAGCTTCCTCAACATGGGCAACGCAATGTCCGCACATCATACCTTCAACTTTAATTTCCGCTTTCATAGTTTTCTCCCTTTCTTCTTTAGGTTCGGTTATTTTCTGCTGCGGCTCCTCCGCAGCGGTTTTTTCGGGATTAAGATTAAGCCGTTTTAGGCGCAGCGCATTTGCCACAACGGAAACGGAGGAAAGGCTCATCGCCGCCGCCGCAAACATCGGGCTTATCTGCCAATGAAGCAGGTTATAAAACACGCCCGCCGCCAAGGGAATACCAAGGCAGTTATAGAAAAACGCCCAAAAGAGGTTTTCCTTGATGTTTTTAATCACCGCACGGGAAAGCAAAATCGCCTTTGCTGCGCCCATGGGGTCGCTTTGCACAAGCACGACATCCGCACAATCCATCGCAACATCGGTTCCGCCGCCGATTGCTATACCGACATCCGCACGGGCAAGAGCCGGAGCGTCGTTAATTCCGTCGCCGACCATCGCCACCTTTTTTCCGGCGGCGGAAAGCTCGGCGATTTTCTTTTCCTTGTCCTCCGGCAAAACCTCGGCGACGGCTTCGCTTATCCCAAGCTCGGCGCAAACGGCGTTTGCCGCCGCCCTTGTGTCGCCGGTGAGCATAACGGTTTCAACGCCCATCTTTTTAAGCGTTTCCACCGCCTGCCTTGCGGTCTTGCGAACGCTGTCCGCTGCTGCGAGGACGCCTATCGGCGTATTTCCCTTTGCAACATAAAGCGGGGTCATGCCTCTGTTTGCCGCCTCGTGCTCAAATTCCGCAAAAGGCGAAAGATCGCACCCGAGAGAATCCATAATGCGGCGGCTCCCCACATAATATTTGCTTCCGTTTATCTCGCCGAAAACGCCTTTTCCCGCTGCGGAACCGAAATTTTCAACATTGAGCACGGCGGCTTTCTTTTCCTCCGCCTTTTTGAGCACGGCGGCGGCAAGCGGATGCTCGCTTTTGCTCTCGATACTTGCCGCAACGGAAAGCAGCTCCTGTTCGGTAACATTTCCCGCTGTCGCTATGCCCTTTATCTCCGGTACTCCCTCCGTAAGAGTTCCCGTTTTGTCAAAAACAACCGTATCCACGGTTCCGGCGTGCTCAAGATACTCCGCAGACTTTATCAAAATTCCGTTTTCTGCGCCCTTTCCGGTTCCTACCATAATAGCAACCGGGGTTGCAAGCCCAAGCGCACACGGGCAGGAAATTACAAGCACGGAAATCGCACTTGTAAGCGCAAAGGAAAACTCCGCACCCGTTGCAATCCATACGATAAATGTGAGCACCGAAATTCCGATAACCGTCGGAACAAATATACCGGAAACCTTATCCGCAAAGCGTGCAATTGGTGCCTTTGATGAGGACGCATCCTCAACAAGTCGGATTATCTTTGCAAACGATGTGTCCTTGCCTACTTTTTCGGCGGTAAATTTTATAAATCCGCTTTTGTTTATTGTTGCGGAATAAACCCTGTCGCCCTCGGATTTTTCTGCGGGCATACTCTCGCCGGTAAGCGCAGCCTCATCAATGGCGGAGCTGCCCTCGATAATTACGCCGTCCACCGGAATTTTCTGTCCCGGACGAACGACCACAACATCTCCGACGGCAACCTCCGCCGCCGGAATCGTCTTTTCCTCGCCGTTTCTGATAACGGTTGCCGCATCCGGCGTCATGTCGATAAGCTTTGAAAGCGCATCGGAGGTGCGGGATTTTGACCTTGCCTCAAGGTACTTTCCCACATCGATAAGGGTCACGATCATTCCTGCGCCCTCAAAATACAGCCCCATAACAAGCTCGTGCGCCATATGAAGCTCGCCCGAAGCTACGGCTTCGGCAATCTTCACGGTAACATAAATTCCGTAAATATACGACGCTCCCGCACCCACGGCGATAAGCGAATCCATATTCGGAGAAAGCCGCACAAGGTTTTTGAAGCCGTTTATAAAATATCTTCTGTTGATTGCCAGAATAATTCCGGAAAGCACAAGCTGGCATACAGCCATATTCAGTGCACCCTTGCCCCCGCTTACAAACTCCGGCAGCGGAAGCCCCACCATATGACCCATAGTAAGCCACATAAGCGGCGCAAGAATTATAAGCGAAGCGATAAGTCTTTTTTTAAGGTCGATGGCGGCTTTTTCCGCCGCAGATGTCACCGCTTTTTTGTCGGGAATATCCGTCGCCGGTTCCGCTCCGTATCCTGCGTTTATAACCGCCGCTATTATATCGTTTTTGGAGCATATTTTCTCGTCATATTTTACGGTCATGGAATTTGTAAGCAGGTTTACATCGGCTTTTTTAACGCCCTCCGTGCCGGAAACAGCACGCTCAACCCTTGCGCTGCAAGCAGCACAGCTCATTCCGGTAACCGAAAATTTTTCTTCTGTCATTTTTTCGCCTCCTTAGTACATAAATATTATAGCCAAAATCACTCCCGTGTCAATCCCTATGAAACAGGTAGGATATAAAATGAAAAAAATTATTGCCCTTGCCGGCACCCCGAACTGCGGAAAAACCACCCTTTTTAACCAAATCAGCAAAAGCCACGGCGCAGTAGGAAACCGCCCCGGCGTTACTGTGGAAAAAAAGTACGGCGCACTGCGTTCCGACCCGGATTTTGCCGTTGTCGATTTGCCCGGAACATACTCTCTTGCCTCAAAAAAAGCCGAAGAACGCCTTACCGGCGAATTTCTTACGGGCGGCGGTGCGGATTGCGTAATTACGGTTATAGACGGTGCTCATCCCGAGCACGGGCTTTGTCTGCTTCTTGAGATTTTGAGCATCGGTGCTCAAGCCGTTGCGGCAATCAATTTTGCCGATGAACTAAAGCGTTCCGGCGGAGCGGTTGACCTTGCCGCTCTGTCCGAAAAGCTTGGCATTCCCTGCTTTCTCATAAGCGCAAAAGATAAAACCGGGCTTTCCCCGCTGCTTGCTGCGGCAAGGTCGGCAGCCTGCGGAAAAAGGCTCCGCCGCTTTGCGCCTCTTACGGCAGAAAAGCGGCTTCTCGCTGCAGAAGAGCTTTGCAAAAGCTGTTTTTCGCTAAAAGCGGCAAGCCCCTTTTCGGAAAAGCTCGACCGCTTTTTTACCGAAAGCCGCTTTTCCTTCTTTGTTTGCGCAACAAGTATGCTCACCGTGCTCATTCTTGCGTTCGGCTTTCCCGCCTCTGCGCTTGCGGAACTGACGGAGAGCTTTTTCGGCATTTGCTCCGCCCTGCTTTTTAATTTTTTAAGCACCGCAGGACTTTCGGAATCCGCCGCAGGTCTTGTTGCCTACGGTGCCCTCGGCTCCTTTGGAAAGGTCATCAGCTTTTTACCGCAGCTTGCTCTCGTCTTTCTTTTTATTTCATTTCTCGAAGAAAGCGGCTATCTTGCAAGGGCTGCGTTTGTTTTGGATAAACTGCTGCGGCGGCTTGGGCTTGGCGGTTTTGCCGTAATACCGCTTTTGCTTGGGCTTGGCTGCACCGTACCGGCGGTGCTTGCCGCAAAATCCGCCGCCCCCGACGAGCGCAGACGAATTACCCTTGCGCTGCCCTTTGTTCCATGCAGCGCAAAGCTGCCGGTATATTCGTATTTTGCCGGTGTATTTTTCGACAAAAGCCCCTGGCTGTTCGTCGCCTGCGTGTATATTTTTTCTCTGTCCCTCGGCGCAGCGTATTGCTTTTTTACAAAAGGTAAGGAACACGGCTTTTTGCTGGAGCTTCCTCCCCTGCGTATGCCATCCGCAAAAAACATTATTGAAGAAACCTTTATCCGCTGCCAAAGCTTTGTTGCAAAAGCTTCCACCGTAATTACCGCTTCCGGAATTATTATTTGGCTTTTTTCGCACCTTAATGCAAATTTTTTGCCGCTTTCCGAGCCTTCGGAAAGCGTGCTGTACATTTTTGGCACCGCTGTTCGCCCGTTTTTTGCCCCCATCGGATTGGAAAAAGAAGCGGTGATTGCGCTTATTTGCGGGGTTTTTGCAAAGGAAGCCTGCCTTTCCGTTCTGCTCCAGCTTGGCGGAAGCTTTTCGCTTTTGTCAGCCCTTTCTTTTATAATATTTTTTACGGTTTATACTCCCTGTATTGCCGCCTTGACCGCAATATGGCAGCAAAACGGCGCAAAAACGGCGGTTCGGATTTTTGTTTTCCAAACCGCCCTTGCCTATGCTTTGTCTTTTCTGTTTTATCAAGCCGCCTCGGCATTTCTTGTGCTTATCCGTTAAGCTCCGCCCGCAGTATCCCCAAAATTTTCTTTTCTCTTCGGGATACCTGCACCTGCGTCATTCCAAGCACCGCTGCCGTTTGCGATTGGGTTTTGTTTTCGTAATACCTAAGCCGGACCAACGCTCTGTCCTTTTCGTCAAGGGTGGAAACCGCCTGTATAACGGAAAGCCGTTCGGAAATCTGCTCCTCCGGTGACTCGACCGGAATATCCTCCTGACCGCCGCCGTTATCCTCGCCCACCGTTAGCGAAACTACCGGCGCAGCGGCACAAACCGCCTCCGTAACCTCCTCCTCGGTAACGCAAAGCCTCTGCGCAAGCTCCTTTATCGTCGGCTCCCGTCCTTCTTTAAGAGCAAAAGCCTCTCTTTCCCTTGCGGTTTTCATAGAAAGCTCCTTCAGCGTTCGGCTTACCTTAACGGTGCCGCCGTCCCGAAAAAGCCTTCGTATTTCACCAAGAATAACCGGAACGGCATATGTTGAAAACCTTACGCCCCGTTCCGTATCAAATGCGTCAAACGCCTTAACAAGCCCCATACACCCTGCCTGAAAAAGATCCTCATATTCGATTCCTTTTCCCGAAAAGCGGTGGGCACAGGTATGAACAAGCCCCAAATTTTCCGTTATAAGAGTATCTCTGTCCGCCCGGCTGTCAGTAATTGCGGTTACCGACATATCATTTTCCTTTCGACACGATAATTTTTTCGAGGGTTACACAGGTCCCGCTGCCCGGCTTTGACCGCACCATAAGCTTGTCCATAAACGAGCTCATAATCGAAAACCCAAGCCCGGCTCTTTCCCCGGTTTCGCAGGTGGTAAAAAGCGGCTCCATTGCTTTTTTTACATCGGCGATACCGCAGCCTCTGTCTTTTATGCTTACCGCTATCCGCCCGCCCTCGAATATTTTTGCGTGTATGTATACCGTACCGATTTTGTCCCGGTAGCCGTGGACAATACAGTTCGTAACGGCCTCGGAAACGGCGGTTTTTATATCGGAAATCTCCTCCACCGTCGGGTCGAGCACCGCAACAAACGCTGCAACCGCACTTCTTGCAAAGCCCTCGTTACAGGAGCGTCCCTCGAACGAAAGCTTCATCTCATTTATCGGCTTCATACAAAGCTGCCCTCCTTTTTCTCCCCTGCGGAAATAAGCTTTTCTATCCCCGACATTTTCATAACCTTTTTTATGGTTTTTGGTGCGTTTTCAATAACAACCCTGCCCGAAATATCACGCATAAGCTTCCAACGCCCCATAACAAGTCCTATTCCGGAGCTATCCATAAATGTAACCCCGCCAAAATCCAAGACAAGCACCTCCGGATACGCTCTCTCCACCGCCTCGTCGATTTTGCTGCGCAAGCCCGCCGCACTGTGGTGGTCAATATCTCCGGAAATGTATGCCGTAACGCTGTTTTCATCAATGTCTATATCAACCGGCATAAATTTTAACCTCCCTGCATTTTCTTAAAAAAAAATAACCGACCCTTATATATAATAAGGGTCGGTCTTTGATTTTTTTGTCGAAGGGCGTTTTGTTATACAAGTTTTCTTCCCATAAGAACGCCCATAACGGAGGACATCATAAGTCCTCTTGTCCAGCCGCTTGAATCGCCGAGGCAATGCAGCCCCTTTACATTGGTGTTAAAATCGGCGTCCATTTCAATTTTGTTGCTGTAAAATTTAAGCTCCGGAGAATAGAGCAGCGTTTCGTTGGAGGCAAAGCCCGGAACAACCTGATCCATTGCCTGAATAAAGTTTATGATGTTCGTCATTGCACGGTATGGCATCGCCGCAGTAATATCTCCGGCTACGGCGTCCACCAAGGTCGGACGGACATTTGCCTGACTAAGCTCCTTTTCCCATGTGCGCTTGCCGTCGAGAATATCGCCGTAACGCTGCACCATAATATGCCCTGCACCGAGCATATTTGTAAGCTCGCCAACTTTTTGAGCATATTCAATCGGCTGATTAAAGGGGTATGTAAAGTTGTGAGAAACAAGGATTGCAAGGTTAGTATTGTCGGACTTTGTTTCTTTATAGGAATGTCCGTTTACTACCGCAAGGTCGTTGTCATAGTTTTCCTGACTTACAAATCCGCCCGGATTTTGGCAGAAGGTGCGCACCTTGTTTTTATAAGGGGCAGGATAGCCGACAAGCTTTGATTCATAGAGGACATCGTTGACCTTTTCCATAATCTCGTTTCTTACCTCAACACGAACACCGATGTCAACGGTTCCGGCATGGTGATGTATGTCGTGCTCCGCACAGAGCTTTTCAAGCCAATCCGCACCCCGGCGACCGGTTGCGACAACAACATGGTCTGCGTCAATTTCAAGGCTCTCTTTGCCGTTTGTAATATATGCGCCTACGCAGGAGTTGCCCTCAAATTTAAGATTTGTACATTCGTAGCCAAAATAAATTTCAACGCCGTTATCAAGAAGGTATTTTTCTATTCTTCCGTAAAGGTCCTGTGCTTTTTCTGTGCCAAGGTGGCGAATCGGGCAATCTACAAGACGCAACCCCGCCTTTATTGCATTACGGCGGATTTCTTTTTTCTCTTCCTCGTGCCCAAGTCCCTCTATGTGCTCATCTGCTCCAAACTCAAGATAAATTTTATCGGTATAATTTATTGTTTCCTGAGCAAATTGTTCGCCGATAAGAGTCGGCAAATCTCCTCCGACGGCAACGGCAAGGCTAAGCTTTCCGTCAGAAAAAGCACCCGCACCGGAAAAGCCCGTTGTGATGTGGCAATACGGCTTGCAGTTCATACATTTGCCGGTCTTTATTTTCGGGCAGCGGCGTTTTTCAACGGGTTGACCTTTTTCCACGATAACTATTTTCTTTTTGCTTCCAAGGCGGAGCATTTCTATGGCGGTAAAAATTCCCGCAGGACCTGCTCCGATAATGACTACATCGGTTTTCATAACTCATTCAACTCCACAAATTATTGCATTATAATTATATCATCATTCATAGTCAATGTCTATGGACAGTATTTGAATATTTTGAAGAAAGGGTGGCTTTTTCTCTGCAATTTGAAGCTTTTGCGCTAAAAAATCCCGCTGCAACCGAAAGTAGCACAAAAGTGTATGGACTATTTCCTATCCGCGGTGTATAATTTAGCTGCAATATAACATAGAGGAGGATTTTTATGAACGAATTCAGCGAAAAAATCACCGCCGCCCGAAAAGCAAAGGGTCTTTCTCAAGAAGCCGCCGCGGAGCTGCTTTCCGTAAGCCGGCAGGCGGTAGCCAAATGGGAAAACGGCAAGAGCCGCCCCTCGACAGAAAATCTTCTTGCGCTGTCAAAGCTGTACGGCATCCCGCCGGAGGAGCTCTCCCCCGTTTTACCCTCCGCGGGCAGCCGCAAAACGGCTCCCTTTGCGGGGATTTTCTGCGGTGCTTCGGCGGTATTTGCCGCCCTTGCCGCCGCAGCCTCCGTCTTTGGCAAGGCGGGTATCGGCACTGCTCTATGCTGTTTTATAATCGCCCTGCCGGTGCAGCTTTTCGTGCACCTGTACTTTCGTTCAAGCATAAGCGGCGGCGATTTTTCCGGTATTGCGGGCTTTGACGACTCCGTGGAATACAACATCCCCGCCGTGAAAAACTACCTCGAAAAGCTTGACCTCGCCCTCTGCGCCCTCTGCACCGCCCACACCGGAATTTTGGCGCTGTCCGGCTGCTTTGCTCCGAGCAGCCGTCTGCTTCCCGCGCTTATGCTGCTTTTCTGCTCTATGTATGTCGGCGAAATACTCGTTTTTAATATTAAATTTTCCGCAAAAATCTATGTTCACAAAGAAGATTATCTCCGTGCCAAGCGGAGCTATCCGTCTGTTTGCATATTTATCGCATTTTTGCTTATATCCATAGCGGAAATGCTCCTTGTTTTTGAACATTACGGCATAGAAAACAACTCCGCTCCGGCGCTTATTTCCGTGGGAATTATGCTTCCGGCTTGGGCTGCCGCCCTCTGCGGCTTTCTCCTCGAACAGCGCCGCCTCTCCGAAAGCAAAAGCTCCGGCTTCGGAAAAGCCTTCGCCGTCTGCTATGTAATTGCGCTTCTGCTTGCAGCGGCTCTGCCCTTCGCCGCGAAATTCGCATAGATAAGCGATTTTTCAAAAGCAAAAGCCCCTTTTTATTCTACGGCATTGACTTTTTTGAAGTCTTGTCGTATAATACGGTTAGATTACACTAACCAAAAGGAGCTTTATATATGAATGTCTTTTACGGAATACTTATCCCCTTTATCGGAACCTCCCTCGGTGCCGCCTGCGTATTTTTTATGCGGAAATCCTTCGGCGACAATGTTCGCCGCGGACTTGTGGGCTTTGCCTCCGGCGTTATGACCGCCGCCTCCGTCTGGAGCCTGATTATTCCCGCCATTGAGCAGTCGGAGCACCTCGGCAAGCTGTCTTTTCTTCCTGCGGCGGCGGGCTTTTGGGCGGGAGTTTTGTTCCTGCTGCTGCTCGACCACATAATTCCGCACCTCCACAACAACGCCACCCAAGCGGAGGGCCCCAAAAGCAAGCTGCAAAAAACCACCATGATGCTGCTCGCCGTCACCCTGCACAATATCCCGGAGGGAATGGCTGTGGGCGTCGTTTACGCCGGGTATCTCTCCGGCAAGACGGAAATCTCCGCCGCCGGTGCGTTGGCTCTTTCCCTCGGCATAGCAATTCAGAATTTTCCGGAGGGCGCGATAATTTCAATGCCCCTGTGCGCCGAGGGCATGAAAAAATCAAAAGCCTTCTTCGACGGCGTACTCTCCGGCGCAGTTGAGCCTTTGGGCGCAGTGCTCACGATTTTAGCGGCTTCTCTTGTGGTGCCCGCCCTGCCCTATCTGTTCGGCTTTGCCGCCGGTGCCATGCTCTATGTGGTGGTGGAGGAGCTTATCCCCGAAATGTCTCACGGCAAACATTCCAATGTCGGCACGATCCTTTTCGCCGCAGGTTTCAGCGTGATGATGGCACTTGATGTGGCGTTGGGATAAGTGCTCGCATACAAAAAACAGCCCCCGGATTTTCCTGGAACTGTTTTTTTATCTTTGTGCTCTTTCGCTTACACAAGTTCAATGATCGCCATTTCGGCGGCATCGCCACGGCGCGGGCCGATTCTGACTATTCTGGTGTAGCCGCCGTTTCTTTCGGCGTACTTCGGTGCGATCTCGTCAAAGAGTTTCTTTGCGACATCTTCCTTTGTTACAAAGGCATACACAAGACGCTTGGAATGAAGGTCACTGGTCTTTGCAGTAGTGATCATCTTCTCAGTCATGGCGCGCACTTCTTTTGCACGAGTGACGGTGGTTTCGATCTTGCCTTTTTCAAGCAGATAGGTGACCATCGCGCGGAGCATAGCTCTTCTGTGGTCGGAAGTACGACCGAGCTTTCTCGTTCCTGGCATCGATATTCACTCCTTTTTGATTAGTCTTCATCCTTGTTGAGTTTGAAACCAAGGGATTCAAGCTTGGAAACAACCTCTTCAAGGGATTTTTTACCGAGATTACGAACTTTCATCATTTCGTCCTCGGACTTACCGATAAGGTCTTCAACCGTGTTGATGCCCGCGCGTTTAAGGCAGTTAAAGCTGCGCACGGACAGGTCAAGCTCTTCAATGGTCATCTCAAGGACTTTTTCTTTGCTGTTGTTGTCCTTTTCTACCATTATGTCTCCCGAGAACTTGTCTTCGGAAAGATCCACGAACAGGTTGAGATGTTCGTTGAGGACCTTGGCTCCCAAAGAGACGGCTTCCTTTGCGGAAATAGTGGAATCCGTCCACACCTCAAGGGTCAGCTTATCGTAGTCGGTAATCTGACCGACACGGGTGTTTTCAACGGTGTAATTCACCTTCAACACGGGTGTATAAATACTATCAACTGGGATTACGCCGATTGCAGGCTGCATATCCTGCTTGTTTCTCTCGGAAGAGATATAGCCGCGGCCCTTATCAAGAGTAATCTCCATAAAGAGGTGCCCGTCGGCATCAAGGGTAGCGATATGCATATCCTTGTCGAGAATTTCGACTTCGGAATCGGCTTGGATTGAACCGGCAGTGACTTCACACTCACCGGAGGCGTCGATAACAACAACTTTAGGACCGTCGCAATGAAGCTTCGCAGTCAGACCTTTTATGTTAAGGACGATCTCGGTGACATCCTCTTTTACACCGGGAATGGTGGAAAATTCATGACGGATTCCGTCAATCTTTACGGATGTTACAGCAACGCCGGGAAGCGAGGAGAGCAATACGCGTCTCAGGCTGTTACCAAGAGTCGTACCAAATCCGCGCTCCAACGGCTCAACCACAAATTTTCCGTAGCTGGGGTCATTGAGGTTTTCTTCGGTTTCGATTCTCGGCTTTTCTATTTCTAACATCAAAATCCCTCCTATGTGGGCAAAAACGCCCTGTTTCGCATTCCCCTGTCAGTTCTACCAATTATTATTTGGAGTACAACTCAACGATCAGGTGCTCCTCAACATCAAGGTCGATGTCCTCACGGTTAGGAAGCTGATTGATCACAACGGTCATCTTCTCCGGGTCAAAGCTCATCCAGGTAGGAACGGGATGTGCAGAGTTGGCTTCGACGACTGCTTTGAGTTTTTCGTTCTGACGGCTCTTGTCGGCAACAGCAACTACATCGCCGGCTTTGAGCAGGATGGAAGGGATGTTGGCCTTGTGGCCGTTAAGGGTATAGTGACCGTGTCTTACGAGCTGGCGAGCTTCTTTTCTGGAGGAAGCAAGGCCGGAACGATAGACAACATTGTCAAGACGGCTTTCAAGAATACGGAGAAGGTTTTCACCAGCCTGACCAGACTGTTTGCTGGCGAGCTCAAAATAATGAGCAAACTGGCTTTCAAGAACACCGTAATATCTCTTGGCCTGCTGTTTTGCACGAAGCTGAAGACCGTATTCAGAAACCTTCTTGCGGCCTTGACCGTGCTGACCGGGAGCGTATGCTCTGCGGCTTAAAGCACATTTAGGACCATAGCATCTTTCGCCTTTAAGGAAGAGCTTCTTGCCTTCACGACGGCACAGTCTGCATACAGAGCCTGTATATCTTGCCATGTGTTAATTACACCTCCAATAATTTCTGTAAACCACCATTATACACGGCGGCGTTTGGGCGGGCGGCATCCGTTGTGCGGAACGGGAGTAACATCTTTGATCATAGTTACTTCAAGTCCTGCTGCCTGAAGGGCACGGATTGCTGCTTCACGACCGGAACCGGGACCTTTTACGAAAACCTCAACGGTTTTAAGACCGTGCTCCATTGCTGCTTTTGCTGCAGTTTCTGCTGCGCTCTGTGCTGCAAAAGGAGTGGATTTTCTGGAACCACGGAAGCCAAGTCCGCCTGCGGAAGCCCAAGAAAGAGCGTTGCCGCGAACATCGGTGATGGTTACGATAGTGTTATTGAAGGTGGACTGGATATGTGCTGCGCCACGCTCAATATTCTTTTTCTCGCGACGACGGCGAACAACAGCTTTTTTAGCATTAGCTTTAGGCATATTTTATCCTCCCTCTTACTTCTTCTTGTTTGCAATGGTCTTTCTGGGACCTTTGCGGGTTCTGGCGTTGGTTTTGGTTCTCTGTCCGCGAACGGGGAGTCCTTTTCTGTGGCGAACACCACGATAGCAACCAATTTCAACCAGACGTTTGATATCAAGTGCGGTAGCACGGCGAAGGTCGCCCTCTACCTCGATGTTTTTGTCGATGTACTCACGCAGTTTTGCGGCGTCATCTTCGGAAAGATCTTTGACGCGGATGGAAGGATCCACACCGGTCTCTTCAACGATCTTAGTAGCGGTTGTGCGGCCGATACCGTAGATATAAGTGAGAGCAATCTCAATTCTCTTATTCTTCGGCAGGTCAATACCAGCTATACGAGCCATAGACTTTGTTGCACCTCCGTTTTAGTTAATCAGCCTTGACGCTGTTTGTGTTTAGGATTGGAGCAGATAACCATCAGACGGCCTTTTCGTTTGATGATCTTGCATTTTTCGCAAATAGGTTTTACGGAAGGTCTGACTTTCATTTATATACCTCCTATCACTTGGAACGCCATGTAATGCGCCCTTTGGTGAGATCGTATGGCGACATTTCGACCGTCACCTTATCTCCCGGAAGAATACGGATGAAGTTCATACGAAGCTTTCCGGAAATATGGGCTAAAATTTGGTGGCCATTGGGCAGCTCGACCTTGAATTGAGCACTGGGCAGTGCTTCCACTACTGTGCCCTCAATTTCAATAACATCTTCCTTGGACAAGCTTATATTCCTCCCTCGTTTGTTTTGTTGAATTTTGACAATGCGGCTCGAAGCCGTGAATCGGTTTCGTAATCCTGCGGCGAAAGCACTGTTTTGGTTGGCGCAAGATGCTTTTTGCGTTTTCTTTTTGGTTTTTCAACCTTACGCAGTCTGCCATCGGCAATATACGCAAAGTCGTCTTCCTCAATAAGCACAGCATAAAAGCTTCCGCTGTCCTTGCCGGCTTTTGACAATACTACCTGTCCGAGCATTCCTTCACCTCAGTTCGGGTCGGTCAGAATAAGCGGACCGTTCGGCGTAATGGCGATTGTATTCTCAAAATGGGCGCACAGCTTTCCGTCCTTAGTTCTTACTGTCCAACCGTTGGGATTATCCTGAACGACAAATCTTGTTCCGGCGTTTATCATCGGCTCTATGGCGATGACCATACCGTTAACAAGCCTCACTCCGTGACCGGGCTTGCCGTAATTAGGCACCTCCGGGTCCTCGTGAACCTTGCGGCCAACTCCGTGACCGACATATTCACGCACAACGGAATATCCTCTTTCTTCACAGTAAGTTTGCACGGCGTTTGAAATGTCGCCTATCCGATTGCCCGCTGTTGCCATCTCGATTCCCTTAAAAAGGCTCTCTCTGGTGACATCCATCAGCCGCCGGGCTTCCTCGGAGGGCGTTCCCGCAGCAAAGGTTGCTGCGTTGTCGCCGTGGTAACCGTCCAGGCATGCACCAACATCAATAGTAACGATATCTCCCTCGTTAATCACCCTGTTTCCGGGGATTCCGTGGATAAGCTCATCGTTTACGGAGATGCATGCGCTGGCAGGAAAACCGTACAAATTCAAAAACGAAGGGGTTGCCCCGTTTTTCACAATAAAATCATGAATCACTCTGTCTATTTCCGCAGTTGTAACGCCGGGAACAACAGCTTCTCCGCCCACCTTCAAAGCAAGAGCGGAAAGCCTTCCGGCTTCGCGCAGCTTTTTTATTTCAGCGGAAGTTTTCACGATTACCATGATTTAGACCCCCAAAGCTTCCAGTATTGCACGGGAGGTATTTTCAATACCTCTTTCGCCCGGCACTACCGTAAGCTTTCCTCTTTCTTCATAGAAACCTTTAATCGGCTCGGTCTGGCTGTGATAAACTTCCAGACGAGATTTAATGGTTTCGGGAAGGTCATCCTTCCTGGTGATAATCTCTCCGCCGCATTTCGGGCAGATGTTATCGGCAGGAGGGGGACAACTTACAATGTGGTAAGGAGCACCGCATTTAATGCAGACTCTTCTGCCGGAAAGACGGGCAAGAATCGCATCGTCGGAAACGGCGATTTCAACTGCTCTGTCAATCACGACTCCGCTTTTCTCCAAAGCTTCTGCCTGGGGAATGGTGCGGGGAAATCCGTCAAGGATGAAGCCGTTTTTGCAGTCATCCTCGGCAAGACGCTCCTTAATAATGGAGATAACAAGAGCATCCGGAACAAGCTTTCCGGAGTCCATGTATTCTTTTGCTTCAATACCAAGCTTAGTGCCGTTTTTAACAGCCTCGCGCAGGATGTTGCCGGTGCTGACAGTCGGAATACCAAGCTTTTCTTTAAGAATCTCCGCTTGAGTGCCTTTTCCGGCACCCGGAGCTCCGAGAAGAACAAGATTCATGGATGATACCTCCCTAATCAGTCAAGAAATCCTTTGTAATGGCGCATCATCATCTGAGATTCAAGGTTTCTTGCGGTTTCAAGCGCAACGCTTACAACGATGATGATAGTGGTTCCGCCGATACCCACATTCACGATGCCGGAAATGGCTCCGAGAATGTTAGGAAGAAGGGCGATAACGCCGAGGAACAATGCGCCGATGAAAGTAATCTTGCCGATTACTTTACTGATAAAGTCGCTGGTCGGACGACCGGGACGAATACCGGGAATTGCGCCGTTGTTCTTCTGAATGTTATTTGCCATTTCAACGGGATTGTACTGAATCGCTATATAGAAATAGCTGAATGCAACGATAAGAATAAAGTAAAGAACAGAGTAGAACCAGGAGGTGGACTCAAAGAGTTTGAAGAATCCGTCCCAGAAGCTGCCGTCCTTAACAGTCACAAAAGCCTTGATGGTTGCGGGAATGGCAAGAAGAGAGCTTGCGAAGATTATCGGAAGAACGCCTGCCATTGCAACTTTAATCGGAATGTGGCTGGACTGACCGCCGTACTGCTTACGACCGACAACACGCTTTGCGTACTGAACCGGAATGCGGCGTTCCGCATCGTTCATAAGAACGATAAAAGCGATAAGGAGAAGGAAGATGATGACAAGTGCAGGAACAAAGAAGTAATATTTTACTTCGCCTGCGGTAAGGTATGCCCAAAGAGTTGATACAAGTCTGGGACCGCCGGAAACGATACCTGCGAACAGGAGCATGGAAATGCCGTTTCCGATACCTTTTTCATCGATTCTTTCGCCAAGCCACATGGTAAGCATACCGCCGGCGGTGAACATGAAGAGGATGGTTACTACTACAAGAGCATTTTCCCACTTGTTGTCGAATTTTTCGACTGCATTATAGCCTTTGAGGGTTACATAATAAGCATAAGCCTGAAGAAGACCAAGACCAACGGTGGTGTATCTGGTGATCTTATTAAGCTTTTTTCTGCCCTCGGGACCTTCTTTAGACATTTTTTCAAGTGCCGGAATTGCGACAGCAAGAAGCTGAATGACTATGGAAGCTGTAATGTAGGGAGAAATGGAAAGCGACAAAACGGTTGCCTGAGAAAGCACGCCGCCGGTAAGCATATTCAGGTAACCGATAAGGTTGCCGGAATTGGAACTCATCATTGCGGAAAGTGCGCTTGTATCCAGGAACGGAACCGGGATTGCCGAACCAATACGGAAAATAACAACGATGAGCAGGGTGTAGAGAATTTTTTCTCTAAGATCTTCTATCTTCCAAGCATTTTTGAAGACACTAAACATCCTTACTTCACCTCGGCCTTTCCGCCGACCTCCTCGATTTTCTGCTTAGCAGACTCAGAGAAAGCGGCTACATTAACGGTAAGCTTTTTGGTAAGCTCGCCCCTGCCGAGAACTTTGACTCCGTCAAGAGTCTTTTTGAGCAGACCTGCATCAACAATGGCCTGTTCGTCAACAACAGCACCGTCTTCGAAAATCTCAAGATCTTCTACATTGATGACTGCGTATCTGGTGGCAAAAATGTTAACAAATCCGCGTTTCGGGATCTGTCTCTGGAGAGGCATCTGGCCGCCTTCGAATCCGGGACGGATGGAACCGCCGGAGCGAGCTTTCTGGCCCTTATGACCTTTACCGGAAGTTTTGCCGTTACCGGAACCGTGACCTCTGCCTTTGCGGTAAACATCGACATTAGCACCGGGTGCCGGAGCAAGTTCATAAAGTTTCATATTGGGTGCTCCTCCTTGTTTATATTTCGGTAACCTCGACCATATGGGCTATCTTGGCAATTTTGCCGCGGGTAGCTGCATTGTCGGGCTGGATTGTTTCCGCACCGATCTTACGAAGGCCAAGGGAAATAGCGGTAGCAATCTGGTCATCTTTTTTGTGGATGAAGCCCTTGGTCAGTTTGATTTTAAGCTGTGCCATACTCTATTTCCTCCTTAGCCCAGAATTTCCTCAACGGTTTTGCCGCGCATTGCTGCAACCTGCTCCGCATCACGGAGAGAAAGCAGACCCTGCATAGTGGCAGAAACGACATTGCAAGGATTGTTGGATCTGATGCATTTGGTACGAACATCGCGAATACCGGCGACTTCCATGACATCACGGACAGCACCGCCGGCGATAACGCCGGTACCTTTGGGAGCCGGTTTCATAAGAACTTCGCCTGCTCCGAATTTACCTACTACCTCATGAGGAATGGTGGTTCCTCTAAGAGTGATGTGATGAAGATTTTTCTTTGCGTCTTCAATACCTTTGCGGATTGCGTCAGGAACCTCAGAGGATTTACCAATGCCGAAGCCGATGGTGCCGTTCTGGTCGCCAACAACTACAAGGGCACTGAACTTCATGATGCGTCCGCCTTTGACGGTTTTGGATACGCGGTTGATAGCTACAACTTTTTCAGCAAGATCAAGTTTAGAAGCGTCGATTAAAGCCAACTGTATCCCTCCTTATCAGAATTGAAGTCCACCCTCGCGGGCTCCTTCAGCAAGTTCTTTGATGCGTCCGTGATAGAGATAACCGCTGCGGTCAAAAACAACAGTGGTAATGCCCTTTTCGATGGCTCTCTCTGCTACGAGTTTGCCGATCTCTTTTGCAGCTTCTTTGTTTCCGCCATAGTTCTCAAAGGACTTTTCGGTAGTAGAAGCGGCTGCAAGGGTAACTCCGTTTATATCATCGATAACCTGTGCATAGATGTGTTTAGCGGAGCGGAAAACATTAAGACGCGGGCGTTCAGGGGTTCCGCTGATTTTGTTACGAACACGGAAGTGTCTTTTAACACGGGCCGCATTTTTATCAGCTTTAGATACCATGTTTTTTCACTCCTTCTTACTTTTTACCTTTGCCGGCTTTGCCTTCCTTGCGGATTATGGTCTCACCGACATATTTGATGCCTTTGCCCTTATAGGGTTCCGGCGGGCGTTTCTCACGAATCTCCGCTGCAAGCTGACCGACCTTCTGTTTATCGGGGCCTTTAACGATGATTTTGGTGGGAGCAGGAACCTCGATGGTCATGCCTTCCGGTTCAGGAATAATTACCTGATGGGAATAGCCAAGGTTCATAACAAGATTTTTTCCGTCCTTTGCGGCTTTGTAACCAACACCGTTGATTTCCAGCTCTTTTGCGAAACCGGTATGAACGCCAGTAACCATGTTGGAAACAAGGGTTCTGGTAAGGCCGTGAAGGCTTCTCATTTCTTTAGAGTCATCCGGGCGGGACACGATGATCTCGCCGTTTTCGACCTCGATTTTTATCTCCGGACGAAAGCTCTGTTCAAGGGTGACATTGCCGCCCTTTACCGTTACGACATTTCCGTCAACTTTGACTTCTACGCCTGCCGGTATAGCAATCGGTTTTTTACCGATACGAGACATTCAGTTTCCCTCCTTTTTACCAAATGAACGCAAGGACTTCGCCGCCAACATTCTCTTTGCGTGCCTGTTTGTCAGTCATAATTCCTTTATTAGTGGAAAGAATGGCAATACCAAGGCCTTTAAGAACTTTGGGCATTTCCTCAACGTTTGTGTAGATGCGCAGGCCGGGTTTAGAAACCCTGCGAAGGCCTGTGATCACCGGGGTTTTATTTGCGCCGTATTTAAGCGTAATATGGATCATTCCCTGTTTGCCGTCCTCGACAACCTGATATCCTTTGATGTAACCCTCATCAAGAAGGATCTGGGCTATCGCCTTTTTCATATTGGACGCAGGAACATCGACCGTATCATGCTTTGCGGAATTCGCGTTTCTGATGCGGGTCAGCAAGTCAGCGACTGTATCGGTGATATGCATTCCTCAAACCTCCTTTGTTCTCTTAATTACCAGCTTGCCTTCTTCACGCCAGGAATCTCGCCTTTATAAGCAAGTTCCCTGAAGCAGATACGGCAGATGCCGAATTTGCGAAGATAGGCGTGGGGTCTTCCACAGATTTTGCAACGAGTGTAAGCTCTGGTGGAGAACTTCGGCTCTGCTTTCTGCTTGACCTTCATTGACGTTTTTGCCATTGATTAAATCCTCCTATCTTACTTCTCAAACGGAGCGCCCATAAGTTTGAGCAGCTCGCGGGCTTCTTCATCGGTCTGCGCCGTAGTTACGAAGCAGATGTCCATGCCGCGGACCTTGTCGATCTTATCATAGTCGATTTCCGGGAAAATCAGCTGTTCTTTAAGACCGAGGCTGTAGTTGCCGCGTCCGTCAAAGGCGTTGGGATTGATTCCACGAAAATCTCTAACACGCGGAAGAGCAATGTTAAAGAATCTGTCCATGAATTCATACATCTTTGCGCCGCGAAGGGTAACCTTTGCGCCGATGACCATGCCTTCACGAAGTTTGAAGTTTGCAACGGATTTTTTTGCCTTGCAGGTAACTGCCTTCTGACCGGTTATGGTACCAAGGTCGGCAAGGATTGCGTCCATTGCTTTGCTGTTATCTTTGCAGTCTCCTGCGCCGACATTGACGACGATCTTATCGAGCTTCGGGATCTGCATGACACTCTTATAATTGAATTCTTTCATAAGAGCAGGTGCTACATCACTTTTGTAGTATTCACTTAATCTGGTCATGTTTCTTCCTCCTTACTCAAAAAGTCGCGCCGCAGGCTTTGCAAAGGCGTTTTTTGCTGCCGTCTGCAAGAACCTTGTGGGCCAGTCTGGTGGGTTTGCCGCATTTGGGGCAGACAAGCATCACTTTGCTGGCATAGATGGCGGTTTCAACCTTGAGAAGTCCACCCTGCTCGCCCATCTTTCTAGGTTTTGCATGTTTGGTGGCAACATTGCAGCCTTCAACGATGACTTTGCCTTCGGAAGGGCTGACTTCAAGGACCTTACCCTCTTTGCCTTTATCTCTGCCGGAGAGGATGATGACTTTGTCGCCGGATTTTACATGAACTTTATTCATCATTTTTCCTCCTTAAAGAACTTCGGGCGCAAGGCTCAGGATTTTGAGATAATCTTTGTCACGGAGCTCACGGGCTACCGGTCCAAAGATACGGGTTCCACGCGGGTTTTTGTCTTCCTTAATAATAACGGCGGCGTTTTCATCAAAACGGATGTAGCTGCCGTCATCACGACGGATACCTTTGGCCGAGCGGACGATAACGGCTTTAACGACTTCGCCTTTTTTGACCATGCCGCCCGGTGCCGCTTTCTTAACACTGGCTACTACAACATCGCCAATGTTAGCATATTTTCTTCTGGTACCGCCAAGAACACGGATGCACATAAGCTCTTTTGCACCGGTGTTATCAGCTGCCTTCAGATGAGATTGCATCTGTATCACAGATAGTTCCTCCTTTCCGTCCGACTCTTATTATTTGGCCTTCTCGATAATCTCGGAAACTCTCCAGTGTTTGTCTTTAGACAGAGGTCTGGTTTCCATGATCTCTACGCGATCGCCGATTCCGCACTCGTTATTCTCGTCATGCGCTTTGAATCTTACGGTTCTCTTAATAATTTTTTTGTAAAGGGGGTGCTGAACACGGTCTTCGACTTTAACGACGACGGTTTTATCCATCTTGTCGCTTACTACGATACCGACTCTGGTTTTTCTAAGATTTCTTTCTTCGTTCACAGCTTTATCCTCCCTTCAATTACTGCTCTGCCTTCAGCTCAAGCTCACGAAGGACGGTCTTAACTCTTGCGATGTCTTTTCTGACTTCGTTAAGACGAATCGGATTATCGAGCTGGTTGATGGCGTGCTGGAATCTCAGGTTGAAAAGCTCGGCTTTGAGCTCAGAAAGTTTTTTCTCGAGATCCGCTTTATTCATGGCGCGAACTTCTGCTGCTTTCATTGCTCGTCAACCCCCTTTTCTTCCCTTTTAACAAATTTGCATTTGATAGGCAGCTTGTGCGCAGCAAGACGCATAGCTTCCTTTGCTACATCTTCCGGAATACCTGCGATTTCGAACATTACGCGGCCGGGTTTAACAACGGCTGCCCAATATTCGGGAGCACCTTTACCGGAGCCCATACGGGTCTCGGCGGGTTTCTGAGTAACAGGTTTGTCCGGGAATACTTTAATCCAAACCTGACCGCCACGCTTGATGTAACGGGTCATTGCGATACGGGCTGCCTCGATCTGGTTGGCTTTAAGCCAGCAGGGTTCAAGAGCCATAAGACCATATTCGCCGTTGGATACGAAATTGCCTCTGTGTGCGGTACCTTTCATGCGTCCTCTCTGGACACGACGGTATTTAACTCTCTTCGGAAGAAGCATTATTTTCTTCCTCCTTCCTTGCGGGAGGGCTGTTTCTTAACATCGGTAAGAACATCGCCGTTGTAGATCCAGACCTTTACGCCGATGCGGCCATAAGTGGTGGCAGCTTCTGCGAAACCGTAGTCGATGTCGGCACGGATGGTCTGCAGCGGAATAGTACCCTCATGATATTCTTCAACTCTGGCGATTTCGGCACCGCCGAGACGGCCGGAGCATTTTGTTTTGATACCTCTTACGCCAAGCTTCATGGAACGGCCGATAGCCTGTTTCATTGCACGGCGGAAAGAGATTCTGCGCTCGAGCTGTGCAGCAATGTTCTCTGCAACAAGCTGTGCGTTTTTGTCAGGCTGTTTAACCTCAACAATATTAAGGAAAACCTGAACCTTTTCTTCTTTGCCCTTATTGAGCATTTCTTCGCACTCTGCACGAAGCTTTTCAATCTCTGCGCCCTGGCGGCCGATGACCATACCGGGTTTTGCGCAGTGGATGTGAATTCTTACTTTGTTGTCGCCGGTACGCTCAATCTCGATTTTCGGTACGCCGGCAGCATAAAGTTTCTGTTTAAGAAATTTACGAAGATTGTAATCTTCCACAAGGATATCGCCGAAGACTTCGTCCTTGGCAAACCAGCGGGAATCCCAATCTTTTATTACGCCCACTCTAAAGCCGTGGGGATTAACCTTTTGTCCCATTGTTTACCTCCTCCGATTAGTCTTTCTCTTTAAGAACCATGGTGATATGAGAAGATCTCTTAAGAATACGATATGCTTTTCCGTGATCCTTAGGCTGAATTCGTTTCATCGTCGGGCCGGGAGTTACAAAGCACTCTGCAATATACATAGCGTCCTTGCTCATGCTGTGGTTGTTCTCTCCGTTGGCGATAGCCGATTTCAGGAGCTTCTCAAGCGGCTCACAGGCCGCTTTAGGGGTGTGTTTAAGCACTGCCATTGCGTAATCGACAGGTTTGTTTCTTATCTGGTCAAGAACGATCTGTACTTTACGCGGCGAGATGCGGGCATATCTCAAATAAGCCCTTGCTTCCATTTGAAATCCTCCTCTCGGCCTTATTTACCGTTATTAGTCTTTTTAGAACCGGCGTGTCCTCTGAAGGTTCTGGTAGGAGCAAACTCACCGAGCTTGTGTCCGACCATATCCTCAGTTACATAAACCGGAACATGCTTGCGTCCGTCATGCACCGCAAAGGTGTGTCCTACGAAATCGGGGAAAATCGTGGACGAACGGCTCCAGGTTTTAAGAACTCTCTTTTCTCCGGCTTTGTTCATCTCACGAACTCTTGCAAGAAGAACGGGCTGTACGAAAGGTCCTTTTTTAATACTTCTACTCATTGTTCCTGTTTGCCTCCTTCCAGATTATTTACCATTACGGCATCTTACGATAAATTTATCGGAACGCTGATGTTTGTTTCTGGTCTTATAGCCAAGTGCGGGTTTGCCCCACGGGGTTACAGGACCCGGACGACCGATAGGAGATTTGCCTTCGCCACCGCCGTGAGGATGGTCACAGGGGTTCATAACAGAACCGCGGACGGTAGGTCTCCAACCCATATGGCGGATACGACCGGCTTTTCCGTAGCTTACATTGGCATGGTCAATGTTGCTTACCTGACCGATAACTGCGTAGCACTCGCTGGGAATGTTGCGAAGCTCGCCGCTGGGAAGACGGATAAGCGCATATTTGTTTTCCTTTGCCATAAGCTGTGCCATAACACCGGCAGAGCGGGCAAGCTGTGCGCCTTTTCCGGGATAAAGCTCTATGTTGTGAATGAAGGTACCAACGGGAATGTTGGCAAGGGGAAGAGCGTTGCCTGCGATGATATCTGCTTCCGGACCGGAAACAACTTTATCGCCGACTTTAAGTCCGTAAGGAGCAACGATGTATCTCTTCTCGCCGTCTTCGTACTGAACAAGAGCGATGTGGGCGGAACGGTTGGGGTCATACTCTATGGTAAGAACCTCAGCGGAAACGCCGACTTTGCTGCGTTTAAAATCGATTACACGATATTTGGTTCTGTTGCCGCCGCCACGATGACGAACGGTAATGCGGCCGTAGGAGTTACGACCGGAATGCTTCTTCATGGGTTCCAGAAGGCTGCGTTCCGGGGCGACCTTAGACAGTCCAGAATAATCAATGGTGGACATATCGCGACGACCGGGAGTAGTGGGGTTATAGAACTTAATAGCCATCTATTTCGTCCTCCTTACAGCATACTCTCGAAGAACTCGATGCCCTTGGAATCTGCCTTAAGGGTTACGATCGCTTTCTTCCAGTCAGCAGTTTTGCCGGAATGGAGTCCCATTCTCTTGGAGCGTCCGCGAACATTGATGGTGTTGACCTTTGCGACCTTTACGCCGAAAAGCTCTTCAACTGCGCCGGCAATTTCCTGCTTGTTAACTTTTTTCATAACACGGAAAGTGTATTTTTTCTGAGCAATGGCTGCCATGGAAGCCTCGGTGATGACCGGAGCGATGATAATGTCCTGTGCGGTCTTCATCATTTGGAATACACCTCCTCGATTTTTTCAACAGCCTCTTTGGTAACAACAAAATTGTCGTAGTTGAGGATGTCATATACATTCAGAGTGTTGGTAAGAGTGGTCTTAACGCCCGGAATGTTGTGTGCGCTTCTGATAACATTCTCGTTAACGGCGGGCATAACGATAAGGGTTTTGCCCTCTGCTTTGATGTTTGCAAGAACCTTGACCATTGCTTTGGTCTTGATTTCTGCAAGCTCAAGAGAATCGAGAACGATCATCTCGCCTGCGGCAGCTTTGCAGCTGAGTGCGGAAAGCATTGCAACACGGCGAACTTTTTTGTTAAGGGTGAAGCGGTATTTGCGGGGCTTAGGACCAAGTGCTACGCCGCCGTGTGCCCACTGAGGAGCTCTGATGGAGCCCTGACGAGCATGACCGGTACCCTTCTGTTTCCAGGGTTTGCGTCCGCCGCCGGAAACTTCGGTTCTGGTCTTGGTGGACTGGGTGCCATGACGACGGTTAGCAAGATAATTGATAACAGCTGCGTGCATTGCAACAGTGTTCGGCTCAATGCCGAAAACGGCTTCGGAGAGGGAAAGAGTACCGACTTCTTCGCCGTTCATGTTCAAAACTTTAATGTCCAACATGTGTCTTTTCCTCCTTTATTACTTACGCGCAGATGCTTTCTGCGGGTTCTTGCTGATGGCCTGTGCAACGGTGTTCTTGACTTTCTGTTTCTTAACAGCAGCCATAACGCTTACGATTGCGCCTTTAGGACCGGGGATTGCGCCTTTGATTGCGATGAGGTTGTTTTCGGGGTCGATCTTGACAACTTCAAGATTCTGTACGGTGGTACGAACAACGCCCATGTGTCCGGGAAGCTTCTTGCCTTTCATAACTCTGGAAGGATCGGAGCATGCGCCCAGAGAACCGATGTGGCGTCCGACAGGACCGGAGCCGTGAGTCTCGCGCAGACGGCCGAAGCCATAGCGTTTGATGGTGCCGGCATAGCCGTGACCTTTGCTCTTTGCAACAACATCAACTTTCTCGCCGACTGCAAAAGCGTCTGCTTTTACGATGTCGCCTACATTGAGGACGGAGCAATCATCGAGTCTGAATTCGCGGAGATACTTCTTCGCTGCGACATCTGCTTTTGCAAAATGTCCTTTAAGTGCTTTGGTGAGGTGTTTTTCGGTAACCTCGCCGAATCCGAGCTGAACGGATTCATAGCCGTCGTTGTCAACAGTTTTCTTCTGAACAACGACGCAGGGGCCGGCCTCAACGACCGTTACGGGAATGACTTTTCCCGCTTTGTCAAAAAGCTGGGTCATACCAAGCTTTTTGCCCACGATTGCTTTTTTCATTTTTCTGCCTCCTTCGGTTATTGGTCGGCATTTGCCGACATGACCTGCTGTTTGTCGTCTTCGTCTTTCTCGTTCAATCAGAACTTGATTTCGATTTCAACGCCGGCAGGGAGCTCAAGACCGGTGAGAGCTTCAACAGTTTTGTTGGAAGGTCTCAGAATGTCGATGAGTCTTTTGTGGGTGCGGAGCTCAAACTGTTCACGGCTGTCCTTATATTTGTGGACGGCGCGCAGGATAGTTACGATCTCTTTCTCGGTCGGGAGCGGAATAGGACCCGAAACTCTTGCGCCGGTGCGCTTTGCGGTTTCGACGATCTTCTCTGCTGCCTGGTCTACGAGCTGGTGATCATAGCTTTTGAGTCTGATCCTGATTTTTTCTTTGACTGCCACTAAAATCGCCTCCTTGTTTGATTCCCAATGACACGCAATGGGGTGCGACTCTGTGAAACACAACGCTTCCGTGTGTTTCCCGCCTTCTCATTAAAAAACGGAAACCCTTATGTTCCGCTTTCCTTTATATAATAAGGGAAAACAGCGCATAGGTATTCCCGGACGCACACTGCGGGCGCAAAAAAGCGCATAGCAGTGCTTTTAACAACAAGGACCCTGCCACAGCAGCTCATCACTGAAGCGGCACACACGGGTGTGCAGTATTTCTTGTCGCCCGGTTTGAAAATCGGACATACTCGGCGGAAATTACCTGTCACACAGACAGCAACCTCCCGCTTCAACGCATATCTTGCGGACGCTCCGGGGATATGCCGTAGCATCCGCCTGTGCAGTCACGCAGCTATTATTATATATAAACAACCACTCGTTGTCAAGCGTTTTTTCGCATATTTTTCAGATTTTTTCGATATTTTTTTCGATTTTTTTACCCGGAAACTATTTTGCACACCAAACCGGGTGTTCACGGATTTTTCAAAGCCACTTATCCGGGTGTTTTGAATGAAATTTTTCTTTCCGTTTATCGTTCCGTTTCCTTAGTGCGGCAAAAATATTATATCCACTAAACCGGGTGTTCAAGCGTTTTCCTTTTTCTATTTTACCTTTTATTTTGTTATTTTTCAATACACCTTTCCGGGTGTTTATAAAAAATCTTCATATTCCTTTTATTTATAATATCGAAAAAAATCCGGCTTTCGCCGGATTTTTAGTCGCAGTAGCTTGTTATATATAATTGTAAATATATTATATGTTTTCGTGCCCGGCAATGTACTCATTATAATATTTATGAGATGCGGCGGCACTTACGACCGCAAAAGCAGCTGTAAATACAATCAAAAGCACAATGCACCACCCCTCCGGAACAAATATCGACGCAGACACCGTTGCAAAGCCGCACACAACAGCCGCTTTCCCGCCAAAGCGTTGGCTTTTGTTCCAAATTTCATCATTTTCCATGCTCCAGCTTGTGCGCAAACCGAAAAGCCCGTTTCTCTTAACCTTGGGCATAAGATTACCGAGAATAACAAACATTATTCCAACGCCGATGCTCATAAGCTTTACTGCATTGTCTGCCACATTCGTGCTCATCTCCGGCACTGCCGAAAGGTCCCTGAGCATAAAATAAAATCCTACAACATCAAGAAGCAGGATTGAGCACGCCCCGGTCCAAAGCAGCACCCTTTTCGGCACTGTTTCCTCCGTCTTTTTTGCAATAAACGCCACCGCTGCTCCCACAAGCACAGTAATTGCAGGAAAAATCAGATTTTCATATTTGCTGCCCCAACGGTCTATTTCCCCGGCAAAGTTATAATGCGCCGGAACCGTATCCGGCATAAAAACCATGAGCACAGCCGAGCCTACCGCCGAAACCGCCACAAGGGTCATCATTACCGCATAAAGTTTTTTCATACTCATTCTCCTCTCAAGTCCTTTATCCAAAGCAACGCTTCATCAAGCACGGAAGCGTTAAGCTCATAATAAATATATTTTCCGCTGCGCCGTATGCGTACCAAGTCCGCCTCTTTGAGCACGGAAAGGTGTTTTGATACCGCCGCCGTGCTCATATCAAAATGCCCGGCTATATCCCCGGCGGAAAGAGCACCGCTTTTTAGAAGGTTGAGCACGGCTCTGCGTGTCGGGTCGGCAAGAGCACGCATCGTATCCTGTATACCCAAAGATTATCCGTCCTTTCATTTAACCATTTGGTTAAATATATAATAACACCTGCCTCTCTTTTTGTCAATACAAAAAATAAGGCGGTGCAAAAAAGCACCGCCCTCGTAAAAAGATCATTCAATTACACGGTAATTCTGCGCTGCGTCCTCCTTGCGCACGGCTTCCGCAATGGAAACAACCTGAACTTTGAGCGGACGCTGACCGAGCTGTATCTCAATAACATCGTCCTCCTTGACCTCATAGGAGGCACGGGCAATTTTTCCGTTTACAAAAACTCTTCCCGCATCGCAAGCCTCGTTTGCGATTGTTCGGCGTTTAATAAGTCTTGTAACTTTAAGATATTTATCAAGTCGCATTTTTGTTCCTTTCTTTTGGAGGTATTAAAAATCCCCCGCCGGAACGGCAGGGGAAAAATCACGCAAATGATTATTTGGAAACGGCTTCTTTAAGAGCTTTGCCGGCTTTGAAGGACGGGAGCTTGGAAGCTTCGATGGTGATTTCCTCTTTGGTTCTGGGGTTTACGCCTTTTCTTGCAGCACGGTCCTTTACCTCAAAGGTGCCGAAACCGACAAGCTGTACGGATTCGCCGTTGGCAAGAGCCTCGGTAATGGATTCGATAACTGCTGCGACGGCTTTTTCGCTGTCCTTTTTGGAAGCACCGATTTTGGTTGCTACTGCTGCGATAAGATCAGATTTGGTCATTTTGAAATACCTCCGTTTTGTAATTCTGCGGCTTTGCCGCTTTTTTTAGCATTGTTTAGATTTTTTTGGCTTCCTGCCAAAGAGAATTAAGCTCCTCTCCTTTTATCTCGGAGAGCTTTTTCCCGGACTCGGCGGCAAGCTCCTCCGCCCTCTTAAACCGTCTTATGAACTTTTCGGATGCTGCCGTAAGGCATTCCTCCGGCTCAAGGTCAAGGGTCCTTGCAGTGTTGACCGCAGAAAAGAAAACATCGCCCATTTCCTTGCAGCACATTGCAATATCATTGGAACGCACGGCTTCTTTAAGCTCTGCGACCTCCTCGTCCAGCTTTCCAAGGGACCATACAAGGCTGTGAGAAAAGCCTCCGGCTTTTTCCGCCCTATGCTGAAGCTTTGCACAGCGCATAAGCGCAGGCAGCTGCTTCGGAACGGCGTCCAGGGTTTCTCCTCCCGTTGTTTGCGCCTTGGTTTCATTTTTGATTTCTTCCCATCTGTCAAGCACCTGTTCCGCAGATTCCGCTTTTTCTTCGCCGAAAACATGCGGATGTCTTACAATAAGCTTTTTGCAAATGCCGTCGCAGACATCGTTAAAATCAAAAATACCCTTTTCTTTTTCCATTTGGGCATGGAACACAACCTGAAGAAGAACATCGCCAAGCTCCTCTTTAAGCTTTGCCGGGTCGTCCTCGTCAATAGCCTCCACCGCCTCATAGGTTTCCTCTATGAAATTTTTCCTTATGGAAGCATGGGTTTGTTCCCTATCCCAGGGGCAGCCGTTTTCACTTCTCAGCAGCGACATAATTTCGACAAGGTCGTCTACCGTATATTTATCCTTTTTGCCAAAATCAGCCTGCATCAAAACAGCCTCCTCATATTTTATCGTAATAAATGTAATTTTGCAAGTATTTCTGCGATTTTTTCACCCTTTGGAAGCATTAAAAAATCTTTTTTTGTAATGGTTTTGGTCAAAAGCACCGCAAATACATAAATAACCACCGCCGCGGCTATTGCAAGCACCACAGAAACATTTGAAGAAAGCTTAATAAGCTGCGCTGCGGCAAAGGTAAGCTTTGCGCCTGCAGCACAAAGCCCGCCGGCAAATACCGTCTTTATAAATATGGCATAAATATTTATTCTTATTCCGCCAAAATGATTTATTGCCCAAATATCGGCTGCCATAATCAGAATATAGCAAACAAGCGAGCCGTACGGCGCAGCCTTTATATTAAGCGACGGCACCGCCACAAGAATAAAGTTCATAATAAGCTTTACGGAGGCTCCGCCAAGCATAAAAAACAGCGGAAGCCGTTCCTTACCTATTCCCTGAAGAATACTGTGGCAGGAAGCGCAAACGCAAACAAAGATTACCGTTATGCCCATAACCTCAAGCAGAGGAGTGGCAATCTCCACTTCCGTAAGGCGGCGCGGATAAAGCAGCGTCAAAATCGGCTTTGCCAAAACGGAAAGCCCAAAGCCCGCCGGAACGGCAACAATGGTGGTAAGGCGCAGCACCGTATCTATTGAATACTTTATTCTGTGGCGATTGTGTGATGTCCAAGCTACCGCAACATTCGGAAGCGCAGCCGTTCCAAAGGTCATCGCAATTGTCGGCACAAGATTAAAAAGCGTTACCGGCATTCCGGAATATACCCCATAAAGGTAGTTTGGAATACCGTTTGCATCAAGTCCCGCCGGTAAAAGCACCTCATACATTACCATAACCGTTGTGTGGTCAAGGCGAAGCGCATAGTTTATACGGCTTATAATTGAAATAAGGTCAATTAAATTTGTTATATTGGTGGATAGAGTTGCAAGGCAAATCGGAATTGAAATGTTTATAAGCGTTTTCAGCAGCGTTCTTTTCGGTGCTGCCTCCGGAGCATCCATAAGCTCCGATTGAGTAATTCCGTCGCCTTTAAGCCGGTAGTGCAGCATCATATAGAGCATACCGACCATAGTGGAAATCATAACTCCGCAGATTGCCGCCGCCGCCGCAACCGGGGCGACTGCGCTTTGCGCCGTAAGTCCCTCTGTGGAAAGCCCAAGGTCCATTCCGTAAAAGCTGCCCTTTTCCTCATAGACCTGTATTCCCCAATTGTATACAAGCATGGTCACGCTCAAGCCTACACCGACCTTTACGACCGCCTCGATAACCTGGGATATTGCCGTTGGGTACATATTGCGAAGACCCTGGTAATATCCGCGGTACGCACTTGTCATACAGAGGAAGAAAACTGCGGGCGAAAGCATAATTACCGCAAGAAATGCGCCCGGATTGTCGCAAACCGTTCCTGCAAGAAACTTGCTGCCAAAAAGCATAATCACGCTTCCCGCCGTGCCGGTCACCACAAAGCAGGTCATGGAAATCTGAAAAATCCTGCGTACATCACGGTATCTCCCCATGGTGACACATTCGGAAACCATTCTTGCCACAGCGATGGGTATTCCCGCAGTGGCAATGGTATAAAGGGGCGTGAAAATCTGGTACGCCGTATTGTAATAACCAAAACCCTCGCCGCCGAAAATGTTCATCAGTGGGATTTTATAAAGTGCTCCGATTACCTTAACAATAATTGCGGCGGCACTTAATATCAACGCCCCTTGGAGGAAATTTTGTTTTTTTCTGCTCATTAAAGCCCTCCGTGCTTCAAAAATCATGACCGGAAAGTCGGAGCTTTCCGGTCACGGGAAAGATTAATTTTGCCCGCCGTCAGACCTTTTCAAGAATTTTCGGAAGATAATAGCTTATCTTCTCATAAACCTTGTTTATATCGACGGTTTTGTACTTTCCGTCACGATAGAGAACATCTCCGTCCACCATGGTAAGGACAACATCGCTGCCCTGTGCGGAAAACACGAGGTTTGCCAGAACATCATAGCAGGGAACAAGGTGCGGGCGGTTAAAATCAACAACCGCAAGATCCGCCTTGTTGCCTTTTTTGATAACGCCGGTATCGGTTCTTCCTTGCGAGATTGCGCCGTTTACCGTTGCCATTTTGAAAATTTCCTTTGGAGAAAGCTCGCCCGCATTTCCGGAATTTCCCCTTGCTATCATTGCCGCAAGGTGCATTTCCTCAAACATATTCAGGTTGTTGTTGCTGGATGCGCCGTCCGTACCGAGAGCGACATTTATTCCGGCGTCAAGCATTTTTCTTATCGGAGCAAAGCCGGAACCGAGCTTCATATTGCTTGAGGGGCAATGCGTTACGGTAACATGGTTTCTTGCAAGGCACTCTATATCCTCGTCCTCCACCCAAACGCAATGTGCAAGGTTTGTGGGGTTCTCGAAAAGACCGCATTTTTCAAAGTAAAGAGCCGGGGTCATTCCGTGACGTTGTTTGCATTCCTCATGCTCAAGTTTTGTTTCAGACATATGAGCATGGATGCGCAGATTGTTTTCCTTTGCAAAGGCTGCGGTTTCTCTTACAAGAGATTCGCAGGAGGAATATTCCGCATGAAGCCCAAACTCATGAATAAATCTGCCCTTTGTACGGCAATACTTCTGGATCTCCTCATAAGTATCCTTAAAGTAATCCATCTTTTTAAGGGCGGTGCCGTCCGTGCCGACCGGAGGATTGCTGAAATTGCTCTTCATTCCGGATTCCTTCACTACCTGCGCCGCTATTTTATCGAAAAAGTACATATCGGTAAAGGAGGTTGTTCCGCAAGCCATCATTTCCGCCATTGCGAGCATACCCGCCCAATAAATGCTGTTTTCGTCCCATTGCGCCTCAAAGGGAAAAATCTTTTCGTTCAGCCAACGTTGAAGCGGAAGATCCTCGCCGTAGCCTCTCATAAGGGTCATTGCCGCATGGGTATGGTTATTTACAAGACCCGGGATAAGCACCTTTCCTCTTCCGTCATAAACCTCGCCATAGCCCCAATCGGTTTTTTCCGTTGAGATGTAGTCGATAACTCCGTTTTTTGTGCCGACATATGCGTGCTCAACGGCGTTAAAGTTTTCGTCGATATAAGTAATATCCTTAAAAAGCATTTTGTCTTTCCTCCGTTATATTTTTACGAATAGTAAGCTTTATTCCGCCGCAAGAATCCTTGCGGCGGTGCGTATCAGCTTTTTGAAGTCGCCCTCAACTCTTCCGCAAACATCATCAACCTCGGAGATCGTAAGTGCTCTTGGCGAAACTCCGGCAGCCATATTGCTTACAACGGAAATCCCCAAAACCTTGAGGTTGCAGGCGGCAGCCATAATAACCTCGGGAACGGTGCTCATTCCTACAAGGTCTGCGCCCATGGTGCGCAAGGCTCTTATTTCTGCCGGGGTCTCGAACTGAGGACCGGGCATATAGGCATAAACGCCGGTTTTAAGCTCAATTCCCGTTTCGTCGGAAAACTCGCCCATAACTCTGTTGCGCAGATACTCGCAATAGGTATCGCTCATATCAAAAAATCTTCCGGTTCCGAACATAGAGGCGTCTTCTCCTCTAAGCGGGCTGTCGTCAAAGAATTTGATATGGTCGGTTATCATAACAAGGTCGCCGGGATTATACTCCGTATTGATACCGCCGGCAGCGTTTGCCATAATGATTTTTTCAATACCGAAGGCTTTGAGCACGGCGATAGGATATGCACATTCCGCAAAGGAATTGCCCTCGTAAAAATGCAGCCGCCCGTTCATAACGGCAACCGGCACTTTATCAAGTATACCGATAATGAGAGTTCCCTCCTGGCTTTTATTTACCGTGGAGTTCCAACGGGGGATGCTCTTATAGGGAATTCTTACCGCTCCCTCGATTTCGGAAGCGATTGCGCTTTGCCCTGTTCCAAGAACAACGGCGATTTTCGGGCGCAGTCTTGTTTGCGCCATAATAAATTCTGCGGAGCCTTTTACCTGATTATAAGTAAGCATTGGGTCTGCCTCCGTTTCCTTTTTTATCTCAGTCTGCGTCGATGTTAAAGGCTTCGTCTTTTTGTGCCGCTTCCTCTGCCTCTTCCATCATTTCGTCGATTTCCTTTTCTATTTCGGGGTCTGCGGCGGGTTTCTCCGCAGGCTCTTTCTCCGCTTCGCAAGGCTCCGCTTCACCCATGGCTTCCGCCTCCGCATAAGTTGCATAACCTGCTTTTACGGTATTTATTGCGGCAAAAATACGCTCGATTTCCGCAAAGTCCTCGTCAAGCTGTTCATAAAGCACGGCAATAACATCGGAAACATCTTCGCCGTTTTTATAGCCGCCGTATACGATTTCTCCGAGCCTTTCGTAATTTTCTCTCACTCTGTTTTTAACCTTTATGTGCTCAAGCTTAAGGCGGGAAATTTCAAGAGCATCGCCGGTTCTTCTTCCGACCTCCTGTCCTACCGCCTTAATGTCCGAATAGAGATTGTTCATTACCTCGTTTATATCTGCCATTGGTCTTAACCCCTTTCCTGCAAATTTTTCCTTTGTAATTATATAACGAAATTGTGCATAAATCAATCAAAAAGCCAAAATTCAGCCGATAAATTCATGAATAATCGAATCCTTTGGCACGGCGAAGGGCGGAATTTCCTCAAAGTGCAAAAGTTTTTCCCTCAAATCCTCCGCCATGGAGTAAAAAGGTGATTTTTCCGTGACGCTTTCCAGCATAGGAAGAGCAGAGGCTTTAAGCACCGCCGGTTCGTATGCAACGGAGGTGCTTATGTGCATATCCGCTTTATGAACATACGGCTTTATGTAAGTTTCTTCGCCGAGGAGAACGCTTTTCCATTGGGCAAGGGTTTTTTCTCCCTCCCAGCCGCGGAAAAGCTCATCTCTTATCATACGGCGCAAAAGCCGCACCTCCGGAGGCGAAAGCACCGTTTTTCCGTAGCTTTCGTATCTTGATTGTGTTCCCACATAAATGCGCATGACCTTTCCGTTGGGAAGTCCGGCAGTAAGCCTTGGGTCAAGGGCATATATCCCCTCTATTACGATTACCCCGTTTTCTCCCATGACAATACGGTTTGTCTTGCTGCTTCTGCGTTGGTTCGGAAAATCAAAAATCGGAAACTCCGCTTCCCCGTTTTCCGCAAGACCGGCAAAACAGCGGTGCGCACCCTCAAGGTCAAAGCCGCTTATGCTCTCCATATCATATGTTCCGTCATCATTCTTCGGAAGATACTCCAAGCCGAGGTAAAAATCATCGAGCGAAACCAGCCTTGCCGGTGCTTCCGCTGCACAAAGCACCTCGCAAAGGCGTTTTGCAAAGGTGGTCTTTCCGGAAGCGGAGGGTCCCGCCACAAGAACAAGCCTTGCGCCGGAATCTATGATTCCGCCCACCGCACCGAGAATATCAAGGGACATTTTATTTTCGCAATCCGCAACAAGCTTTTTCGGATTTCTGCTTATAAGATAATTAAGCTCATTTGTATCATAACTGCGGCAAAAGCGGATATCTCTCATAAAAATCCTTCACCTGCTCTTTTCTTTCGTTCATAAGTTCAAAACGCTCGATATATTCATACGGATATTTGAAGTTGAATATTCGCTCAATTTTTTTGCCATAGGGGGCTTTCATTTTTGTAACACCGCCCGCTCCGGCGGAAATTATCGAATGAGTTTCGTCCATTATAAATATGTTATATATTCCTTCCTTGCCCGGCTTGCAGAACCCGGTGTTTTCAAGGTTGTCCACCGTTCCCTTTTGGCGGTAGAGATAATACGGAAAATATCCCGCCTTTGCAAATTCGTCGTAGGCATATTCGTTCATCTCGTCAACCGTCTTTGCAAAAATGCTCTGCGCCATCGGCGCAAGATTTGCTCCGTGCTTTACCGTGAGGGTATGCAAGGTTATATTGTCCGGACTCATTGCCAAAACCTCGTCTATTGTTCTGCGGAATTTTTCGGCATTGTCGCCGGGAAGCCCGGATATTAAATCCATATTTATGCTGTTAAAATTAAATGTCCTTGCAAGAGCAAATGCATCTTTAACATCCTTTGCGGTGTGCCTTCTTCCTATTTCGGCGAGGACTTCGTCGTCCATCGTCTGAGGATTTATGCTTATCCGCTCAACTCCGTTCTTTTTGAGCACGGAAAGCTTTTCTGCGGTTATCGTATCGGGTCTTCCCGCTTCGACGGTAATTTCCCGCACCCCGGACATATCAAAGCAGCGGTTCACCGTGCTCAAAACATCGTCAAGCTGCTGCGCCGTGAGCACGGTCGGCGTTCCTCCGCCCATATATACCGTTTCAAGATGAAGTCCAAGCTCTTCTA
This sequence comes from uncultured Oscillospiraceae bacterium, assembly GCA_934466455.1. Taxonomy (GTDB): domain Bacteria; phylum Bacillota; class Clostridia; order Oscillospirales; family Ruminococcaceae; genus UMGS1668. The sequence continues at coordinate 128,812 of CAKSLF010000003.1, read as the reverse complement.
TGAGCACGGCTATGTCCCCAAGCTCGCTGCAAAGCAGAGTTACATATTGCGGAATAAGCTTTGCCGCCTTTTCAACACTGTGGGAGGTAAAGGTGCAGTATGAGCACCTGCTTGGGCAAAAAGGTATTGAAATATACAGGCTTACGGAATTTGGCTTTGACAATGCCCGAATTTCCAGTTCGTGCTCCATTGTGGAAAGCAGCAAATCCAGCTTTTCGTCAGAAACAAGGCGTTCTTCCCTAAGCTTTGTGCGGATTTCCTCTGCGGAAAGCCCTTCGTCGTGCATAAGCATTGCAAGCTTTACCGGGCGTATACCGGTGAGCACACCCCATTTTGGGCGTATTTCCAAAATGGCGGCAAGCACCTCATATGCGGCAATTTCCATATTGCGTGCCTGCTCCGTTTCCGCAAAGCGTTCCGTTTCCGCATATTTTCCGTCTATTTTTGCCTTTACGGTTATTTTTCCGCCCTCAAGAGCCGTATAGATATAGTCATCATCCGGCGGTATTTTGTTTTCCTCTGTTATTTTAAGCTCCCTGCCGTGAAGAAACATACGGCAGAGAGCTTCCATCTCGTAACGAAAAGGATGGGAAGCTATGATAAGGTTCATATTCCGAGTCCCATTGCTTTTCTCAAATATGGGTTGGCGTAGCGTTCCACAGCCATGTTTGTTTCCGGGCCGTGACCGGGATAAATCTCATAATCGCCGGAAAGCACGCCGATTTTTTTAAGAGAGCTGCGAATATCCTTTGTGGAGCCGCCGAAAAGGTCGGTTCTTCCGCAGGTGCGTGACATAATTGTGTCGCCGCTGAAGATTTTATCTTCACAGATTATAATTGCGGAACCCTTTGTGTGTCCGGGCGTAGCCATATACTTAAAGGAAAGCTCCGCCACCTTAATAATATCGCCGTCCTCAACAAGCATATCCGGGTCCGCAGTAGCATTATCTCCGCCAACAAGAGCGGCGTTGCGGCAAATATCCTCGTCGGCTTTCATAACAACAATTCGGCTTTCGGGGAATGCACGCTTTACGGCATCCGCAGCTCCGATGTGGTCAAAATGTCCATGGGTAAGCAGGATATATTTTACCTTTGCCCCAAGCTCCTTTGCCTTGTTTATAATTTTATCCGCTTCTGCGCCCGGATCGATTACAACTGCACTTTTATCGTCCGCAGTTACAATGTAGCAGTTCGTTTGGTATGCTCCAACAGTAAGCAAGGTAATCTCCATAATGCTGTCCTCCTGAAATTGCGTTTTTTATTTCCATTCGTCCGTATCGAGAATAAGCGTAACGGGACCGTCGTTTTCGATATGCACAAGCATATCTCCGCCGAAAACCCCGGTGCCAACCCTCGGCACACCGTTAAATTTAAGCCGCTTTATAAAATACTCATACAGCTCGTTCGCCTGAACAGGTCTTTGCGCATTGATAAACGAGGGTCTTTTTCCGTGGCTGCAATCGGCGCAAAGGGTAAAGTTTGAAACAACTATTACCTCTCCGCCCACATCTTCAAGGGAAAGGTTCATCTTTCCGTTTTCGTCCGCAAAAACCCTAAGCCCGGCAATTTTTGCGGCGAGGGCGTCCGCCTGTTCCTGCGTATCCTGCTTTGTTACGCCCAAAAGCACAAGAAAGCCTTTTTCTATTTCGGAAACGGTTTTTCCCTCACATTCAACCGAAGCCGCCTTTACCACCTGAACAACAGCCCTCATAAAATTCTCCTTTGCTTATATTCTTTCAACGCTGCTTACATCACGGATGCGGCGCAAGGCTTCTATTGTGCCTTTAAGCTGCTCTACGCCGCCGGTTTCCACAGTAAGGCGAACCTCTGCGCTTCCGTCGGAAAGCTCTCTTGCAAGTAGCGTATGCATCTGCACATGAAGGTTTGCAAGAGTGATGCTCACATCGGCAACAAGACCTCCTCTGTTCGGACCCTTGATAAGAATGACCGATTTGTAAGTATCTTTTATGTTATCGGACCAGTTTGCCGTGACCCAGCGACCCTTTTGCTCTGCCTCCGCCTGACCTTTTATGGCGGTGGCGCAGCTTGCCTTGTGAATGGTCACTCCGCTGCCTCTTGTTACATAGCCGACTATGTCGTCGCCGGGAAGCGGGTTGCAGCAATGGGCAAATTTAACAAGGCAGCCCTCCAGCCCCTCAACAATAACGCCGTTGCTGCTTTTTTGGCGGCGTTTCGGCTGTGCAACCGGAACCTCCGGTTCCTCCGCACGGCGGTAGCGGTGAACAAACTCGTCTTTTGCCCATGGAAGTATTTTTGAAAGGGTAATTCCTCCGTAACCGACGGAAGCATAAAAATCCTCAATACTGTTACAGTGCTGCCGCTTTGCGATTTCTCCGATAAATTCGGAATACTGCGGCTCGTCAAGCAGAATAAGGTTTCTTCTAAACTCCTTTTCAACAAGGATCCTTCCCTCGGCAATGTTTTCTTCCCTGCGTTCTTTTTTGAACCAGCTTCTTATTTTCGACCTTGCGGAGCTTGTTTTTGCAATATTAAGCCAATCTCTGCTTGGACCGTGCCCCGGCGAATTTGTGGTAAGTATCTCCACTATCATGCCGGTTTTTACTTCCGTATCAAGAGAAACTATTCTTCCGTTTATTCTTGCGCCCACCATTCTGTTGCCGACCGCCGTGTGTATGGCATAGGCAAAGTCAACTACTGTGGAGCCGAGAGGAAGATTTATTACATCGCCCTTTGGGGTAAAAACAAAAACCTCGTCTATGGCAATATCGGTTTTTATGGTATGAACTATGTCCTCAACATCGTCCAGCTCCTGCTGCTGTTCAAGAAGCTGACGAACCCATGCAAGGCGTTCCTCAAGCTCATATTTTCCCTGTATTCCCGCCTTATATTTCCAGTGTGCGGCAATACCGTATTCTGCGGTATGGTGCATATCCCATGTGCGTATCTGTATCTCAAACGGTATGCCTTTACTGTCAATACAGGTTGTGTGCAGCGACTGGTACATATTCTGCTTCGGCGTAGAGATATAATCCTTAAATCTGTCCGGAATCGGGCGGAAGAGGTCATGCATTACACCAAGTACATAGTAGCAGTCGTATACGGTATTTACAATAACACGAACGGCGTAAATATCATAAATTTCCTCCATGGATTTACCCTGCTCGTAAATTTTGCGGTATATTCCGTAAACGCTCTTTATGCGCCCCATAAGGTAAAATTCGCAGTTTTCCTTGCGCAGACGCTCGTCTATTTTATTTTTTATATGGTCGAGGAACTCCTTCTGTTCCTCCTTCTGCATTTCCATGCGGCTTTCAATATCGTGATAGCCAACCGGGTCGAGTACCCGTATGCACCTGTCCTCAAGCTCCTCCATAATCGGGCGGATACCGAGGCGGTGTGCCAGCGGAGCATATATCTCCATTGTTTCGTGCGCCGTTCTGCGCTGTTTTTCCACCGGCTTTGCGTCAATTGTTCGCATATTATGGAGCCTGTCCGCAAGCTTGACAATGATGACCCGAATATCCTTTGCCATTGCCATAAACATTTTGCGGACATTTTCCGCCTGCTGTTCTTCTTTTGATGCGTTGTTTACCTTCTTTATCTGCTTCAGCTTTGTAACGCCGTCAACAAGGTTTGCAACATCTGGTCCGAACTCTTTTTTGATTTCGTCAAGTGTAACCTCGGTATCCTCAACAACATCGTGAAGCAGCGCAGTTACAACCGTATCCGTATCCATACCGAGCTGAACGGTAATCTTTGCCGCTTCCACCGGGTGGACTATATACGGTTCTCCGCTTGCTCGGAACTGACCGCTGTGGGCTTTTTCGGCAAGAAGATATGCCCGCTCTATGCGCTCCATATCGTATCCCTTGCCTACATCTATCATATTTTTAAGCTCGTCAAAATATCCGGACACATCTTTCACCGCCCTTCATTTTCATACTTCATATTTTTTCAGCCGTTTTTCTTTAAGCTGCGAAGAATTTCGGAATCCTCAATATTAACCTTGCTTGTCGGCAAAAGCTCAACGGTTTCCGCTTTTCCGTCAAACCGGCGGGAAACAAGACCCATTTCCTCCATAATATCAAGGCAAAGGCGCATTTTGCAGGAATCCATTGCACATTCCTTATTTTCGCCGGTTATTCTTCCGAAAAGGACATCAAGCTCGCCTCTAAAGCTGCCGTGCTTTCTGATATAGCGATAAATCACCGCTATATCTCCCCTTTCGGGAATATCGTCTTCGGGAATTTCCTCCCCCCGCTTATATCCGTCATAATAAAGATTTCCGCAGAAGAGCTTTTCCTGACTCAGCGAGGACGGACGAATATCTCTTACCTTTACGGAAACTCTTGCCTCGCCGTTATATTCGTCCGGTTCGCAGGTTGCCGCAACATCAACTATATCCTCCGGCTTATAGGGAAATTCTTCCTCCGTCATACCGAAATATACCGCAAAGAACGAAAGCCCGGCCTTTTTGAACTTAATACGCAGATGACGCCCGTTGCCAATTGGATAAATTCCGTCCACAATAACCTTTCTGAATGCAAAAACAGGCATCTCGTTTGCTGCGCCGAAGGGCTCAAGAAGCTGGAGCGAGGATATATTTTCCGCAGTAAGCCTTGCCGGGTCAAGAACCCGGTCGATTTTCTGAGTAAACACCGGCATAAGCTCAAAATTATTCTTTGCAAATTCGTTTATCTTTTTTCTGAATTCGTCAATTTTGTCGGAATCCATGCTCAAGCCTGCTGCAAATGGGTGTCCGCCGTATCTGGTAAGGCAATCGGAGGCATAGCTGACCGCCTCTATCATAGAAAAGCCCTCTACGCTTCTTGCGGAGCCTCTTGCCTCTGTGCCATCCCTTGATATCAGCACGCACGGCTTGCCCGTATGCTCAACGACCCTTGCGCAAACTATTCCGATTACTCCGTGGTGCCAGCCTTCGCCCTCAATTACAATAACCCTGTCGTTAAAAACATCCGCTCTCTCGGCATAAAGCTTATCCACCTCTTCGGCGATTTCACGCTCAAGCTCCTGGCGGCGGCGGTTTTGCTCGTAAAGATCCCTTGCAAGCTCCTCCGCTCTTTCCTCATCCTCCGTGGTCAAAAGCTCCGTTACCTGATAAGCCGAACCGAGGCGTGCGGCGGAATTAAGCTTGGGCGCAATTCCAAAAGCAATAGCCTCCGCCGTAAGCTTTTTTCCTGCAAGCCCGGTTTCCTCAAGAAGTGCTCTGAGTCCGTAATTTGTCGTTTCCGGAATAAGCGCAATTCCTTGGCGCACAAGGATTCTGTTTTCGCCGGTAAGGGGAACAATATCCGCAACCGTTCCTATACAGATAAGGTCGGCATATTGCTCCGCAATTCCCCAGCCGTCGTCGTTTTCCAAAGCGCAGACAAGCTTAAACGCAACGCCGACTCCCGCAAGGTCACGGTATATTTTGTCGTTATTCTCCTCATCACGGCGGTGCGGGTCAACAACGGCAACCGCATTCGGAAGGATCTCTCTTGGCTTATGATGGTCGGTAACAACAACATCAATTCCAAGGGAAGCGGCATAATCTATCTCTTCAATGGCGGAAATTCCGTTATCCACAGTAATAATAAGGTCGGTATCCTTTGCCGCAATAAAGTCGATTGCGTCTTTGTTAAGCCCATAGCCCTCGTTCTCTCTGTCGGGGATATAGTACCAAACATCGCAGCCTATGGACTGGAGATAATCATAGAGCAAAACTGTTGCGGTCATTCCGTCGCAATCATAATCTCCGTATACGCAAACCTTTTCGCCGTCCTCCAATGCGCCGCCTATTCTGTCCGCAGCCTTGTCCATATCCTTATATGCCATCGGATCGGAAAAAGGAATTTCCTCCGTAATAAATTCTTTTACCTTCGCAGGGGTATCAAGCCCGCGTGCCACAAGCACCTCCGTAACAAGTGCAGGCAAACCAAGCTCTTCCTCAATATGCTTCGCTTTCCCGGGATTTTCGGGCATAAGTTTCCACTTTTTCATACAGAACCTCCGCGGATAAGAATAAACACTATACCATTATATTTAATCTATTATAGCACCGCAGGCTTTCTTTTTCAATCCGAAATTGCCATTATTGACACATTTTTTGCTTTTTTCCGTCCCCGGCGCACAAAAAAAAGCACCCCCGGGGGTGCTTTTTCTTCTCTATATATTATCAGCCGCCAAGATACGCTTTTTTTACGGATTCGTCGTTCAGCATATCCTCTGCCTTGCCCTCCATAACCACATTGCCGGTTTCGAGCACATAAGCCCTGTCCGCAACGGAGAGTGCCATTTTTGCGTTCTGCTCAACAAGCAAAATTGTTGTTCCGGCTTCGTTAAGCTCTTTGATTATGTCAAAAATCTGCTGAACAAGCAGCGGCGAAAGCCCCATGGACGGCTCGTCGAGCATCATAAGCTTCGGCTTTGACATAAGTGCCCTGCCCATTGCAAGCATCTGCTGCTCGCCGCCGGAAAGAGTTCCCGCAATCTGATTTTTCCGCTCCAAAAGGCGTGGAAAACGGTTAAAAACATCCTCCATGCTTGCTTTTATCTCGGAACCGGGGCGTGTGTATGCGCCCATTTCAAGGTTTTCCGTAACGGTAAGCTCCTGAAAAATGCGTCTTCCTTCCGGAACATGGGCAATACCCATTGCCGGAAGCTTATATGCCGGTATTTTCCCTATGTCCTTCCCCTCAAATTTTACAAAACCGGTGCGGCTTCGCAGCATTCCGGAAACGGTTTTCAGCGTAGTGGATTTTCCTGCGCCGTTTGCGCCGATAAGGGTTACTATTTCCCCTTCGTTTACATTAAAGGATACGCCTTTTATGGCATGGATTGCGCCGTAATACACATTAAGATTATCAACTTCAAGAAGCATTCTGCGCCCTCCTCCTTAATTCTCGCCCTGCTTACCGAGATATGCCTCGATAACGGTCGGGTTGTTTTTTATTTCCTCCGGCGTTCCCTTTGCAATGATTTTTCCGTAGTTGAGCACGGCAATTCCCTCACAGATTCCCATAACAAGATTCATATCGTGCTCAATAAGCATAATTGCGATGTGGAAGGTGTCACGGATTTTTCTGATGTTTTCCATAAGCTCCGCCGTTTCGGACGGGTTCATTCCGGCAGCCGGCTCGTCAAGAAGGAGCAGGCATGGGTTTGTTGCAAGGGCGCGAACTATTTCAAGACGGCGTTGCGCACCGTAGGGCAGGTTTCCCGCCTGAACATCCGCAAGCTCCTGCATATCAAAAATTGACAGAAGCTCCAACGCACGCTTTCTTGCGATTTTTTCCGAGCGTAGAAACGCCGGAGTGCGGAAAAGCGACTGCGCAAGGTTATAGGTCATCTCGTCGTGCAAACCGACAAGCACATTTTCCGCAACGGTAAGGTTATTAAAAAGGCGTATATTCTGGAATGTACGGGCAATTCCGGCGTGGTTTGCCTTTATTGTGTCATAGTCGTTAATATCCTTTTGGTTAAGAAGAATAGTACCGTGGGTCGGCTTATAAACCTTTGTCAACAGGTTAAAAACCGTAGTTTTTCCTGCGCCGTTCGGACCGATAAGCCCGGTTATTTCGCTTTGACCGATGGTAAGGTTAAAATCATCCACCGCCTTCAGTCCGCCGAATTCTATGCCAAGGTGCCTTGTCTCAAGCACCGGCGACATATTTATGTCCCTTTCGGTAAGAAGGGCGTTGTCGTTGACGACTCTTACAAGCTCGCTCATTCGGGTTGCTCCTCCTTTCCCGATTTTTTATGAGTGCCGAAAAGTGCTTTAAGCTTTGCGGAAGCTTTTCCGAGAAGCATTTTGCCCTTTTCGGACTGGGTAAGAAGCATCATTGCAATAAGCAAAAGCGCATAGATAAGCATACGGAAATCACCGACTCCACGAAGCTGCTCCGGCAGAACAGTAAGGATTATCGCCGCAATAATAGAGCCTCTTATGCTTCCCATTCCGCCGAGCACGACAAAAATAAGAATGAGCACGGACTGGTTAAATCCAAATTTGCTTGGTGCAACGGAGGCATAATTCATCGCATAAAGCGTACCCGCCATTCCCGTAAGCATCGCAGAAATAACAAAAGCCGTCATCTTAAAGCCGGTTGCCGAAAGTCCTACGCTTTCGGCTGCTATTCTGTTGTCCCTGATTGCCATAATTGCTCTGCCTGTTTTTGAATGGATAAGGTTAAACACAATAAAAAGAGTAAAAATTATAAGCCCAAAGCCAACGGCAAAGGTAGAAATCCTCTCGTTACCGGTAATACCCATAGGCCCGTTGATTACGGTCGTTCCGCCCTCTGCGTCGGCTGCGCTTCCAAAGCTGAAATACCATTTTCCGTTTTTGTCGGTTCCGAGGTATACGCAGTTTATAAGGTTCCTTATTATCTCGCCGAAAGCAAGGGTAACTATCGCCAGGTAGTCGCCCCGCAGACGAAGAACCGGAATTCCGATAAGAAAGCCGAAAATTCCGGCTACAATGCCGCCGCATACCATTGCCAGCACAAGGCTTACCGTATTATTGCCTATACCGGAAAACAGCTTGCAGAACACCGCTCCCGAAAATGCGCCGATGCTCAAAAAGCCCGCATGCCCAAGGCTTAATTCTCCGGAAAAGCCGACTACAAGGTTAAGGGCAATAGCCGCAACTATATATACACACACAGGAACAAGCTGTCCGCTTAAAGAACGGCTTAAAACTCCTGTGCTTCCAAGCACCTGAAAAAGCACAAAGAGCACGGTCACCATTCCGTAGGTTATAAGGTCCTGTTTTGTGCTTTTTTTCATTCCGCCGAGTTTGCTTTTCACATTTTCCATGGTGTTCACCTCAAACTTTCTCCCGGCGGACCTTGCCGAAAAGTCCCGCCGGCTTAACAAGAAGAACCACTATGAGCACGCCGAAAACAATGGCGTTGGAAAGCTGGGTAGAAATATATCCTTCGGCAAATTTTTCGATTACGCCAAGCAAAATTCCTCCAACAAACGCTCCGGGAATTGAACCTATCCCGCCGAAAACAGCCGCCGTAAACGCCTTTATACCGGTCATAGAGCCGAGAGTAGGATACAGGCTCGGATAGGACGAGCACAGAAGAACTCCCGCCACCGCAGCAAGCGCAGAGCCTATTGCAAAGGTTACGGAAATCGTAAAATTCACATTGATCCCCATAAGCTGAGCTGCTTCTTTGTCCTCGCTTACGGCACGCATTGCCTTTCCTATCTTTGTTTTTTTCGTAATGAACATGAGCATTATCATTACCGCAACGCAGGCGAGCACGGTAACAAGTGTGCTTCCGGTTATTGTAAGTTTTCCGTCAAAAAGGTGGATTGCCGGAAGATTTATAAGAGAAGAATACATCTTCGGATTGCTCGTCCAAAGAAGCTGAGCACCGTTTTGAAGCAAATAGCTCACGCCGATTGCCGTAATGAGCACCGCAAGGGAGTTTGCATTTCTAAGCGGACGGTAAGCAAATCTCTCAATGGCAATTCCAAGCACGGTGCAAGCCGCCATCGCCGCAAGAATACAAACCGCCGGCGGCATACCGAAGGAGGTCGCCGCAAAATACGATATATATGCGCCGACCATGATTATATCGCCGTGCGCAAAATTAAGCATTTTGGCAATGCCGTAAACCATGGTATAGCCAAGGGCTATAATTGCGTAAACGCTGCCAAGACTTATGCCGTTTATAATGTATGTTAATAGTGTCATTGCCCAAAGCTCCGTTCATATAAATTCACGGCGAAAAAAATCCGCCGTATAACGCTTTGGAGGAATACCGAAAACGGGCATTCCTCCTTTACAAAGCTTACAGTCTGATTATATTTTCCCCATCAGCCGGCAAGGGTATATTTGCCGTCCTTGATAACAACCGCCATCGGGGATTTTGAAACCGCACCGGTGGAATCCCATGTCATGCCGCTTCCGGTAACGCCGCTGAACACAAGCTTTCCTGTTGCAAACTGGTCGGTAAGTGCGGCACAAATATCCTGTGCGCTCATATCGCTGGTAACTCCGGCAGCCGTGCAAGCCTCATACAGCGCATAAACGCAGTCGTATGCGTCCGCCGCAAACTGGTTTGGAACCTCGTTATATTTTGCTTTGTATGCTTCAACAAAGTGTACCGTCTTTTCGTCGGTTGCGTCCGCAGAGAACGGAGTAAGCAAATATGCGCCCTCTGCAAGAGAAGAATCAAATCCCTCTACCTCAAGGATTCCGTCCATTCCGTCAACGCCGAAATAGCCCACATTGTATCCCATGGAAGCCGCCTGGGTCATAAGCGGAGCAATGGACTCGCAGTAAATCGGCAGGAAAAGCATATCGGCATTTGCCTGTTTTGCTGCGGTAAGCTGGGAAGAAAACTCCGTTTTGTTTGCTTCTTCAAAGGTTCCGGTATAAACAATGCTGATTCCCTTGTTTTCCGCCTCGGAAACAAATTTTTCGTAAATACCTACGGAGTAGGCATCGTCGCTTCTATAAATTACGGCAACGGAGCCTCCGACATGGTGTTCCGACATATAATCCGCTGCGCCGACGCCTTGGTTCGGGTCGGAAAAGCACATCTGGAATACATGAGTTTTGTTCTCTATAACCTTAACGGAGGAAGCGGAGGGCGTAAGCATAAATACGCCGTCTGCCTCCGCCTCGGGTGCAACCGCTGCGGCGGGAGTGGAGGTAACCGGTCCGACAAGTACCTGCATACCCCAGTCCATAAGGATGCCGTAAGCGTTCACAGAACTTTCCGCATCGTGAGCGTCGTCCTGAAAATTAAGCTCAAACTGAACCCCGCCCTTGGCGTTAACTTCTTCAACCGCAATTTCCATTGCATTTTTTACTGCGTTGCCGTAAATAGCTGCGCCGCCCGTAAGAGGACCGATTCCGCCGATTTTAATTCGCTCGGAGCCCCCATTGCTGCCGGAATTGCAGCCTGCAAACATACATAATACCATTGCAAAAACAAGTACTGTTGCAAAAAGCTTTTTCATTTTTTCGTTTACCTCCTCTTTCGCACACGGAACTTTGTCCGTGCAAATAATACTTTCACAGTTTAATGCACAAGCGCATTAAACCTGTGAATTGAAAAATTTAAGGTTATTATATTACCCAAACATAAAAAGTGCAAGAGTTATTTTTGCAAAATTGCAAATTTGGTGTTTTTTCTTATAATTTTCAATAAAATTTTGATTTTCTTTCACTTTTTTCGCCGATTTTGAAGGCATTTATTCATTTTTCAGTTATTTCGCTGTATATTCATTCATTTATTCGTGCATTTTCTCTGTATGATATATTCAAAGAGAACTTTGCCGTATATTTTCGTCACAAATTCATCACAAAAATTTTCTTTATTTATATTTTTACGGATATTCTTGACAAAGCCGCCTGTACATACAATAATATATTATCGTTTGGTACAAAACCAACGGCGACTTATATTATATATGTTATTAAAACAAAAGAGGTAAACATATGCTTGATGTTATTCTTGATACGCTTTTAGATGCGCTTAAAACCCTCCCCTTTCTTTTTGGAGCGTATCTTATAATAGAGTTTATTGAACACCGTGCGGCGGATAAATTTGCGGCATGGCTTGCAAAATTCGGCAAGGCAGGCTCCGTCATCGGTGCTCTGCTTGGAATCGTTCCGCAATGCGGCTTTTCCGTTGCTGCGGCTAATCTTTATTCCAACAGAATGATAACTGCGGGAACGCTTATTGCCGTATTTATCTCCACAAGCGATGAGGCCATACCCGTACTAATCTCCAACCCGCAGAGTGCAGGAAAGCTTCTTCCTCTGCTTGGAGCAAAATTTTTACTTGCTGCCGTTGCTGGTCTTGCAATAGACATCTCCGGCGTGCTTAGGGCAAGCCGCAAGGATGAGGAAGCCGTTGTCGAGCTTCATACTCACTGCGATACGGAGGGCGAAGGCGGCATACTCAAAAGTGCCTTGCACCACACCGCAGAAACTTTTATATTCCTTATTATAGTAATGCTTGCGCTTAATGCCGCCATCGCTTTTATAGGCGAAAGCACTCTTGAAAGCTTTCTTATGAGCGGAACCGTGTTTCAGCCCATTCTTGCCGGTCTTGTCGGACTTATTCCGAACTGTGCGGCCTCCGTTGTTCTTTCCCAGCTTTATGCCGAGGGCGCAATCAGCTTTGGTTCCGCCGTCGCAGGTCTTTCTGCCGGCGCAGGCGTCGGTCTGCTTGTGCTTTTCCGCACCGATTTGGACAAAAGCGAATGCATTCGCATTGCGGTAATGCTCTTTGCAATTTCCGTGCTCAGCGGAATGGTGCTCCAATTTATTGTCGGGTAATTTGAGCACCGCTTTTGTGATGCTTGAGCACCGTTTGAGCACGCAAAAAATTTTTCCAAGACTATTGCCGTATATTTTGTAATCTGATATACTATAATTTTGTCAGGAGGCGATTTTGTGAAAGGAAAAAAATTTTTGCCTGTAATTGCAGCCGCAATAGTTCTTGCGGGGGCGGTTTTGCTCTCCGGCTCGGCTGCTTCGGAAAACGGGCAGCAGCCCTCTGCCGAGCCTGCTGCGGCGGCTGCCGAGGAGGCAAAGCCCGCTTGTGATTATTCCTATCTTAGAGGAACAATGTACAAAAGTCTTTATGTTCTTAAATATGAAAACCTCTATAAAACCACAATAAAACCTGTTATTGCGGAAGACGGCTCCGGTGAAGGCGGCGGCTCCGGCGGATGGAGCGGCGGCACGGCAATAGGCTCTGCGGGTAACCCCGGATATTCCGGAAGCGGCGGAACATATTCCCTCAAGGATTATACCGTTGCCGCTCATCTTACCGTTATGGGCACCAGCATAAGCGACCGTCCGGTTTGGCAGGGCAAGAAAACCTCCGATTACACAAGCGGAAGCGTAACCTGGGCTGCGGGAACGGCAAACCTCCGCAGCGGCGAGCTTTCTCAAAACACCGTAATCTACGGTCACAACTGGGGCAACTGCTTTGCCCCCTTCAAAAAGACCGGCGGCGAATTTGAATCGCTTATGGCTCTTACCTACGAAGATGTGGTTTCCGAAAACCAGTATATTTATCTTACCACCAACAGCGGCGTACACACCTTCCGCATTTTTGCAGTTTCCTTCACTAAAAATCTCTCTTTCTATATCAACTGCAACGATGTTGATGTCGCTTCCATTGCCTCCACCGCAAAAAGCATGAGCCTTTACGACTTTGGCGTAAGCGTGGGTAGCGACGATAAGATAATCACCCTTTCCACCTGCACCCGCTATTTCGGCAAAGCCCTTGGCGCAAACCAGCGTTTTATAGTAATGGGCGTTCTTGTTGACTGAAAAAATTGAAAAATTTTTTCAAAACCTATGGACACAGGCATAAATCTGTGCTATAATATCAACCGCTGACAAAAAAGGTCGGCGGTTCTTATGGGGGCGTAGCTCACTTGGGAGAGCGCTTGAATGGCATTCAAGAGGTAGAGAGTTCGATCCTCTTCGTCTCCACCAAACAAAAGAGCACTTGTTTTTTGCAAGTGCTCTTTTGTTATAAGCTTTTGGACATATACTAACGGAAGCGCAGAATGTAAACATCTTAAAAGCCTGCGCCTCCGCTGTCGATTTTGTTTACAGTCCGGAAAGCTTTTCTGTTTCAGAAATTTTCGCTTTGGTAAAAAATGTTTGCCTTGAAAAAAGTTTTGTTTTGCGACAGGATGCTCTTCCTCCTTACTTCGCCGAATACCTGATGTTCAAAGCCGTGTTTACTTTAATGCTTTTTCAAGCTTGCCGCAGTGAAAATATAAATTTTTTGTAACACATTCTTGTTTTCTGTTGCAATTTGTCCTTTACCGTAATATAAAATATATGTAATATATGTAACGCCGTAATTTGCGGCAAATTCCGTTTTTGGAGGCAGCAAAATGAAAGAAGTAAAAACCCCTAAAAGACCGCTGATATACTACTATGCGGTGGCACTCATCGTTCTTTCGGTGCTCAACTTTTTAGTAATGCCGTGGCTTGCCGAAAAACAGGTAAAAGAGGTCGATTACGGCACCTTTATGACCATGACCGAAAAAGGCGAGATCGGCAAGGTTGAGGTTGAAGAAAATCAAATAGTTTTCACCAATAAGGAAAACACAAAAATCTATAAAACCGGAATTATGAACGACCCCGGACTTATCGACCGTCTGCACGCTTCCGGCGCAGAGTTTTCCGGCGAGATTGTCGAGCAGATGTCGCCGTTTGTAAGTGCGCTGCTTACATGGGTGCTGCCCGGAGTAATTTTTATTGTACTCGGTCAGCTTATTGCAAAAAAAATGATGGATAAAGCCGGCGGAGGCGCAGCCTCAATGATGTTCGGAAAAGGCGATTCCGGTGCAAAGGTATATGTCCAGTCCACAGAGGGCATAAGCTTTTCCGATGTTGCGGGCGAGGACGAAGCGAAGGAAAGCCTTCAGGAAATCGTAAATTATCTTCACGACCCAAGCAAATATAAAGAAATCGGTGCTTCCATGCCGAAGGGCATACTTCTTGTCGGCCCTCCCGGAACGGGAAAAACAATGCTTGCAAAAGCCGTTGCCGGCGAATCTCATGTTCCCTTCTTCTCAATTTCCGGCTCCGAGTTTGTGGAAATGTTTGTGGGAATGGGTGCTTCAAAGGTCCGCGAGCTTTTCAGCCAAGCCAAGGAAAAAGCTCCCTGCATAGTTTTTATTGACGAAATAGACGCCATCGGTCAAAAGCGCAGCAGCGGAAGCGCATACGGCGGCAATGACGAGCGTGAGCAGACCCTTAATCAGCTTCTTACCGAAATGGACGGCTTTGAGGGCAACAACGGCGTTATCATTCTTGCCGCAACAAACCGCCCGGAATCCCTCGACCCCGCTCTTACCCGCCCCGGACGCTTTGACCGCCGTATTCCCGTTGAGCTCCCCGACCTTAAAGGCAGAGAGGCTATACTTCGGGTCCATGCAAGAGATGTAAAGCTTGAGGATAATATCGACTTTACCGCCATTGCAAGAATGGCTTCCGGCGCATCCGGCGCAGAGCTTGCCAATATAGTAAACGAAGCCGCACTGCGTGCGGTGCGCTCCGGAAGAAAGCTTGTTTCCCAAGCGGACCTTGAGGAGAGCATCGAAGTCGTTATTGCCGGCTATCAGCGCAAAAATGCGATCCTTACCGATAAGGAAAAATGGATTGTCGCCTATCACGAAATCGGTCATGCGCTTGTTGCCGCAAAACAGACAAATTCCGCTCCGGTTCAAAAAATCACCATTATCCCCCGCACCTCCGGTGCCCTCGGCTATACCATGCAGGTGGAGGACGGCGACCACTACCTTATGACCAAGGAGGAAATTGAAAACAAAATTGCAACCCTTACCGGCGGTCGCTCCGCAGAGGAGGTTGTTTTCGGTTCCGTAACAACAGGTGCCTCCAACGACATAGAGCAAGCCACCAAGCTTGCAAGAGCCATGCTCACCCGCTACGGAATGAGCGAGGAATTTGATATGGTTGCACTTGAAACCGTCACAAACCAGTATCTCGGCGGTGATTCCTCCCTTGCCTGCTCCGCAAAAACACAGGATGAAATTGATTCTCTCGTTATAGCCCTTGTTAAAAAGGAGCACGAAAAAGCAATCGGCATAATTACCGAAAATCGTGAAAAGCTTGATGAGCTTGCCAAATTCCTTTACAGCAAAGAAACCATTACCGGCGAGGAATTTATGAGCATACTCAACGATGAAAATACCGAAAAATAATTTTTCAAAATTTTCTCTTGCAATTTTTCTTTACTATTATATAATATATTCCGTTCATCAAAAAAGCAGTGTTTTACACTGTTTTTTTGATTTTTACGGGGTTTTATCCGCAGGATTTTACCGCATGAAGCTTGGAGGTGTTCTTTATGAAGAACGGAAACAATCCTTCCTTTTACGGAACGGAAAGCATAGGCAAGGTGCTGCTTAAAATCGCACCGCCGGTTATGCTCGCACTGCTTATTCAGGCACTCTATAATATCGTGGACAGCTTTTTTGTCGGAAAATACTCCGAGCACGGTCTTACTGCGCTTTCCGTCGTATATCCTATACAGCTTATTGCAATAGCCCTTGCCGTAGGGACGGGCGTCGGCGTAAACACGCTTATGGCACGCTATTATGCGGAAAAGCGGGATTCCGCCGCAAACGACGCCGCCGGCTGCGGCTTTGTTATATCAATAGCTATGTGGGCTGTTTTTGCGCTGCTCTCCTTTTTCTTTATGCGGCTTTTTGCCGAAATTTCCGCAAAGGACCCGCAAGCGGTTGAATACGCCGTAACTTACGGCAAAATCGTCTGTATCGGAAGCATAGGGCTTTTTTGCGAAAGTATATTTACAAAGGTTCATCAGGCAGAGGGAAATATGACCCTGCCTATGGCGGCGCAAATTTGCGGCGCAATCTGCAACATTGTGCTTGACCCGATTATGATTTTCGGGCTTTTCGGCTTTCCGGAGATGGGCGTTGCCGGTGCGGGAATCGCAACCGTCTGCGGGCAGGTCATTGCCGCCGTAATAACCGGAATTAAAGGGCTGCGCCGCCCTCCCGCATTTCATACAATACCTTTCTATACAAAAAACATTTTTGTCCTTGGTTATCCGTCGATTCTTATGCAGTCGCTGTATACCGTATATATTCTTGTGCTCAACATAATTTTGGCGGGCTTTTGCGATGAGGCAGTTACGGTGCTTGGGCTTTATTACAAAATCCAATCATTCTTCTTTATTCCCCTTACCGGGCTTCAAACCTGCATTGTTCCTATAATCAGCTATAACTATGCCACGGAAAATTATTCAAGGGTGCGCCGTACCATTGCAATAGCAATAGGCATAACCGCAGGATTTATGCTTGTGGGAACCGCCTGTTTTGAGCTTATCCCGGTGCAGCTTCTCGGAATATTTTCAAATTCGCAAAAAGTTTTTGAAATCGGGCGCATAGCTCTTAGAATAATCGGAATAAGCTTTGTTCCCGCAACCTTTTCTCTTATGCTGCCGGTGTTTTTTCAGGCTATCGGAAACGCTGCGCCAAGCGTTTTGCTTACCCTCTCCCGCCAGATATTCTGCCTTATCCCGATATTTTTCCTTATGTCGCTTATAGGGCTTAACTATGCATGGATCGCTTTTCCTGCGGCGGAAACCATAACCGGAACAATCGGAATTTTGCTCTACATAAAGCAGATCCGAAGCTGGAAAAATTCCTCCGCCGGATAAAAAGCTTTTGACATTCGCTTTATAAAGATATATTATTGACATATAAAGAACAAGGCTTTTTTAAGGGGGATTTTTCGATGAAAACGCTGCTTAAAAACGGAAGCGTCGTAAATGTTTTTACGGACGAGGTTATCAAAGAAAATGTGCTGATTGACGGCGAAAAAATAGCCGGAATCGGCGATTATTCCGATTGTGACGCCGATGTTGTCTACGACGCCGCCGGAAAGTACATATGCCCCGGCTTTATTGACGGGCATATACATATAGAAAGCACCATGATGCTGCCTGCGGAATTTGCAAGGGCAGCGGTGCTCCACGGAACCTCCGCCGTTGTTGCCGATCCCCACGAAATTGCCAATGTCTGCGGAGCGGAGGGCATTGACTTTATGCTTGAAGCAAGCGAGGGGCTGCCTCTTGATGTCTATATTATGGTTCCCTCCTGCGTTCCGGCAACGGCATTCGACGAATCCGGCGCAGAGCTTTCCGCCGCCGAAATCGAGCCTTTTTACTCTCGCAAAAGAGTCCTTGGGCTTGCGGAAATGATGAACTATGTGGGCGTTATTTCCGGCGACCCCGGCGTTATGGACAAAATAAATTCCGCAAACGCAAAAGGCAGAGTGATAAACGGTCACGCCCCTCTTCTTTCCGGGCATGACCTTGACAAATACATTGCCGCCGGCATTAGGGACGACCACGAATGTTCCTCCAAAGAGGAAGCCGAGGAACGCATACGCAAGGGACAGCGGGTTATGATAAGAAACGGCACCGCCGCACGCAACCTTTCCGGGCTTATATCCCTTTTTGATGAACCATGGAGCCGCCGCTGCCTTCTTGTTACCGACGACAAGCACGCCGCAGACCTTATTGCGAACGGTCATATCGACGATATAATCCGTCTTGCCGCAAAAGCGGGCAAAAGCCCGGTAACCGGCATACGCATGGCTACCCTTCAGGCGGCGGAGGCTTTTGGGCTTAAAAACGAAGGTGCCGTCGCACCGGGATACAATGCAAATCTCCTCGTTCTCGACAGCCTTGAAGAAGTTTCCGTCCGTGATGTTTATCACCTTGGAAAAAAGGTGGTTTCCGGCTGCGTTCTTGCGAAATTTGATAACCCCGCTGTTTCTCCCGCCCTCAAAAAGCGTGTACTGAGTTCGTTCAACCTTTCCCCGCTTTCCGAAAAGGATTTTCACATTTCCGCAGAGGGCATTCATAAATGCCGTGTAATCGACCTTGTAAAGCACCAGCTTATTACCGAAGAAGCCCTTCTTGATGTTGATTTTGATAAAAACAACGGTATTGATACCGAAAAGGATATTCTGAAGCTTGCGGTAATTGAGAGGCACAAAAACACCGGACATATCGGGCTTGGCTTTATCCATGGAATCGGGCTTAAAGAAGGCGCAATCGCCGCCTCAGTTTCTCACGATTCCCATAACCTGATAGTAATCGGAACAAGCGAAGCGGAGATGGCTTTTGCCGCAAACCGTGTTCGGGAGCTTGGCGGCGGAATGGCTGCGGTAAAAGGCGGTTCCGTCCTTGCCGAAATGCCCCTGCCCTTTGCCGGACTTATGACCGATGCTTCCGTTTATGATGTGGCAAAGCAAAACGAAACCGTCCGCAAAAGCGTTTATTCTCTTGGCGTTCCCGAGGATATAGAGCCTTTTATGACCATGGCTTTTGTAAGCCTGCCGGTGATCCCAAAAATAAAAATGACTACCCACGGCCTTTTCAGCAGTGAAAAATGGGCGATTGTTCCCCTTTTTGCCGAATAAATTTCCCTTTGCATTGAAAAAGCGTACAATTAGTGCTAATATAAAGTCGGATGTAAAGCCCGGCGAGAAAATGCCGGCGGCTTTCAAGAAAAAGGAGTGTAGTTTAATGAACAGGAACGAACGAAATTTGAGCATGCTCACGGATTTTTATGAGCTTACCATGATGAACGGCTATCTTGAAAAAGGCATGGAAGATACCGTTGCCGTATTCGATGTGTTTTTCCGCCGTATTCCCGACGACGGCGGCTTTGCCATTTTTGCCGGCTTGGAGCAGCTTATCGACTATATGAAAAACCTTTGCTTTACCGACGAGGACATTGAATTTCTTCGCAGCAAAAATTGCTTTTCCGAAAAATTTCTTGACTATCTGCACAATTTTGAATTTAAGTGCGATGTATGGAGTATTCCCGAGGGCACCCCTATTTTCCCAAGAGAGCCTATTATCGTCGTAAAGGGTCCCGCCGTTCAGGCGCAGCTTGTTGAAACCGTAACCCTTCTTATTGCCAACCACCAAAGCCTTATTGCAACAAAGGCAAACCGTATTGCCCGTGCGGCGGACGGCCGCCCGGTTATGGAGTTCGGTTCCCGCCGTGCTCAAAACGCCGACGCCGCAATCCTTGGTGCAAGGGCGGCATATATCGGCGGCGTAGGCGCAACCGCCTGCGCAATCACCGACCGTGATTACGGTGTTCCTGCCGTCGGAACCATGGCTCACAGCTGGGTTCAGCTTATGGGCTCCGAATACGAAGCATTTAAGGCATATGCCGAAATATATCCAGATAACTGCACCCTGCTTGTTGATACCTACAATGTGCTCAAATCCGGCATTCCAAACGCAATCAAGGTCTTTGACGAGGTGCTCAAGCCCATGGGTTATCGCCCGAAGGGCGTTCGCATAGACAGCGGCGACATCGCCTATCTTTCCGTAAAGGCACGCAAGATGCTTGATGACGCAGGCTATACCGATTGCGGAATCGTTGCCTCCAATTCCCTCGACGAGTATCTTATAAGCGAGCTTCTTCGCCAAGGGGCGCAGCTCAACAGCTTCGGCGTAGGCGAAAACCTCATCACCGCAAAAAGCGACCCTGTTTTCGGCTGCGTATATAAGCTTGCCGCCGCAGAGAGAAACGGCGTGCTCGAGCCGGTTATAAAAATAAGCGAGAGCACAGAAAAAATAACCATTCCCGGCTTTAAGACCTTCTATCGTTTCTATTCCAACGAAAGCGGAAAGGCAATGGCTGATTATATCAGCCTTTATGACGAACCTGCGCCGGATACCTCAAAGCCGTTTACTATTTTTGACCCGGAAAGCACCTGGAAGAAAAAAGAACTTACCGATGTTACCGCAAAACGCATGCTCGTGCCGATTTTTGAAAAGGGAAAATGCGTATATAAAAGCCCCTCCCTCAAGGAAATCAAAAAATACTGCGCAGAGCAGGTCGATACCCTTTGGGACGAGGTAAAACGCTTCAAGAACCCGCATAAATATTATGTTGACCTTTCCGAAAAGCTTTGGAATCTGCGCAACGACCTTTTGAACAAATCCTCATTTTGAGCACACATATTTTTTGAGCACGGAGCAAAACGCTCCGTGCTCAATTTTTTTGCACGCAAAAAAAGCCCCGCTTTTTGCGGGGCTTTTTCGTGCTCATATTGTAAAAAAAATCAGATAAAGAGCGGGCTTACGGGGCGGTCGCCGTAGATGCGCTCGATTGCCTCCGCAAAAACGGGTGCAACGGGAAGAACGGTGATTTTGTCGCAGGCGGCACGCTTTTCTTCGCTTATCGGAATGGTATCGAGAAGAACAAGCTCGTCCAAAACGCTGTTCTGGATACGCTCGATTGCCGGACCGGAAAGCGGGCCATGGGTTGCGCAGGCGGTTACGGAAAGAGCACCGCCGACTTCAACAAGGGCCTTTGCCGCACCGCAGAGAGTGCCCGCAGTATCGACCATATCGTCCATGATAATGCACTTTTTGCCCTTTACATCGCCGATTATATTCATAACCTCGGAAACATTGGCTTTGGGGCGGCGTTTGTCGATTATGGCAAGCGGAATATCAAGCTTTTCGGCAAATTTACGAACACGGTTTACGCTGCCGTGGTCGGGAGAAACCGCAACATATTCGTCCTCGTGGTGATGAACAATAGGCTGGAAATAGGGAGTAAGAATAGGTGCGCCCATAAGGTGGTCAACGGGAATATCAAAGAATCCCTGAATCTGCGCCGCATGAAGATCCATGGTAAGAACTCTGTCCGCACCGGCGGCAGTAAGCATATTTGCAACCACCTTTGCGGAGATCGGATCTCTTGCTTTCGCTTTTCTGTCCTGACGGGCATATCCGAAATAAGGGATAACCGCCGTTATTCTTCCGGCGGAGGCACGGCGGAAAGCGTCTATCATTATGATAAGCTCCATAAGATTGTCATTTACCGGATTGCAGGTGGACTGAACGATAAACACATCGGAGCCGCGAACGGATTCCTCCGGCGAAACACTGACCTCGCCGTCGGCAAAGTGCCCGACGGAGCATTTTCCAAGCGGAAGACCAAGGTTTCTTGCTATGTCCTCCGCCGCCTTCGGGTATGCGTTGCCGGTGAAAATTTTAATGTCCTTCCCGTGGATATTCATTTTTACTCTCTCCTATTAACTCATGGTGTTTTTATTTTTAAGCTTTTTGCGCTATAAAAAACTTTCCTGAAAACGGTTTCTTACGAAACGGCTATTTAATTTTAATTGCGTCGTGCTTTTTTACCCAATCCGCAATATTTTCCTGCTTTGCTCTTCCTACCGCAAGGGCATAATCCGGAACATTTTTTGTGATTGTGCTGCCCGCCGCAGTATAAGCAAAGTTCCCAAGCTCAACCGGAGCGATAAGGTTTGTGTTGCAGCCAAGAAAAGCATGGTCGCCTATTTTTGTGCGGTGCTTATGCTGCCCGTCATAGTTTGCTATGCAGCAGCCGCAGCCGAAATTAACTCCCTCGCCGACATCGGAATCCCCCACATATGTAAGGTGGGCAATTGCGGTGCGTGCGCCGACCTCGGAATTTTTTATCTCCACATAATCGCCGATTTTGCACCCGTCATGGATAACCGAGCCCGGACGAACTTGGCTCCATGGACCTATCTTAACCCTATTTTCAAGCCTTGCGGAATGGATTTGGGTGGAATTCACTTCTGTTTCATCGCCGATTGTGCTGTCTTCAATATAGCTGTTCGGACCTATTACGCAGTCATTTCCGATTTCGGTGCTGCCTTTTATTATGGTTCCGGGCAAAATTTTTGTACCTGCTCCGATTTTTGCCGTCGGTGCGATTATAATTCCGTCCGTGCAGGTAAACTGAACGCCCGATGCACAAAGCTTTTTGAAAACGATGGTGCGGGCGGCGGCGTTCAGCGTCAGAAGACCCTCCGCATTTTCCGCACGCATATTAAGCTCCTGCTTTCCGGCAACAAATGTGCCCGCAACGGTTCCCATGCCGGAGATGACCTTCAGCGCATTTGGAATAAACGCCTTTCCGTCCTTATCCTCCGGGTCCGCTTTTTCAAAAAGCTCCGACAGAAATACGCCTTTTACCCAGAACGCACTGTTTGCAAGTTCCTTGATAAAAGCCGTTCTTCCGCCGGAGGCAAGAACAGTCATATTATGGTTATTTTCAATATGGTGGCTCAATGCGCCCTGTATGGAAGCCTCGTCCACAAAAGGAGCCTCCGCACAAAGCACAATAATGTTTTTTTCTTCTCGCTTTTTTACCCATTCGCCTGCGGAAAGGATAGGGTGACCCTCCCCGGCAGAATGTACAAACACGGGCGAATCGCCGGTACACTTTTCCAAAGCGTCCTCTCCCTCGTGTCTTACATAGCATCTGTCGGTAATATCAAGTGCGTCAAGCGCAGCATTTACCCATTCGGCAACAGGGCGGAACAACAGCTCGCCCATAGCGGAGGGACAGCCCTCGTACAGGGGAGCGCAGCCGCCGGTATAAACAATGGCAGCAGCATTCTGCATAATATCACCTCCGTACTTTTTATGAAATATTACATATATATTATGCCAATTTCATTGATATTTTGCAAGTAGAAACATATAAAAAAGCTTAAAAACCCGTAAATTCGTCAATTTCGCAGAATTTTTAGTGATAATATAGAAAACAACAATACATTTTGATATAATGTAAACTGTACGGATTTAGTTTTCCGGCAATGGGATTAAAAAAGCTTATTTTATTGGGAGGTTGTTATATGAGCAAAAAGTTTGTTTATCTCTTTTCCGAAGGCAACGCAAAAATGCGCGAGCTTCTCGGCGGCAAGGGTGCCAACCTTGCCGAAATGACCAATATCAGTCTTCCCGTCCCCCAGGGCTTCACTATTACTACCGAAGCCTGCACCAGATACTATGAGGACGGCCGCCGGATAAGCGATGACATCATGGCAGAAATTATGAAAAACATCGAAAAGCTGGAGAATATCGCCGGAAAGAAATTCGGCGACCTTGAAAATCCGCTTCTCGTTTCCGTCCGCTCCGGTGCAAGAGCCTCTATGCCCGGAATGATGGATACCATCCTCAACCTTGGTCTTAACGAGCAGGTAGTCGAGATTATGGCGAAAAAATCCGGCAACCCCCGTTGGGCTTGGGACTGCTATCGCCGCTTTATCCAGATGTATTCCGATGTTGTTATGGAAGTAGGCAAAAAGTACTTTGAGCAGCTCATCGACGAAATGAAAGCAAAGCGCAATGTAACTCTTGATGTCGAGCTTACCGCAGATGACCTTAAAGAGCTTGCAGCACAGTTCAAAGCCGAATATAAGGACAAAATCGGCGTTGATTTTCCCACCGACCCAAAAGAACAGCTTATCGGCGCAATTCAGGCTGTATTCAGAAGCTGGGATAACCCCAGAGCAAATGTTTACCGCCGTGATAACGATATTCCCTATTCCTGGGGCACCGCAGTTAATGTACAGACCATGGTGTTCGGCAATATGGGCGACGATTGCGGAACCGGCGTTGCTTTTACCCGTGACCCCGCAACCGGCGAAAAGCACCTTATGGGCGAATTTCTCACCAACGCACAGGGCGAAGATGTTGTTGCCGGCGTTCGTACTCCTATGCCCATAAGCCAAATGGCCGAAAAGTTCCCCGAGGCATTCGAGCAGTTCAAAAATGTATGCCGCACTCTTGAAGATCACTACCGTGATATGCAGGATATGGAGTTCACCGTTGAAAACGGCAAGCTCTATATGCTCCAAACCCGTAACGGCAAGCGCACTGCCCATGCCGCCCTCAAGATTGCCTGCGACCTTGTTGACGAGGGTATGATTTCCGAAAAAGAAGCTGTTGCAATGATAGACCCCCGCAACCTTGATACTCTGCTCCACCCGCAGTTTGACGCAGCCGCACTTAAAAAAGCGGAAGCTATGGGCAAGGGTCTTGGCGCATCTCCCGGCGCAGCCTGCGGAAAAGCCGTATTCTCCGCCGAGGACGCAAAGGAATGGAACGACAGGGGCGAAAAGGTCGTTCTCGTCCGTCTTGAAACCTCTCCCGAGGACATCGAGGGCATGAAAGCCGCACAGGGTATTCTTACCGTCCGCGGCGGAATGACCTCCCACGCCGCCGTTGTTGCAAGGGGAATGGGCAAATGCTGCGTTTCCGGCTGCGGCGACATAATTATGCACGAGGAAGAAAAATTCTTAGAGCTTGGCGGAAAAACCATTCATGAAGGCGATTACATATCCCTTGACGGCTCCACCGGAAAAATTTACGACGGAGTTATCCCAACCGTTGATGCCGTTATTGCCGGCGAATTCGGACGCATCATGGGCTGGGCGGACAAATACCGCCGCCTTGGCGTTCGCACCAATGCGGATACTCCTCATGACGCCCGCAAGGCAAAGGAGCTTGGCGCAGAGGGCATCGGTCTTTGCCGTACCGAGCACATGTTCTTTGAAGCCGACCGTATTGCCGCATTCCGTGAGATGATTTGCTCCGATACTCTCGAAGAGCGTGAAACCGCACTTGCAAAGATTCTGCCTATGCAGCAATCCGACTTTGAGGGCATTTACGAAGCTATGGAGGGCTGCCCCGTTACAATCCGCTTCCTTGACCCGCCGCTCCACGAGTTCCTGCCCACCGATGAGCACGACATCGAGGAGCTTGCAAAAGCGCAGAATAAGAGCGTCGAGAAAATTAAGAACATAATTAAATCCCTCCATGAGTTTAACCCGATGATGGGTCACCGCGGCTGCCGTCTTGCCGTTACTTATCCCGAAATCGCCGCAATGCAGACCCGTGCCGTTATCAATGCGGCAATCAATGTAAGCCGCCGTCATCCCGACTGGAAAATTGTTCCCGAAATTATGATTCCCCTTGTCGGCGAGGTAAAAGAGCTTAAATATGTAAAGAATGTTGTTGTTGCAACCGCAGACCAGGTAATTGCCGAAGCCGGCATTGAGCTTAATTATAAAGTCGGCACCATGATCGAAATCCCGAGAGCCGCCCTTACCGCCGACCAGATTGCTACCGAAGCGGAGTTCTTCAGCTTCGGCACCAACGACCTTACCCAGATGACTTTCGGCTTCAGCCGTGACGACGCAGGCAAATTCCTCGGCGCATACTATGACAAAAAGATTTATGAAAACGATCCTTTTGCAAAGCTTGACCAGGTTGGCGTAGGCAAGCTTGTTGATATGGCTTGCCGCCTCGGTCGCTCCACCCGCCCGGATATTCACCTCGGAATTTGCGGCGAGCACGGCGGCGACCCGTCCTCCGTTGAGTTCTGCCACCGCACCGGTCTTGACTATGTTTCCTGCAGCCCGTTCCGTGTTCCGATCGCAAGGCTCGCCGCAGCACAGGCTGCCATCAAGGAACAGCAATAATTTGCTTTCGGCTTTGTCCTAATTTAAGCAGTAATATCTTTATAACGGCAACCCCCTGCATACCGCTTGGTGCGGTATGCAGGGGGCTTGTTCTTCTCTGATTACTTGATTGCCGCCGTAAAAAAATTTATGGGGGCTTTCCAAACGGGCAGGTTTGCATTATAATATAAGAGGGGCAAAAATCCGTCTTTTTTCGGCGGCTTCCGTCATTAAAGGCGTTGCTTTGCACGGTTTGCAAGGTGGGAAATTTGCGAAGCGATAATTTTTGCGTTGCCGGTATCCTCCTTAACGGAGCTTTCGGAGATGCGTTTGCCCTTTAGCAAAGAGCGCAGCTCGCCGTCTTTAAGTCCCGCTTTTTTTGCGGCGTCATAAAGGATTTTCGCATAGACTTTTTCCGCTCCTGCGGAAAGAATGCCCGCCGCAAGCTCCCTTGGCTTTGCCCCAAGGTGTACCAATGCCAGATGAGCCATAACCTCGGCAGGCTTTTCGCATAAAAGAGAAATCTCTCTTATAATTTCTTTTCTTTCCTTTTCATATTCTGCAATGCGCTTTTGCCGAAGCTTTTCAGAAAGCTCGCAAAGCGTTTCCCTCTCTACAAAGCACGCTTCTCCGTCGTAGGTATAGTCGCCTATGGTATCCTCGTATGTACAGGAATTTTCGTCGTCGCCGCAATTTATTTCGTCTTGGAGGGAAAACACCTTAATTTCCCTTGGCGGAAGCTTGTCGAACCAATCGTTTACCAGATTGTTGCACATTAAATAACAATAATTTTTTTGCTTTTCCGGCGGCTGAGCAAAAACACGGTCAAGCTTGTCCATGATTTTGATAACGCAATCCGTGTGAATATCCTCTTTTGTCGTAATTCCGTATTCGGCAAGCTTTTGGATTTTTGCGGCGTTTCCTGCGGTGGTTTCTCCGTCCCTGTTCTTTTTTCCCGTTTTTGAAAGAAGAACAAAAGAAACAAAATCTCCCGCCGCATACCAAAAATCCGCATAAAGCTCCCGGTTTTCCATAAGTTCTTTTCTGGTACGGATATTTTTTGCATTAACTGCGTTCAAAGCATCTATAAATCTTTCGCAATTTCTTTTCATACCCTTTTTTCTCCTCTCGATTGTTTCTGATAAAATCTTATCAATTAAAAAGGGAAGGTTTCCGGGGCGAAAAAAGGGAAAAAACACCCGTAAAAAGGGATAATTCTTTTTATATAAAGTAAAGGGGGCAATTTTATGAGTTGTTGGGTCATATCCGGAAGGTACACGATAGATGAAAATTCCGTCGAGCACGATATAATCAAAGACGGAGAACCGATACACCTTACTCCTAAATGCTGGAGCTTTCTTATTGCGCTTTTAGAGGCAAAAAAGCACGGTCGTGCCCTCTCCTACGGAAGCCTTTTTGAGCTTTTATGGGACAAATACGAGCAAACCGACGAGGATTCCATACATAAGCTGCAAACAAAAATAAATGCCGTTATCGGCGAAAAGTTTGTAAGGCGGAAAAATAACAGCTGCTATATAAGCCCCGACTATGACATACAGGAGCTTTCCTCTTCCGGTATTGAAAAAAAGGCGTATTATGAAAAGCTTTGGCAGCACCACTGCAAGGGCAGCTCGGACTACCGTTCCGAAAAAGCAAAGGAAAAAGAGCTGATAGATTTTTTTGTTTTGCCGACAATCACCGAAGGCATCGACAGTGACAAAACGGTTTTTGCCCCTTTTGGCGGTCCAAAGTTCACAAGATTTCTGACTGCGGGTTCCGGCTTCGGAAAATCAACGCTGCTCGACATCGCCCTGCTTTGCTGCATTGCAAACGAGCTGTTTGCTTCCGGCTCCGCCGTTATCGGCGAAAACGGCAGAAAAAAATCCGAAGAATACAAAGAGCTGCAAAAATCCCTGTTCGGAAGCTGCAAGGCTGACCTTTTCCCGGTATTTATCCCCTCGCACAAAGCAAACAACGGCTCCTATTCCTCCCCGCTCGACCTTGCGGAAGCAAGCGAAACAGAAAATTTTAAGGAGCTTGTTGATAATGCGCACAGCTCCGGAAAGCTGCTGTTCCTTATCGACTCCATCGACGAGGTGGAATCCGATAAGATGAGCCGCTATCTTGACGGACTTGGCGAAATGCTTTCCGCTTATCGAAATGCAAGCGTTGTTTTTGCAAGCCGCTTTGCCGTAAGCCGGATTTTGTCCTTTAACGCCGACCCGCTCTATATAAAGGAGCTTGACCTAAGCGGAATTAAAAAAATAGCGTTTTCTATTCTTGCCGATGAAGCCGACGGCTTTATCGACAGAGTTCAGGCAAATCCATATCTCTATTCGCTGATTAAAAACCCCTTTGTGCTGATGGTTGCTCTTAATCTGACGGTAAAATACCCAACGGGAAAATTTCCTCTTTATACCCTGTTAAGGGCTGTTGTTGATGAAATAATCGACCTTAGGTGGAGCCGCCACAACTACAACATTCCCGCAGAGGATATGAAGCTCCTGCTTGGCTTTCTTGCGTGTAAATTTGTGTTTGAAAACAAGAAATACGCCGATATTTCCGAAATCCGTCGCTGTTTTGTCAATATCAAAGAAGAGCTTACTCTTGCGGGCGTTGATTTTAACATTCCTATTCGGAACATCGAGTTCTTTTTGAAGACGCTTTCCTGCCAATCCGGCATATTGAATGTTGTCGAAAGGGACGGCATAGAGCAATATCTTTTCCAAAGCGATATGGTTATGTGCTACCTTGCCGCATATTATATTACGCATCTTATCGGCTGTGCAAACAGCTTTATTGACGGAAGAGGTTCACCCAATGAGCCGAAGGCAAACAGAGGGTGGTTTGATACCTTTGTCCTCTCCGTATCGCCAAAGGAACCCCGCCTTTCTCTTTATGCCGTATACGCTTTTGTTTTGGCTTTGGTTATTCTTAATAATCAAGGGCAGGATGTGCAAAAAAGCATTTTGTATTTTCTTATTTACCGGGACGCAATAAGCCTTGACGAGCAGGAGCAGGCAAATATAGCAAGCGGCTATCGGCTTATTGTTGATAAAAGCTTTGGCGAAAACAATATAACAAATAAAGACGGCGAAGCTCTAAAGCTTATAAACAAAATGCTCTTTCTTCAAAAGCTGCAAAAATACGGCGTCATTGCTCCGGTGTTTCAATAAGAAAGGAGATAAGCGATGACTGCGTGTAAGGATAAATATATCTGCGCCGTTAAAAATGCCTGCAGCGAAGTTAAGCTCAATCATTTTCCGCAGATTGAAGCAAGCGACCTGCTTTATCGGGTCATTACTTTGGAGGACATTTATCTTCCCCTTTCTTTACAGGTATCGTGTTACAGCGAAAATTTGAACGACAGTGCCGCAGAGCTTATAAGGCTTATTGACGAAAGGATCGCAGCCCTTGAGGCAGACGAGAACCGCCACGGCGGCAGTATTGCGCAAAAAAGCGATTTGCCCGCTGCGGGTCTTCGGCTTTTTATCCAAGCAAACCCCGGCGCAGGAAAAACAACCTTTTGCAGACGGCTTGTTCTTGCGCTTTTGCAAAACGATTCGGCTTTTTTCAAAAAATACTCCGACGAAAACGCCCTCTTTTTTAATCCAAACGCTCTGCCCGTGCTCATAAGCTGTAAAAGCATTTCCGGGCTTACCGAAAAGGAGCTTTTATCCGAGGATTTTGAAAAGCTTATGTACAGGCTTTGCACAAAAAGCTTCGGTTCCCGTTTTTCCGGTATATCCGAAGATGATTTTATCGAACTTATCGGCTCCAGCAAGCCGAAAAACCTTTGCATTGTTTTGGACGGTTGGGACGAAATACTCGATTCCGAAAAAGAAACGGAATTTCTCAAAAATTTCAACCGTTACCTCTCGGAATATCCCGAAACCGATGTTGTTATAACCCTCCGTTCCGGCTACGCCGTTCCAAAGCTTGATAAGCCCGGCTCCGAATATATGATTTCCCCCTTATCCGAAGACGACATTCGTGAATTTTGCAAAAAATGGTGCGAAATCATATTAAGCCCCAACCAAAGGCTGGCGGCTAATTGTGCCTCGCTTGCGGAGCAGATACTCTGCTCCGGCAATCCCCAAATAGAAGAAATGGCGAAAAATCCTCTTGACCTTTCTCTTCTTTTGACCATATCGAAAAGCACCGGGCGGCTTCCCGAGAATAAAGCGGAGCTGTTTGAAAAAATAGTGGACCTTTATATATTTTGGAGCATAAACAAAAGCCCCGGTATGCTTGAGGCAAAATCCATTTGGATTTTTCTTTCATACATTGCTTCCGCCCTTACTAAGCGCAGCCGCCTTTACTGCAACGAAAGCGAGCTTTTTAAGCTTATCGGTCAGGCAGGCTGCGATTTGGACTGGGCTTTTTCTCAAGATGTTTCTTCCTTTAAGCCGGAGGACATTATAAGGGAGCTTTCCCATACCGGAATTTTTTCCAAAACTTACGGCGAAAACGCCTATTCCTTTTCCGAAAACGGCGTAACCGCCCACAGGCAGATGCAGGAATACCTTACGGCATACGCCATTGTTGCCCAATATTCCGATGACGAATATAACAATATGTCCCCTCTTGAGATTTTTGAGGATAAATACACCCTAAGCGGTTGGAAAGAGGTTATTATCTTTACCGTTTTGATAGGTAACGGCAGGCTGCGTAAAAATATAATCGACAGCCTTATTTTCAAAACGACGGAAGACCCGGATAATTGCTACGCCTATACAAATCTTCTTTTTGAATTTGTGATAAGCGGCGCAAATATTCGCTTTGAGGACAAGCACAGAATTTACGACGCCGTTTTTTCCGAGAACATTACCGCCTCTCAAATTTCCGACATATATTTTCTTACGGAGAACCCCGGAAAAACCGCCTCCGATTTTATCGAGTATATCGGCACAGGATTTAGCGAAAGCATAAACGGCGGAGAGATCCGCTATGGCTTTGCGGAGGCGGTAATCGAAGCCTCACTTGCCGTTCAAAAGGGTATACCGCCCTTTGAGCACGCCGAAGCACTTATTAAATCCGGCAGCGATAAAAAAACTTTTTTGGGCATATACATCATGCTTGTACTTGCCTGGTGCAAATATACAAATTCCGTTAATGCGCTTTCTCTCAGCCTTGTAAATTTCAAAATGTCAAAAGCCTTTGCGAATACGCTTAAAAGCCTGATGAATAATGAACAGTATGAGGCGGAGGCTCTTTGGACTGCTCATGAAGCTATCCTTGCGGATTTTGCGGATTTCGGCGACCTTTTCGATGCCGAGGCTGCGGCGGAAGCCTGCCGTCAAATGAGCAATCCAAAAAAGGCGGAACGCTCTCGGATTATTCTTTCCGTTGCGCCGGTTTTCGACCCGTCTTTCAAATGCCCCGCCGCAGACGCCGCTTTAAGGAAGAACTGCCTAAAGCGGCTTGATGACGCAACGGCCCGCATGGATTATGACGAAATCATCTTTTCTTTCAGCGTATGCTCGGCAATAGGCTGTTTTTCTGCGGAGGAGCAAAGACAAAAATGGAACCGCATAGACGAAATTTATAAGAACCTCAAGGGCTTTTCGTATGCCGGAAAGGCACACTATAACCGGCTTAAAAAAGCGCAGACCGAAAGAGATTTTGACACATGGACAAAGTGCTTCGGCGTTCCGCCCCGCCGCCTTTTCCAAAATCAAAACCCGTATTTTCCTTATGAAGAAGCCGGCTCCGGGCAGGAATTTTGGAAGCTTAAAGAACGCAGCGATTTCTCCGTCGTCTATTCCTTAAACAATAAAAGAGAAATGCGCATCGTATTTTCCCCCAACGGACTTTCCGAAAATGCAGAATGGTTTTTTACGGACAGCCTTTCCGTTTCCGTACAAACCAACAACAACCTTGCATATATGCTGCGCCGTAAAGAAATTGAAGCGATAAAGCTGAATTCCGTTCCCATAACCGCCGAAGAAATTTTGGAGCACGGAATTAATGAGCACGAGGCGTTTTCCGTTATAAACTACGCTCTCTGCCTTTCCGGCATATATGCAAACCAAAGCGGCGATTACCTTATGGGAAGATACTATCTTCTTCCGCTTAAATTATACCCCGGCTTCCGTTCAATGCCTTGGAAAAATGTTGCCGAATGGTGGTTTGGTCTTGCCGTTAAGTCCGACGAATACGAGGGCCTTGCCGTGCTTGCGTGGCTTTTTGCTCTCGGCGTTTTGGATATAAGCGGCTTTGACGGTTCGAGGCTTGCCGCCCTTTCCGAAAAGCTGCAAAGCCTTTGTAACTGCACAAACGATTTTTCTCTGCTCAATAAGGCAATCCTTGAAAAAATCGGCTGATTATCTAAATCCTCTTTGTATTATGAGTCCTTCTTAATACAAAGAGGATTTTTCTTTCTCAGACCTCGGGCTTTCCCGAGGTCTTTTTTTGTCACGGATATTCGGATACCGCCTCCGTATATATAAATGACATTGAAAAAAGGAGGAAACGGATATGGCTAATCTGTATATTGCCGAGGACGGCACCATTCACGACCGGGATACGGGCAACTGTCAGTGCGTTGTTCCCGATGACGGCGCAGCGCATACGGTGGAACATACCCTCCCCGCCGTAAGCGGATTTCGTAAATTTGCATTTTGGATTATAACCCTTATTATTGCGGGGGGCATAGGCTACCTTATATATAAAGCAGTCGGCATTTATGTTTTTGCCGCAGTACCGGACCCGGACGGTCTTTCCGAGCATATCGTAAATTTTTTCTGCACGGTTGCGCCCTATGTAATTATTGCGGGGGCTTTGCTCTGCGCAATTATTTACGGAGCAAAATTTGCGGCAAGGCGGAGCTATAATCTCGGCACATACTTTATGTCCGCACTGTCTGCGGCAGGAGGAACCGTCGGCGTCGGTCTTGCCATGTACTGCCTTGCCATGGTTATTACCGTATTGCTTTATGTTATTGCAATCGCATTTGTTATAGCCATTATCGCCGCCATTGTGGGAGGTGATTGACCTTGAATCTTGATAAAGTAAAGCGGCTTTGCCTTCGCTTTTCCGATGCTGTAAGCGGCTTTAAGAATAACGAATCCGAAATAAAAACTGCCGCCGGGCTTTCCAAAGCAAAAATATACGAAACCCATATGTCCGAATGCCGCCGCATCGCCTCCGAATTTAATATCTCAGAAATGCGGTGCTCGGAAGAAACACGGCGGCGGCAGGCGGTTCTTAAAAACGCTTTGGATTCCGTAAACCGTGAGCTTGACGGTATTAAGGATCCGCATTGGCACCGTATGAAGCATAAATACTATAAAAAAGCCGTTCGGGAAACCGACACAAACTATGTAAATCTCTCTTCCGAGGAGCTTTTTCATGAATTGGACGAGCTTTTGGAAAATCTGTATAGAGAAACCCTCCGGCTGCAAAATGCGTTTATCCCTTCCGGCATGGCAAACGCAATCGGAGCCATGGTCCACCCATACAGAAAAAAGCAGTATCTTGCAATAGCCGTTCTGCGTGAGAAAATACTGCGCTGTGCCAAAGCGATTTCGGCTCTGCCGGATATTAAAGTGCGCCTTGAAACAGCCGAAAACCATAAAGCCGCCGGAGCCGCCGAAATCGAAAGAAAAACCGCCGAGCGGCTTTCCTCCCTTGCAGACAGCAAAAGAAAAGCCGAAGACGAAAACAAAAAAGCACTGTTTGATGCAGCAAACGCCCTTGTATGCGAGGGTATTCTTTCAAAAAATAAAATCCCTGTCGGAAATTTTATTTTCGAGGATCCCGGCTATGAGGTAATTCGGCATCTGCCCTCGGAATTTGCAAAATATCTGACGAAAGAGGGGCTTTCCTTTCCGATAAGCGTCAGCGATTTTGATAAAAATGTGCTCTTTGTGACCGATGGCAAAGTGTCCATGTCAAAAGCCTTTGGCTCGGTTGCGGCGGATATTCTCTCCTTTGATTCGGACGCAAGGATAATGTTTTCCGATGTTCAGTGTATGGGTGCAAGCTATTCTTCCCTTGCAAAGCTCGAGGCTGCCGGCTGCATAACCGTATGGCGAACAGAAGAAGAGCTCCTTTGCGGACTTAAAAGTATATGCGCAGATATTTCCGAAACCTACCGCAGCGTCCTTGGCGATACATACAAAAACCTCCGGGAATATAACGCCGCACCGGGTACTCCAAAAAAATCCCCCGCCTATATTTTTATCGACGGTCTAAGCGGCATAACCGAGAATGCAAAGGAAATGCTTGGCAGGATTATAAAAAACGGAAACCCCGCCGGAGTTTTTGCTCTTATGAGCATAGACAAAAGCACCCGTATTTTTCAGGGGGAAAACGGCTTTTTCAAAGCTTTAAGCGACTGCGCAGGCATTATCAAGGTTTCCTCCGGAGATATAGTTATCTCCGAATATGCAAAGATACATCCCGTAAATTCCGCCGAAGGCGGCAGGATAGAAGCCATCTGTCAAAAAAGCACCGCAATGCTTAGGAAACAATCCGTCCTGCCGCTTGGTGCCGTGCTTCCCGCTCCGGAGCAGTGGCAGAAAAAAAGCTCCGCCGACGGAATAGAAATAACCGTCGGCATCGACAAAACCGGAAAGGAACAAAAGCTGCTTTTTTCCGAAGAAAAGCCCTATGCACTGATTATCGGAGATGTCGGTTCCGGCAAAAGCTCGCTTTTGCATTCTATAATCATCCAGACCATGGCAAATTACAGCGATTCCGAGGTTAAAATTGCCGTCGGTGATTTTAAGGGCGGGGCGGAATTTAATGTATACGCCGCCGCAAGGCTTAAGTCTGCGGACGCAGTTATTGACAACGAGGATTCCGATGTGATGACCTCTTTTTTAAGGTACTATGTTGCCGAAATGCGCAACAGGCAAAGGCTTTTTGAACAGCTTGAAGCCAAAACCCATACCCTTATCCGAAAATATGAGGTTTACCGAGCCGTTTTGGAAAGGTTCGACCGTAAAACCGCAAAAATGCCGCGGATTTTGATTGTTATAGACGAATATCAGTCTTTGTTCGAAAATGTTTTCGGAACGGCGGCTATGCTTAACGAGCTTGTAAGAAAGGGCAGAACCTACGGCATTCATCTCGTTATGGCAAGCCAGCGTGCCGCCTGCGACAGCCCGAAAAATTCCTTTACCGGCGATTTGAAAAACTATTTTACGACAAGATTTGTATTCAAAGCCCCGCAGGCGGCAGCCCGCACCATGCTGAGCGAACGCTGCGCAGACACAAACAGAGAAAATTCCGGCATAGCAAAAGCAGCCCTCCTTAAAAAAGGCTGCGCAATTTACAATTCCTATATGGGGCAAACGGAACGGGATAACCGGGAGCTTCAGTGCTTTTATGCAAGCGACAGCCTAATTACGGATGTGTGCAGAGTTCTCTCTGCGCTTAACGGAAGCGGCTCCTGCGTGCTTTTAAGAGGAAATGAGGCTTCGGCTCCTGCCCCGCCCGGAAGTCAATCAAAAATTATTCTCGGTACATCTCCCTGCCTTAGATGCGACGCTTTTTGCGACAGTGCGGACGATATTTGCGACAACACCCTTGTATCAATAAAGGCTTCGCAATATGAAAGAAATATCATCTGCTCCGGAAGCGACGAACGAATTTTTGCCTCGGTTGTAAAATCGGCGGTAAACCATTTTGCGGCTTTCCCATCCGCTTTTGAAGTCCATGTGTTCGGAAAAGGCAGCCAAGCGGAATACCGCCGCCTGTTCGGCGATAATGCCTTTTTCCACAAAGCGGAGCAGGAAGTAAAAAATGAACTTGCAAGACAGACCGAATGTACCGTTCCCTGCATAAACCTCTTCACTGAAATTACGGACTATCCGATATTTTCACAATCGCTGCGGGCTTCTCCCGAATCCGAGCTGTTCAGGCAGTTTTTAAGCGAAGCTTCTTCGGTGCGGCTGATAAACATTATCTGTGCAAAAAGCTTTCGCAACATCCGCAGCAGCTTTGGATATATTCCCGGCTCTGCCGCAATTTATATTCTCGGCGCAGGGGAAACAGAAAATATAAGGAGCGCAACCTCCGACGGCTTCCGCATTGCAAATTCCGATTTTGATTCCAGAAAAAATGACGCAATAAATGCGTATTATTACAACCGCAATACGGACAAATTCGGAAAAGTAATTCTGTATAAGCCGTAAGCAACGATGTTCCCCAGAAAATTCGGATATTTTCTTTTCGGTTCCGTATTTATAAATGCAAGGAGGCATACGGACCTCGTAATACAAAAAAGGAGTGTTAATTATGAAGAAGACAAATCTTATCCCCGCTGCGGTTTTTTTCGCAGATGAATCTAATGCTCATGCTCACAGTACCGTTGACGACCTTATCAATCAGATGCGCAGTGAAAGCAGCCGCAGAAGCGGCGGCGCAGCCCCTTCCGATGAGGAAAACGAAGTCAGCTCCGAAGCTGCCAACCATGCGGAAAAGAAATCCGTTATCCCTAAGGCGGTCGTTTCCGCAGACACCGTAGGCGACCTTATCGACAAAATGCAGCGGGAAAGCGGCGGGCAAAGCTCCCCCGAGGAGGAAAACGAAGTAAGCTCCGAGGCTGCCAACCATGCGGAAAAGAAATCCGTTATCCCTAAGGCAGTCGTTTCCGCAGACAGCCACCTGGATAAGCTTCGTGATATGCTTTCCTCCGGAGAAGAAATTGAAATCAACCCCGACGGCACCCTTGTTGCCGTCGGGGAAAGCAAAAGCAAAAGCCCCGCAAAAAACAGTTCCGCCGCAAAGGCAAAAACCATTCCCAAGGCGGTTGTATCTGCGGGGCAATGGTACGAAACCAACAAGGAGCTTTATAATGCGGAGGTTGCCGCCATGCGCAGGGAATTTAACAGCCCGAACCTTAAACCGAAGTTTCTTTCGGACGGAAGAATGTACTGGGTCGTTAATACAAAACCCAACCTCGGGTGTGACGAAAGCGGAAACCCATATAAAACAATGACCTATAAGCTGCTTCTTGTTTACGATGCGGACCACCCAAAGGTCCGCTACGGAAGCTCCGTAAAGGTCTATCCGATAAAGCCGACCATAGACGATTTGCAGCGCATTGTAAACCGCCTTCCTGGCGTTACTCCTAAAAATATTCCCCATACCCTTATCGATAGCGACGGCATGCGCTATCTTTGCACCGCAGACACGAGAAATGTTTCCGCAGATATAAGCCGCGGAATTACAAGCGCAGTTACCTCCTACCGTTTTGCGTACCGCTGGCTCTCCATTTTTGAGCTTGGCATCAGAAATCCCGAAGCATGGGCAAGATTTCAAAGACACGGCGAAATTTAGCCGCCGGCGGAGGATTTTTATGAAGAACATTAAAATGTTTTTTGCCGAATATACGGAAAAAGCCCGCACGGAACAGCCTTTTTCCTACACTGCGGAAAAATGCAAAAAATGCAGGCGTGTTGTTATATCCCAAAGAGCGTACATATCCATTTTGGCAGAGGCACTCGCAAGAGATCCCCTTGAAACGGGGGGTATCCTCTTCGGAGATTACGACCGAGACGGAACATGGTATGTTGTGGAGGCTACCGACCCCGGCATAGACACCTATCATTCCGTTGTACATAACGAAATGGACGACAGATATTATAATCACCTGTACCCTGTTTTGTCCCGACTTTATAAAAAAGAGCCGAAGCTCATCGGTCTTTGGCACCGTCACCCCGGCTCTTACGACCGTTTTTCCGCCGACGATAACCGCACCAACAAAGCTTTTTCCGAAACTATCGGCAACGGCACCCTGTCTTTCCTTATAAATTTTGACCCGAAGGAAAGGCTTACCTGCTATTATCTCGATGATTCCGAAACGGAAAAATATCATACCCTGCCCATATATATCGGCAATAAATATTTTAAGCATACCGATTATCTGGAGCTTAGCAATCCTTATAAGCTTTGGAAAAACAAAAAACGCCTTAATGAAGAAATCTTTGCTGAAAGAAACGGAGGATAAAATATGAAAGAAATCGTAATTTGCCGTTCCGATTTGCTTAAAACCGCAAGCAAATATAATAGCCCCGACGAAAAAAGAGCCGCCGTAATAAATGCCGTTGCCGAGCTTATCCCAAAAGAAGCCCCGTGCGGCGAATCCCAAAGCAAAGCGGCGGAAGGCAATGGCGATTTTGCCGAAGCATTCGGCAAAATCGAAAATTTTGACCCCGGCGAAGCAAAAGCCTGCTCCCGCTGCTGCGGCGACAACGAGGATTATTCCGACTTCTTTAATAATGCCGGCATTTCCTATCTTATGTATGCGGCGGAAAATGTAACCGAAGATACGGCTTATCTTGGCGAGGTCTTTGGCGTCGGCGATGACAAAACCGGCTGTTATTATCTCCTTTGCAAAAACGAAAACTTTGACGAAGCTTGCAGTCAAAAAGATTTTTGCAGGGTCGGGCTTATTCTTCCGCCCGAAATGCTGCTTTCTGCGCTGGATAACGGCGCAGCTTTTTCCGGGTATGATTTTTGCGGCGCATA
Source organism: uncultured Oscillospiraceae bacterium (assembly GCA_934466455.1). GTDB lineage: Bacteria > Bacillota > Clostridia > Oscillospirales > Ruminococcaceae > UMGS1668. Next base: position 90,508 of record CAKSLF010000003.1, on the reverse strand, counting down.
TGTAAACGGTGAATGGCAGTTCTACAAATGCGGCGAGCGCATGAGCTATATGACCTTTTCTTCCTTCGGGCTTATCACAAATCTTTTTTCCAGAAACGAGGGGCTTTTTGAGTCGGAAGAAATGCTCAAAAAATACGCCGTCATCATCGGTTGCGGCTCTGTCGGCTCCCATGTTGCCCTCCAGCTTGCAAGGGCGGGAATCAGCAAATTTATTCTTATCGACGGCGATATACTTAAACTGCACAATGTCTGCCGCCACCGTCTTGGCTTCCGGGACCTCGGCAGATACAAAACCGCCGCTTTGAAGGACGCCGTTCTCAATATAAATCCCCTTGCGGAAGTTGTTTGTTTTAACGGCTATCTTCAGGACGCACCGGCGGAGCTTTTTAACCTCGGCAAAAACGGAATTATGGTCGGCACAGCCGATAACCGCAGCGGAAACGCCGTTGCCGACGACCTTGCGGAGCACCTCGGAATTCCTTTTGTTGCCATCGGCTGTTGGGCAAGGGCGGCTGCGGGGGAGGTTTTTTATCAAAAACCCGGCTGCAATATGCCCTCTTACAGGGAAGCATACAGAGAGCTTATCGACGACAGCCGCCCCGATGCGCACAGCAATTATTTCGGCGATGAGGCGGAGCAGACCCTCCTCAATTTTGAACCCGGAACCTCCGTAGACATTGAGTTTGTTTCCAACATCGGAATCAAGGTTTGCCTCGATTTGCTTTGCGAAAACAGCAGCGGCTATACCCCCCGTGTTATCAAAAGCCTTACAAACTGCACCCTTATCTGCAACACAAACAACCCGAAAATCGGCGGCGAAAATGTCGCCATGTTCCCCTATCCGCTTTTTATAAGCAGAAATATCTATATGAGAAGAAAGGACGGCACCGATGGCGTATGCGGAAAGCCTTTCGGCTCCTCTGAAAAAATGGAAAACGATTAAAGAAAACTGGGACGACGCAAAGTCCCGCCGGATTGAAACGGAATATATCGAACCGCTTGATTTTGCCGCACGGCGGATAGAGGAAAAGCTTGCGGATATAGAAAGCTTTGTCCTTATTACAGAAAAGCGGCTCGCTGACCTTGACGAATACTAAGGAGGAATAGATATGGCTGCAAGCAGCGTAATTGTACACGATATTGACAGCTTGGAAAGATTCGGCAGCTTCCTTGCGGATAGGCACGACCGCATCGAGGATATTTACGATTCCCTTATGACAGAATGTCTTAACCAGGGCGCAAATTGGCAGGACGCCCAGTATACGCAGCTTAAAGAAAGGCTGGAATACTTCTCCGCCGCAAGCAAAAGCCAGCTTGAGGAGCTTACAAACGCCATAGCGTATATTTATGCGCTTGTTGACAGGCTCCGCAACGCCTGATTAAAGCAATATGAGCGACTGTAATGTTCTGATTAAAGAAGTAGATTCCGCAATGGATATGCTGGAAGCATTTATAAAGGATATAGACAATGCTTTTGCCTATGCCTCCTTCGATATAGCCTCCGTAACCGCCCTTGCCGGTAAAAATGTGGATTTTTTCCGTCATAAAGCAGCCGAAGGCGGCGACACCGAGCTTTTCGCCGCCGAAGATAAGCTTTGTAAACTCATCTCGATTAAATCCTCCTGCGACGAATACGGCGCAGAGCTTACGGAGCAGCTATGCAATTTGTGCAGCAGCGCAAAGGAGCTTGCAAAAGCCGCCCTTCATGAAATGGGGCTGTACATAAGCAAGCTTAATCGAATCGGAGAAATCGGGCAGACCTATTCCTCCGGTCCTTCAAAAAGCGATTTTGCTTTCGTCTGCGTTGTGGATTCAAAAAGATACCCGCAAACAGCCGAGCATATTCTTGCCGCACAAAAAGCAGGTTTTTCCTCCGTTTTGACTATCGGCAGAGATTCTGCCGCAGAAAGACGAAGGGAATCTCTTAAAAATGTGCGTACAAACAGCTTTTTTGACCGTGACGAATACCCCTGCGCCGTTTTTACCGAAGGCGGCGCAGGCGCAGATGTTGTCTATATCGAAGGAAGCGATAATCGCGGAGCGGGCTCTTTTATGCGGTGGCAAATGCGCAATATGCCCGACGGCTCCTCCGTGCGCATAAGGGTTATTTAATGAGGAAAAATATGAATGACGATAAAAGCTTTTTTGAAAAGCAGCTTGGCTTTTCCGGTGCCAACAGCTCCTTGTTCTCTGCGGAAAACGGCAGTGCGGAAACGGAAATTATGCGTAAAATGAAGTTCGGCGGCTGCCCCGTTATGGAACGCATACTCAAAAGCACCGGATACATACTCTGCAAAAACCGCCATATCCGAATTTTCGGCGGCAAAAATTCCCGGTGCAAATCTCTTTTTGACATAAACGAGCTGTACAAAGGATACAGCGTACTTAAAGGCGTTCTTATAATTGCCGATATATCAAGCGGCGGTATCTTTGCCCTTAATTACGGCAGCGATAACGGTGCGGCTTTGGGCGAGGTGCTTTTTCTTCCCGGCGGCTCGCTGATTTGGGAGCGGCTTGGAATAGGCTATGAGGATTTTGCCGAATGGGCACTCAATGCTTCTTCGGAGGAATTGGTTGTCGGCGGATGGATAAACAGTGCCCTCCACAGCCTTTCCCTTTCGGAAATGGACAAAATAACCCGTGGAAAAATAGACATTCTGCTGTCTTTTCAAAGATAAGAGGAATTACATATGGAAAACTTAACACTGTCCGTAAAAAGTCCCTCCGGGCTTTTTTCCGCAATGGCAATATCGCAAAGCTGTATGGCACCGGTTTGCGTTATTAACTGCGGCGAAGCATCGAATATGTTCCGTGCCGCCCCGCTGCAGGAGCTGCACGCCGCCGCAAGCTATTTTGGCTCCATAGACGGCGGCTTTGGAAAATCACAGCTTAGAACAACCGCCTATGAGTATAGACAATATCCTCTTTCCGACAAAATCTCCGTTAAAATAAGCCGCACATATATGTGCAGCCCAAAAGAGCTTAACGATGTACGCTGTGTCGCTGCCGAAATAGCCGGTATACTTAAAACAAATCTCGGAGAAAGGTGCTCCTTTGAAAAAACGGTACGGGAATATCAAAAGTGGATAAACAACCATTTTAATTACAGAAACACCGGAAATTTAAGCGACCACAGCGCAATCGGTCTTCTTACCAACCGAACAGGCGTATGCCAATCCATAGCTGCGGTAACAATGCTTGTTTTCCCTCACCTCGGCTATCCCATCGCCTATGTTTGCGGAAATGCCAGAGGCGAGCACGGTTGGGAACCCCATGCCTGGAACGCCGTAAAAACAGAACGGGGCTGGGTCCATGTTGACTTTACCTTCGGTATGGCTTCCTTTTATACTCCTAACACGGGCGGATTATTTGCAAAAGCCTTTAGAAGAAACCATAAATGGGACGAAAAAGCTCTATCCCCCGCTAATATGTCGGCTTGCGGAAAAATATATGCTTATGTCCGCAAAAGCACCATTGAACTTTTTGAAAACAGCCGTTCCTTTACTCTTGGGGAAGTTACCGTCAATACTCCGGAGCCGATGCTTATAAGGGGAAAAGGCGGAGGAGATTGGGTCAATCTTTTTCGGCTGCTGCCCTTGCTGGGCGGAGCCTGCGAGCTTTTGCCCGGCGGAAGCCGCCTTCGAATATGCCTTTTTGACAGACAAATTCTTATCCCAAACGCAAACGCCCTTGTTAACGGTCAAAACGGATACATAAGCGTTTCTGTCCTAAGCAGCTTTGGGGTTATTCTCGGCGGAAACGGCTCCTCCGTAAGGTTCAAAATAAAACAAAACCAATAAAGAAAAAACAGGGCAAATTTTCAGCCCTGTTTTTTTCTTTCGCCGCCGAAAAGGCAAAAACGGATAAAATAAATCCGCCTCCGTATAAAGAAATGCAAACACCGATTTACATATTTTTATAAGTTAAAAACAAACACAGAGGAGGTTATATTTTATGAACTACCTGCCGAGAAAACCGGTCAATATCAACGGACAGGACTGTATGCTTTCCCCGCTTGATGTTGATTACGCAAACAGAATCATCAACATCGTCGGACCAATCGACGACGATACCGCCGCAGCGGTAAATTCCACCCTCCGCAGCCTTGCGCTGGAATCCGAGGAAGACATTTACCTGTACATTATAAGCCCCGGCGGCTCCGTTTCCGCCGGGCTCAGCATTAAGGATACTGCGGACGCAATTAAATGTGATATTGTAACCGTCGCCTGCGGAATGGCGGCAAGCATGGGGGCTTTTCTTGTTGCCGCCGCAGGAACAAGGGGCAAGCGTTGGGCGCAGCCCAATGCGGAAATTCTTATTCATCAGCCCCTTGGCGGAGCAAGCGGTCAGGCCTCCGATATGAAAATCCATGTTGAACATATTCTTAATACCCGCAAAAAGCTTAACAAGATACTTTCGGCTTGCACCGGTCAGCCGGAGGAACAAATCGAGCTTGATACCGAGCGGGACTGTATTATGACCGCAGAAGAAGCATTGGCATACGGGATTGTTGATAAAATAGGCGACCCCGTTTCCGAACTGTGATTGGAGGAATTGCAATGAAAAAGTGTGAAATTCAAAAGCCCATCGGTCTTGCAAGGCTCTGCCGGGCGGTGGAAACCGTTTGCGAAAACGCAAACATATATAAATGCGGAATTAAGCCTATGCACTTGATCGTGCCCCTTGATTCCGGCTCCGGAAGAACCGCTTTTATCGGGTATCTTACGGATATGTACAAGCAAAACGGCGTTCTTGATTTTTCCGGTTCCCTTGACGATTGCATAGAGGTCACCGCAGACGGAAGCTCCGCTCAAAGCGTTGTCCAAACCTTTTCTGCCTTTGCCGAGGGAGCGGACTACAAAAACGAATACTGTAATATTGCCGGAATTGCTGTCGGAAATCTGGCAAAATACACGGCTGCGCCCCAGTTTTCCGATTTTATCAAGGAAATAAAAAAGCTTTTCGAAAGCGCATATGTGGTTTTCTTTGTAAGCGGCACGCCTACCGCCGCCGAGGAAAAGGTTATATCGAAGCTTATTGACGCCGCAGGTAAAAACAAAATCTACCGCACCGCCGCAGAAGAATATACCGCAGAGGATATTTGCCGTATCACCGAAAAAATAATCTGTGAGCACGGCGTTTTGGTTGAGCACGAGGAAGAATTTTATGCCGCTCTTTCGAGCATGACCGCAAATTACGGCATTTGTAAAGTCAAGGACGCCGTTTCCGCCGCAGAGGAGCTTATACGCTACGCCGATTTTTCCGGCTTTACTCCCGTCGTAAATAAAAAATCCGTTGCGGCTTTGACCGAATTTTGGACAGAAAAGAACGAAAGGAGCGAAATTAAATGAGCAGAAACGAACGCTGGAGCACCGCCGATGAAATAAAGAGACATTTTTCCAAAACCTCCGACCCGGAAAGCGGAGCTGGTCCTATTATTTATGTAGAAAACGGCAAAAAATATTCCGACGACAGCGAAGCGCACATCTGCGTTGTCGGAAGAACCGGAAAGGGAAAAAGCCAATGCTGCAGTCTTCCGTTTATGCGTGAAATTCTGCAAAAGGGCGAAAGCCTTATTATGCTCGACCCAAAGGGTGAGGGATACAGAAAAAATTTCTGCTATATCCCGGAAAATTATCAGAAATTTATTGTTGATTTTCGTTCTCCGAGAAACAGCCCCACAAAATGGAATCCTCTTGCTTACCCATGGAAGATGTATCGTTCAAAGGACCCTGTAAAAGTTGATATCTCAAGCTCCCTCGTCAGCGAATTTTGGAACGGAGTATATCCCGTTGATATTCACGCAGACCGTTTTTGGACCGATGCGTCGATAAATTACGCACGGGGTCTTACCTACGCACTGTTTGAAGCCGGGGAAAACGCTTATATAAACCTCGACAGCGTTGCCGCACTTGTGGAGTCCTCCGAAGAGAGATCCGGAATGAAAACAAGGGCAAAGGAGCTGTACGACGCCTTGCCAAACGATTCATTGGCAAAGCGCAACCTTGCTGCCTATGTAACCGGTCCAAACGATACCCGCGCTTCTATCCACAGCGTTGCCGCAAGCGGGCTTGAGCTTCTCAGCCGCAGCAGAGGTCTTATGGAAATGCTCGGTCAGGATACCCTTGATATTCAAAATATCGATGTAAACAAGCCTTTTGCTATGATTATTATTACCCCCGACGAAACCGATGTATACGATTCCCTTGCAGGTCTTTTGATTTCTCAGGTATCCCAGCACCTTATCCGCATTGCGCAGGAGCTTGGAGGAAGGCTGCCCATCCGTGTAAATATTATTCTCGAAGAGCTCGGCTCCGTCGGAAAAAGCATTCCCACTCTTTCCAATCTTATGGTCGCCTCCCGCAGCCGAAATATGCGCCTTATGCTTGTTTTGCAAAGCAACACACAGCTTGCCGAGGTTTACGGCAAAAGCAAAGCGGAAACAATAAATTCCTGCATAGGCATAACTATCGGCTTTTCCACCAACAACTGGGACACCCTTAACGAATGGTCCCAGCGGTGCGGAATAAAAATCGCCAACATAAGAGGGCACCTTACAAAGGAGTCGCTTATAACGGCTTCTCAGCTTGCGGCAATGCCCACCTGCACCGCCCTTGTTATGATAGAAAACCGCTATAAACTTATCGTTCACTTTCCCTTTTACGATGAAATGTATGATAATTCCGACTATAAAGAACCTAAACCTTTATATCCGAGCCCCGAGCATAATATAAAGACCGCCGACTTTGACGATGTATTATGCGCAATCAGGAAAAAGCAGCGGCTTGCCGCTCTCGATTCCATAGCCGAGCATGAGCACGAGCATGAATACGAGTGCTGCAATGAAAGTAGCTACGAACCGTATGATTTTCCCCACTCGGTTTTCAAAGATGTTCCCGATATGAAATTTGACCGTCTTATTTCCCAGCTTGACAACGAAATTTCCGAGCTTGAGGCAAAAATAGCCGAAGAAAAGCCCAGGCGGAAAAAAGTAAGAAACTATGTGGTAAATGTTTTTGCCACCGGTCACGACGACGAAGTTATAAAAGCCGTTGCCGAACAGAAAAACATTACGCTGAAAGAGGCGGAGGAGCTTCTTGAAAGCCCGCCCGCTAATGTTATATTCAAAAAGAAAGCCGATGCAAACGCATTTATGGACAAAATAGCCCCTCTTAACTGCATCGCTTTTTTGAAAACCAATTATTATTAAAAGGCGAAAAGGCACCCGCAGGACTGCGGGTGCCCATCTTAATACATACAAAGCGGAAAGCGAGGATTTTTCTATGAAAATTTCACCGGGTCGGTTGTTACTGTCGGCTTTGGCGGTAATTACTTTTATGATATTGGCGTTGCCGGTATATCTAAAGGCGGTTTTTGACGAAAACATATTGTTTGTACAGGAATACGAGCTTCCGTCATATATTTTATTCACCGTTACCGCACTGCTTATAGGCTTTAACCTTCAAAAAAACATTTGCGGAGAATGGCGCAACGCCGTTTTTATCTTTCTTTACTCTTTTTCAGTTACGGCGTTTCTTTTCCTTTATAACAATTTTCTCAGATTTATTGCGGAACAATATCTTTTTGAGCATATTTTGGGGCAGGGCTTTTTCTCGGTAATAAAACAAAATTTTGAATACGCCGGCGGCGTTATAACCCAGCGGTACATACTTTATTTTTTTGCGTGCTCAACTTTATTGAGCATGAGCATCATGCTCGGCGACGGAGCGGCAAAGGATGAAATAAGCCAAGCGATATGGCGCATACGAATGAACAGCCTTTTCTTTCGGCTAAAGCGCAATCCGCAAATTCTTTCAAAGGTCACCATACTCGATGCCCCCTCCGCCTACGGAAAAACCTTATTTGTAAAAAGGCTTATTCGGGAACAAGATGCGCTTAAAATAAAAGTAAAAGCTCTTTCTTCGGAGGAGTTTATGAACGCTTTTCTCCGCTATATAAGCACCGGGGGTGCCTATGAAAGCGATGACCTTCCGATGAATAAGCTTTTTTCCGACTGCGACGCCGTTGTTATCGAGGATATAGACCTTATGCTCGCCGGACGGGAGGCTGTTCAGGAGCAGGTTGCCCATATTTTTATAAAAGCCGTTGAGCACGGAAAGGGCGTGCTCATAACGGGCATTGATATTGAGCACAAAGCCCCATTTTTTTACTGCAAAATCATCCGCTTTTGCGAACACAAATGCTACATTGCCTAAAACCTTTCTATATAAAAAAAGAGCTTTTCTCCGCCGCCTTGCGAAGAAAAGCTCTTTTTATAATCACTTATGTATTACAGCTTTTTTACAAGCATATGGTCAACAAATCCGCCGATAAAGGGGTCGTCAAAGCTCTTGCGGAGCTTAAAGCCAAGGGAATCGTAAAGCCGTCTTGCACGGGGGTTCCAATCGTTTACTACAACCGCACATTCCTCATAGCCAAGCTGCTGCATAACATCGGTGTAAAATCCGATAAGGAGCTGTCCTATGCCTCTGCCTCTTGCGGTATCCTTTACGGCAAGGAGAGTAAGGTTCGGAAGACCGTCCGTATGCGGGTCGGAAGCAGAGATGCTTGCCCAGCCCACGGAATTTCCGTTGCGGTCAACTGCAATGTACGCATTTGGCATAAAATCGGTAAGCCATTTTTCCAAAAGACCGGGGTTCTTTTTGAAATAATGGTTGTACAGCGGGCTGTTGTCAAAAATATGCTTGTATTCCTCAAGCTTTGCGGGGTCCGCCTTTTGAATGTCGATAAGGTTTGCTTTATAAGCTGCTTCGCGATGATAACTCATTCTTCGTTCCTCCGTTTATTATGATTCATACATTGCTGTTATGTTTTCTTGATTTTCGCATAAGTAGATATACGCTGTTGCTTTGGCTCATTGCGTCTTGGTATGCCGTAATTTTATGAAAGCCCATATCTTCATAAAGGATTCTTGCTCTGGGGTTAAAATCGTTTACGGCGATAAGCCCCCGCTCGTATCCTTCCGCCTCATAAATATTTATGAAATGGCTGATAAGCTTTTGACCGACTCCGTGGGCACGGTAGTCGCTGCGCACGCCCAAAAGGGAGATATAGGGCTGCTCTGCATACATACTGTTAAGCTGCGCCCACATAAAGCCGACCGCTTCGCCGTTTCCGTCCTCGGCAATATAAACATTGCCCTCCGCAAGACCCGCTTCCATCCATTCATAAACATGGTCGCCATAATGGCGCAAAAGCGACGAGCCGGCAAAAATACGCTTATATTCCTCAAACTTTTCGCCGGTTCCTTTTATAATATGTACTTCATGGACAGCCAAAAAAGCATCTCCTTTGCAAAGTGCCGACCGGGCACACTTTTACAGTTAAAATGATAATACATTTTAACCTTTAAGTCAATAGATAAAGCCAAATCCGCTCTTTTATTTTGCGGTTCCGAAAAAAAACTCTAAAAAAATATTTTATTCCTTCTTCAAACATTGACTTTTTTCGTTATTGAGCTATAATAAAGATGTCTGAAAAAACGGAATATGGGAGGATTACTATGTCTCAAATGGATTACAAATACAGAGTAAACTTTGTTAAAGGCACAACCGATAAGTGGGACGAGTATGTTAAGATTTTTGACAACAGCCCGCTTTACGAGCATTATTTTAAGGGAACCGATACCCTTTGCGAATGGGTTTACGGTCCGCTTGAGGCAGGCAATGTTATAATTGCCGAAACCGAAGCCGGCGAGCCCGTCGGTCTTATGGTATACGATATGATGGGTATGTACGGTGAGCTTCCCTATCTTGCGCTTCTTGGCGTAAAAGAGGGATTCCGCGGAAAAGGCATCGGCGACCAGCTTATTGAAATTTATTTCGGAATCTGCAAAGGAATGAACTTTGATAAATGCTTTATCGCCGTTTCCGACTTTAACCCGAGAGCAAAGGCTCTTTATCAGAAAAAGGGCTTTAAGCCCCTTCTTCTCGTTCCCGACCTTCTTAAAAAAGGAATCGGCGAATGGCTTCTTATGAAAAACCTGTAATTACATATCATTTTTCTCAAAAAGCTCCGGCGGGATTTTCGCCGGAGCTTTTTTTGCATAAAATCACACCCGCATTTCTGCGGGTGTGATTCTCAAAAAGATTATTTGAGCTTATTCGTTTTCGCTTCCGCTTTGTTCGGGAGTGCTTTCCGCTACGGAGCTGTTTTGTTCGGGAGTGCTTTCCGCTGCGGAGCTGTTTTGTTCGGGAGTGTTTTCAAAATTTTTGTCTGCATAGAGCTTTTCCTGCTGCTCTGCAAGGTATTGCTGGTATTCTTCGTTGTAGTCGATATAATGCGTCTGGTTAAGGGATTGCTGGCTTGCAACCTCAAGATCGTCCGGCAGCTCCTCAAGAGGTATATTGCGGATTGACTTTATGATAAAGTTTCCGCCTTTTACCCTTTGCAAATCATAATAGAGGTATTTGCTTGGAATCGACTCCGTAAAAGAGCCGTCCTCGCTTATTGTCCAGAGGGTGGAAGGCTCCACATATCCCACTACGAGGGTATAAATATCTCCGTTTTTGCTTATTTTCGCAACCTTAGGCGTATAGCTTGCCGTTTGGCTTGAAACCGGAACAAGATATGTATTCGTATCCGGGTCGTAGCGATAAAAATATTCGTATTCTTCGGAGAAGGTTTGGTGCTGAAGAAGAACGGAATCTCCGTAAAGCTTTTTTGCGGCAACATCAAGGTCAGAAGCCGGAACAAGCAGCATTCCCTCTTCGTCGTATTTATATACGGTGCGGTGTTCAAGCAGGGTTGACCACATTGCCGTTTTAAGCAGGAACACATTGTCAAGCTTTGCCGGGTCGTCAAAGGTTGCCGGGTCAAGCATAAGCACCGGGTATATCTTCCACTCAAAAGCTTCCTTTTGGTCGGTGTTGTCTATTATTCTTCCTACAAGCCGCACGCCGAGAGAAACAACGGAGATTGCGCCTACAATGGCAAGTGCAATAAGCACCGCCCCAACGGCAGCAACATAGCGGTGGCTTCTTTTTTTCTTTATAACTTTTTTTGCCCTTGCAAAAAGTACCTTTTTCTGCTTTTTCGGCTTTTCGGCAAAAGCTTCTTCGGATTTTTCTTTGCTCTCGGCGTTATTTTCCCCTGCCTCGGCGGGCTGCTCCGGGGCTTCTTCCGATTCTTCCGCCGCACCGTTTTCCTCTGCGGAACCGTCAGTTTGCCAGTCTTCTTTCGCTGCTGCGGGGGCTTGTTCTTCTGCGGAAACAGGTTCCTCACAATTCGGCTGCTCCGGTACGGGCACGGCTGCCGGTTCCTCCGCAGAAGCCTCTTCCGCAGGCTTTACGGCTTGCATTGCGCCGTTTTCTTCGCCTACGGCGACAACCTCTTTGATTATAAATCCCTCGTCCTGCTCGTCTGCGACCGCAAGAATATCGGGTCCGCCGGAGCTGCGGCGGCGGTGTTTTCCTTTGGCTAAAGAAGCTTCTTCATCCGCACTGAAAAATCCGCTGAAGCTGTCCTCAAGCTCCGCTTCCGGAAATTTTTCTTCGGGCTGTTTCCAACCGTTATTTTTGTTTTGCATAATATGTCCTTTCGGTAAAAGCGCAAGGCTTTTTGCTCTGTTTTCGCTTAATCGTGTATGTTTTTTGCCGTTGGGCAAAGCTTTATTTAGATTAAAGTATATCAAAAAACACCCTCACATACAAGGGAAAAGAAGAATGTTTACACTAATTTCAAAAAAATGCTGCCGCAGGCGGGTATTTATGTTATACTGTTATTGGCGTATTTTTGTTTTTTCGGAGGTGGCTTTTGTGGCAAAAAAAAACGGGCGCATATTTTTTCTTGATGAGCTTAGAGGGCTTGCGCTTATCGGAATGATAATTTATCATGCCGCATACGACCTACGGTACATATTCGGACTTAAATTTAATTTTGATTCTGCGGGCTGGAATACCTTCCAGCTTTGTATCTGCTGTACCTTTATCATAATTGCGGGAATTTCCTGCCGGCTTACAAAAAATGCTTTGCGCCACGGCACAACGGTATTTGCCGCCGGTATGCTTATGACCGCCGGAACATATTTCTTTATGCCGGATATGATTATCTGGTTCGGCGTTCTGCATTTTCTCGGAGCGTCCATAATGATATACTATCTTTTCCGGAAGGCGATTGCAAAAGCCCCCGCCCTGCTCTGCGGAGTTTTCTCTCTTGCCGCTTTTTTCTGCACAAGAGGTTTTTCTTCCGGAACGGTATTCTTCGGAAAAGCGGATATTCCGGAAAATCTTTATTTTACGAATCTGCTTGCCCCCCTCGGGCTGCCCGCTCCGGGCTTTTCCTCGGCAGATTATTTTCCTCTTGTGCCTTGGTTTTTCCTGTTTCTCTCCGGCTGCTTTATCGGAAAATACTTTAAGGAGCGCAAAATCCCCGATTTTATGATGAAAAAGCACAGCTCCCTTCTTTGCGCAATAGGCTCCAACACTTTGGTTATTTATATTCTTCACCAGCCCGTAATTTACGCCCTGCTTTGGGCATTCTTTTGGATAGTTGAAAGGGGAACGACCGTATGAACTGCGAAAAAGCTGCCACCTGCTGCTTTACCGGACCCCGCTCTCCCCGCCTGCCCTGCGGAGGGAACGAGGCTTCCGACGAAATTATTCTGCTTAAAAAGCGAATTTTGGAAGCCGTTGAAAACGCATACGAAGGCGGCATCCGCAACTTCATAAGCGGAATGGCGGAGGGGTTTGACCTCTTTGCGGCGGAGGCTGTTATATGCCTTATGGATAACTACCCGGACATAAAGCTCTTTGCGGCTTTTCCCTGTGCCTCCTCCCCAAAAGATCACAGCGCAGCCATCCGCAAAAGAATTGAAAAGATTATGGACACCGTTTCCGGCTGTCATTTTGTCTGCCGGGAACACATTTTCGGCTGCGAACTGAGCCGAAACCTGTATATGGTGGAAAACTCCTCAATGATAATCGGGTATTACGACGGTTTTTCAAAGGGAACAGCCCATTGCTGGCATTGTGCGGAGGAAAGAGGGCTTCTTCTTGTAAACCTTTGCGAATAAGCAGCGTTTTTCGGCTTAATTAACGGTTTATTCACGGTTTTGTGACCTTTTGTGAATAAGCTCATCACAATTTGCACACTCTGTGATATTATGATAAACTTATGATAAATTTGTGCAGTATACTGCGACTACGAAAGGAAGTGTTCGCAAATGAGCCGTATTCTTATTGTTGACGACGAGCTTCGTGTAAGAGATCTTATCAAGAAATACGCAAAATTTGAGGGTTATGAGGTAAGCGAAGCTTCCAACGGACTTCAGGCGTTGGAGCTTTGCCGTGACCAAAATTTTGATATTGTCATAATGGATGTTATGATGCCGGAGCTTGACGGTTTTTCCGCCTGCAAGGAAATCCGCAAATTCTCAAATGTTCCGATAATCATTCTTTCTGCAAGAGGCGAAGAATACGACAAAATCCACGGCTTTGAATTCGGAATAGACGATTATGTTGTAAAGCCCTTTTCTCCCCGCGAGCTTATGATGCGTGTTGCCGCAGTTCTAAAGCGGGGCGGCGCAACCGTTCCGGAGGCAAAGGAGGTTTATACCTACGGCGGGCTTACCGTTGATTTTACCGGGCGCATTGTTACCGTTGACGGCGTTCGGGTTGATATGTCGCCAAGGGAATATGACCTTTTCTTCTTCCTTGTAAAAAACAGAGGCATTGCCCTCTCCAGAGAAAAGCTTATCAACGAGGTTTGGGGCTATGATTTCTTCGGCGACGACCGCACGATAGATACCCATATAAAGCAGCTTCGCAAAATTCTCGGTCCTTACAGCAAATGCATCTCTACCTTGAGAGGGGTCGGCTATCGCTTTGACGAATGACAAAATTTCAATACGCCTTAAGCTTTTTATATGGTTTATGGCTTTTTCCGCCGCTTCTCTTATAATCCTATGGGTCATGCAGGCTACCCTTTTTGACAGCCTATACGGTCTTTATAAAAAACAGGTGCTTAAAAACGAAGCCGCCGTTGTTGCCGCAAATATAGATAACCCGGAGATAAACAGCCTTATCGCAAGCATAAGCCAAGATAATAATATCTCCATATATATCGTTAACCAAAACGGATTTATAAAATCCGTTTCGGAGCGTTCCACCACAGTAAGAATTAACAAGGCTTCCTCAAAAATTTTTGACTATTGGTCGCTTGCAAGCGGCTCAAACGGTCTTTATGTCGGCGAGGCGGACGGTCCCGCCCTTGTAAGTGAAAACGGCGAAATTATAGAATACGACCCTACACATTTTACCGGCAATGTTCCAAAGCAATCAAAAAACATAAATATAGTTTGCGCAAAGCTTGCCCAGTCCCAAACCGGCGAGCCTTCCATGGTCGTGCTTATCGCAAAGCTTGAACCGATAAAATCCCTTACCGGAGTTATTACCAATATGATTATTATTATTACGGTAATTATGGCGGTGGTTTGCTTTATGGGTGCCCTTGTTGTTTCAAAAACCATATCCAAGCCTATTGAAAGGCTTTCAAAATCCGCAGAGCAGCTTGCAACCGGCAACTACAACACCGTATTTTACGGCGGAGGCTGCAGCGAGATAACCCGCCTTTCCGATACGCTTAATTATATGAAAAGTGAGCTTTTGCGTGTTGAAAAGCTTCGGCGGGAGTTTTTTGCCAATGTAAGCCACGACCTGCGCACACCTCTTACCATGATAAGCGGCTACGGCAAAATGATGCAGGAGCTTCCCGGAGAGGATAATGCGGAAAATCTTCAGATAATCGTTGACGAAACAGAACGCCTTACAAAGCTTGTAAACGGTATTCTTGACCTTTCAAGGCTGCAAAGCGGCTCTTACGACCTGCGCCCGACAATTTTCAGCCTTACGGATGATGTTCATTCCCTTGCGGATGAATTTTCAAGGCTTTACCCCGGAAAAGCTAAAATTACTTTTGAGCCGGAGCGGGAACTATTTATAAGCGCAGACGAAACCCTTGTTTCCGAGGCACTGTATAACCTAATCAACAATGCCATAACCCACAGCGGAAAGGGTTCCGAAATCACAATTCTTCAAGCCTGCTTCAACGGCAAGGTGCGCATAACCGTAAAAGATAACGGACCCGGAATTTCTCCGGAGCTTCTCGACGGAATTTGGGACAGATACCGCAAAGGCTCCGGCTCCGGAACCGGGCTTGGGCTTGCCATTGTAAAAGCCGTGGCGGAGCTTAACCATGCGGGCTACGGCGTTTCAAGCAAGGTGGGCATCGGCTCCGAATTTTGGATTGAATTTACGGAAGCATAATTTATTTATCGAGGCAGAAAAGCCGCAAAGCGGCTTTTCTGTTTTTTTACGCATAAATTTACAAAACCGCCGCCTTTTTTTGAAATTTTGTGTTGCACTAACCTCAATAATAAAGTATAATTTAATGTATCTGTAAATATTCAAGAAAAGAGGCACAGGCAATGCGCAAAGAACTTGATAAAACCTATGACCCCGCACAGGTGGAAAACCGTATCTATCAGTTTTGGCTGGACGGCGGATATTTCCACGCCGAGGTAAATCCCAATAAACCGCCCTTTACCATGGTCATTCCCCCGCCAAACATAACCGGTAAGCTTCATATGGGACACGCCATGGATGAAACCATTCAGGACATCATTATCCGCATGAAGCGTATGCAGGGCTACGAGGCTCTGTGGCTTCCCGGAACAGACCACGCCTCCATAGCCACCGAGGTAAAAATCGTTGAAAATATGCGTGCGGAGGGGCTTACAAAGGAATCCGTCGGCAGAGAGGGCTTTCTCGAAAGAGCATGGGACTGGAAAGAAAAATACGGCGGAACTATCATCAATCAGCTTAAAAAGCTCGGCACCTCCTGCGACTGGGACAGAGAACGCTTTACCCTTGATGAGGGCTGCAGCAAAGCCGTCCGCAAAGTATTTGCCGACCTGTATAAGGAAGGGCTTATCTACCGTGGCGAGCGCATAATCAACTGGTGTCCCTGCTGCAAAACCTCCATCTCCGACGCAGAGGTTGAATACGAGGATCAGGCAGGTCATTTCTGGCACCTGCGCTATCCCCTTTCCGACGGTTCCGGCTGGCTTGAGCTTGCAACGACCCGTCCGGAAACCCTTCTTGGCGATACCGCCGTCGCAGTAAACCCAAAGGACGAAAGATATACCGAATATGTCGGCAAAACCCTTACTCTTCCCCTTGTCGGAAGAGAAATTCCGGTTGTCGCCGATGAATATGTTGATATGGAATTCGGCACGGGCGTTGTAAAAATAACTCCCGCCCACGACCCCAACGACTTTGAAGTCGGTCTTCGCCATAAGCTTCCGATTATCAATGTTCTTACGGACGACGCAAAAATCGTTGCGGACTATCCCAAGTATGCGGGAATGGACAGATACGAGGCAAGAAAAGCCATTGTTAAGGACCTTGAAGAGGGCGGTTATCTTGTCCGTGTTGAAGAACACGAGCACAATGTAGGCACCTGCTACCGCTGCCACACAACCGTCGAGCCGAGAGTTTCTCTCCAGTGGTTCGTTGCAATGAAAAAGCTTGCGGAGCCTGCTATCGAAGCGGTCAAAAACGGCGATGTCCGTTTTGTTCCCGAAAGATTTGATAAAAACTATTTCCATTGGATGGAGAATATCCGTGACTGGTGCATAAGCCGCCAGCTTTGGTGGGGACATCGTATTCCCGTATGGTACTGCGATGATTGCGGCGGAAATACCCTCTGCATAGACGGCGAGCCGCATGAATGTGAGCATTGTCACAGCAAAAAAATTCACCAGGACCCCGATACCCTCGACACATGGTTCAGCTCCGCCCTTTGGCCGTTCAGTACCCTCGGCTGGCCGGAAAAAACCCCCGAATATGAGTATTTTTATCCCACAAATGTGCTTGTTACCGGATATGACATAATCACCTTTTGGGTTTCAAGAATGATTTTCTCCGGACTTAAATATACCGGCAAAAAGCCCTTCAGCGATGTTGTAATCCACGGTCTTGTTCGTGACGCACAGGGCAGAAAAATGAGTAAATCCCTCGGCAACGGTATCGACCCGCTTGAAATCATCGAGAGCTACGGTGCGGACGCCCTGCGCCTCGCCCTCGTAACCGGAATTTCTGCCGGA
This sequence comes from uncultured Oscillospiraceae bacterium, assembly GCA_934466455.1. Taxonomy (GTDB): domain Bacteria; phylum Bacillota; class Clostridia; order Oscillospirales; family Ruminococcaceae; genus UMGS1668. Next base: position 73,383 of record CAKSLF010000003.1, on the reverse strand, counting down.
AACGACACCCGCTTTACCGACGAAAAAGTAATCTCCAGCCGCAACTTTGCGAACAAGCTTTGGAATGCAGCCCGCTTTGTTCTTATGAACCTTCCCGAGGACTTTAATGAAACCGAACTTCCCGAGGAGCTTGCAATAGAGGATAAATGGCTCCTTTCCCAGTACAACGACCTTATCAAGGCAGCGACAGATAACCTTGAAAATTACGACATCGGCGTTGCGGAACAGAAAATCGTTGATTTTATTTGGGACACCTATTGCAGCTGGTACATTGAGCTTGCAAAAGCGCGCCTCCAGGGAGAAAACGCAGACTCCGCACGCAGGGTTCTTGTTTATGTGCTTACCGGCGTGCTAAAGCTGCTTCATCCGTTTATGCCCTACATCACCGAGGAAATTTGGCAGGCTCTTCCCCATGAAGGCGAATCCATAATGGTAAGCGCATGGCCGGAATACAGCGAAGCGCACCGCTTTGAAAAGGAAGCGGCAGACTTTACAAAGGTTATGGACGCAATTAAAGCCATCCGCAACCGCCGTGCAGAAATGAATGTTCCCCCCTCCAAAAAAGCAACCGTATTTATCGAAGCCGAAAACGGTGAGGTTTTTGAGCAGTGTGCCCCATTCTTCCTCCGTCTTGCCTCCGCTTCCGAAGTAGAGGTAAACCGTGAATTTGATAAAAACGGCGCAGTTCAGGTAATAACCGATTCCGCAAAAATTTATATGCCCATGGCGGAGCTTATTGATACCGCAAAGGAGCTTGAGCGTCTTAACAAAGAAATTGAGCAGTGCCAAAAGCAGGCTGCCGGGCTTGAAGGACGCCTTAACAACCCCGGTTTTGTTAACAAAGCACCGGAAAATGTTGTTGCTGCGGAGCGTGACCGCCTTGCAAAGCTTAAGGAGCGCATGGCAAAGCTTGAAGAGTCCATTGCCGCAATGAAATAATTTTTTCAAAATGCGGTGCCGGCACCCAACGCCGGCACCGTATTTTTTAAGGAGGTGCGCTTTTGGATTTTGAAGAAAGCGTAAGCTATATTTCCGAATATCCACGATTCAAAAAAATCCCGTCCCTTGACGGAATAAAAGCCCTGCTTTCCGCCCTCGGAAACCCGGAAAAGCGCATAAAAACAATCAATGTTGCCGGAACAAACGGCAAAGGCTCCACTGTTGCTATGCTTGCCTCCGTTTTGAGCACGGCAGGATATAAAACCGGGCGTTATGTTTCCCCTTTTGTTCTCGAATTTAGAGAGCGCATGATGATAAACGGAAAAATGATAGGCAGAAAACGCCTTGCAAAAATAATGAGCACCGTGCGTGAGCACGCCGAAGAGCTGCTTGAGCACGGAACAACGCTAAACGCCTTTGAAATAACAACCGCCACTGCTTTTCTTTGGTTTGCGGAGGAGGAATGTGACATAGTGGTGCTCGAGGCGGGCATAGGCGGGCGTTTTGACGCAACAAATTCCGTTCCGGAGCCTATTTTGCAGATTATAACTTCCGTCGGTCTTGACCATACCGCACAGCTTGGCGGCACCGTTGAGGAAATAACCGCCGAAAAATGCGGAATTATGCGCAGTGGCTGCACTCTCCTTACCTGCCCCAACCAATGTGCCGCCGCAAAAGCCGTTATGATAAACAAATGCGCCGAGCTTGGCGCAACCTTTGTTATGGGTTCCGCAGGAAAAGGCAGAGTTGTTTCGGAAACCGCAGAGGAAACCGACCTCCTTGTCGGAAAAACCGAGCTTTCGATTCCACTTGGCGGAGTTCATCAGATAAACAATGCCATTACCGTTGTTTCCGCTGTGGATATCCTGCGTGAAAAGGGATTTTCCGTAACCGACGAGCAGCTTATCGAGGGCATTGCCGCAACAAAGTTTCCCGCACGGTTTGAGGTATGCTCAAAAGAGCCTCTTGTCATTCTCGACGGTGCTCATAACCCGCAGGCAGCGTCTGTACTTGCGGAAAATGTTGAAAAATTTCTTCCGAAAAAGCGTACCCTCCTTTGCGGAATGATGGCGGACAAGGATTGCGCCGGAGTTATGAACATACTTGCCCCGCTTTTTGAGCATATAATTACCGTTCCGGTTCAAAGTCCCCGTGCAATCTCTTCTGAAGAGCTTGCTTCGCTTGCCGAAAAATATTGCGGCGATGTTTCCGCCGCACAAAATGCGCAGCAGGCACTTGACGCCGCTCTTTCCTCCCTTTCCTCCGAGGACTCACTTGTTGTTGCCGGTTCGCTCTACCTTGCGTCGGAGCTTCGCCCCACCCTTATGCGGTTCAAGGGAAAAACGGCCGGCTTATAAAATCCGCATAAATTTCTTCTTTTCCCGCTTTCTTTTGCATATACTGCCCATATATGCAAAAGAAAGCGGGGATTTTTAATTGAATCGGCTTAAAGCTTTTACGATGTTCGGCGGTATATTTGTGCTTCTGCTTGGTATTGCGGCGCATTTTTTCTATGACTTATCCGGTCAAAGCTTCTTTATCGGAATATTTGCGCCGGTAAACGAGTCCACTTGGGAACACATGAAGCTAACCTTTTTCCCCATGCTGATTTTTTCCGGCGCAGCCCGCCTTTTTTTCGGCGATATGCACGGAGCCGCTTCTGCCGGACTTTTCGGAACGCTTTTGAGCACCGGACTTATACCCGTTATATTCTATACATACAGCGGCGTGCTCGGATACAACACAGCCGTGCTCAACATTCTTACATTTGTCGTTTGCGTGCTCATAGGAGTAATTGCTTTCTATTTTTTATGTAAAAGCGGAAAGGCTGAAAAATATTTTTCGATTCTTTTCATCTCCTGCGCAATGCTTACCCTGCTTTTCTTTGTATTCACTTGTTTTCCGCCTAAAATAGGTATTTTTGCCGACCCGACAGCATAATTTTTTTCTTCGGTATGGACAACGGCGCAAAAATTTAGTAATATGTAATGTACAATATTGTATAATACATTTGCGGAGGAACGCCATGAACCGTGAAAATAAAAAGAAAGAATTTGAAAAAGGGTATTACAAAACCCATGCCTGCGAGGAGGTTTTTACTTGCAAGGTCTGCGGAAGAGAGGTTATTCCCGAGGGCGCAGGAAGCGACCATCGCAACCATTGCCCAAACTGCCTTTGCAGTCTTCATGTGGATATTGAGCCCGGCGACCGGGAATCCGATTGCGGCGGAATTATGGACCCCATTGCCGTTTGGGTGCGCAAAAACGGCGAATGGGCAATAATCCACCGCTGCCGCCGCTGCGGTGCTCTTTCCTCAAACCGCATCGCCGCCGACGATAACCCAATGAAGCTTATGGGCATTGCGTTAAAGCCGCTTTGCGAGCCTCCTTTTCCTATCGAGCGGATTCGGGAGCTTGCCAAAAGTCTTGGCGTTGACCCCGGCGACCTTTAATCTTTTTGTTTGATTGCACATTGCCAAACAGCAAAACGCAGTAAGACCGTGCGGAATTTTCCGCCGGTCTTTTTATTGTATAAAACAGAACTTTTTTTGTTGACAATAGTCCTAAATCATACTATAATAATTGGGCGTATTTTATTGCTTGGGGGGATTTTGTTATAAACGACGATGTAAAAACCCAACTTTCGCAGCTTGACTGCCTTTTTAACCGCTGTGCAAATCTTTATCATCCGCTTGCGGAAAGGTTCGGAATCTCCGACACCACTCTTGATATACTTTGCGGAATTAACCAGCTTGGGCGGCCGTGCACTCAAAAAGAGCTTTGCGCAATTTGGTATTTAAGCAAACAGACGGTTAATTCCTGCATAAAGCAGCTTTCCGCAAAAGGTCTTGCGGAAACGAAGCCCTCCCCAAACAGCCAAAAAGAAAAACTGATTACCCTTACTCCGAAGGGGGCGGATTTTTGCCGCCGCACCGCCGGAAGGGTTTATTCCGCAGAGTGCTCCGCATTTGCGGCACTCTCGCAGGATGAAAGAAAACAGCTTGTCTTGCTTACAAAAAAGCATATTGATTTTATGGAAAAAGAATTTGAAAAAATTTTGGAGAACTATGTATGAATATTCAGCTTTCCGATCATTTTAATTATCCAAAACTGTTCCGTTTTGTTTTGCCGTCCATCTGTATGATGGTATTTACTTCAATATACAGCGTTGTGGACGGTTTTTTTGTATCCAACTATGTTGGAAAAACTCCCTTTGCCGCACTTAATCTTATTTATCCCGTTATACAGGTAATCGCCTCCCTTGGCTTTATGCTTGGTGCGGGCGGCTCCGCCATCGTCGGAAAAACCCTTGGCGAAGGCGACAACGAGCGTGCCAATAAATATTTTTCCCTGTTTGTTATCGCTACCGTTATTATGTCCGTTGTTGCCTCCGCAGTAACAATTCCGTTTTTGCGCCCGATTTCGGTCCTCCTCGGAGCAGACGAATCCATGGTTGAGCACTGCATAACCTATGCGACTATCCTTCTTATCGGAATGCTGCCGTTTATGCTGCAAAACCTTTTTCAGGCACTTATGATAACGGCACAAAAACCGCACCTCGGCTTTATCATAACCGTTCTTGCGGGCTGTACAAATATGTTTCTTGATTATCTTATGGTCGGCGTCCTTAATCTTGGTCTTGCGGGTGCTGCTTGGGCAACGGTTATAAGCCAAATCGTCGGCGGAATTATTCCTCTAATCTATTTTATTGCACCAAACAGCAGCCTTCTTCATATCGGAAAAACAAAATTTTACGGCAAGGTATTCCTAAATGCCTGTGTAAACGGTTCTTCCGAGCTTGTAAGCAACATTTCCGCCTCTGTCGTTGCTATGCTTTACAATAAGAAGCTTATGGAATACGCCGGTCAGAACGGCGTTTCCGCCTACGGAGTATTCGCCTATGTAAGCTTTGTTTTTGTTGCAATCTTTATCGGCTACGCCATAGGAAGCGCACCTATTGTAAGCTATCACTACGGTGCAAAAAACTACGACGAGCTTAAAAACCTCTTCCGCAAAGGAATTACAGTAAATGCGGTTTTCGGTATAATTATGCTTATTCTCGGCGAAGTTACCGCCGTTCCTCTCGGAAAGCTCTTTGTCGGTTACGACCCGGCACTTCTTGAGATGACCTGCCGGTGCTTCTATATCGGCTCCGTATGCTATCTTTTTGCCGGAACAAACATCTTTGCATCCTCCTTCTTTACCGCACTTAACAACGGTCTTGTTTCCGCAATTATCTCCTTTATGAGAACGCTGGTTTTCCAGGTTTCCACCGTATTGCTGCTTCCTCTTATATTCAAGCTCGACGGCGTTTGGATGTCCATAACCGCTGCGGATATTCTCGCTTTCTGTGTAACGCTGTTCTTCCTCATAAGACTGCGCAAAAAATATCATTACGCATAAATTTATTTTACAAGCACCCCCCGCCTTTCGGCAGGGGGTGCTGCTCTTACTGCTAAGTCCCGCTGCGTTTGGATGCCGGTTACCGCAGCGGATATTCTCGCCTTCTGCGTAACGCTGTTCTTCCTCATAAGACTGCGCAAAAAATATCATTACGCATAATCGCTTAAAAAAGCTGCCAAAAAATGGCGGCTTTTTGCAAAAAAGAAAGCTTTTTTACTTTACAAAAAAGTCCGTTACGAAAAAACTGCACAAATATCCGGAAAAATTTTGGTGCACTGTGACGAAAAAATTTTTATATAAGGAAAAGGGCTTTTCTTTGCTCCCTAAAATGTTATAATAGTATTTAATTATATAGCAAAGAGGGGAAAAAGATGTTTACCGCAAATGCAAAAACCGTCCTTGAACGCAGATATCTTGCAAAGGACGAAAACGGCAATATCATTGAAACAATCGAAGAACTTTTTCATAGGGTAGCTTCCACAATTGCGAAAGCGGACGCCGCATACGGAAGCGGCGAAGAGGATATAGCAAAGCTTGAGAAACGCTTTTATAATATGATGACAGAAAGAGAGTTTATGCCAAACTCTCCTACTCTTATGAATGCCGGTCGCCCTCTCGGTCAGCTTTCCGCCTGCTTTGTGCTGCCGATAGAGGACAGCATGGCGGATATTTTTGATACCGTAAAATACGCCGCACTTGTTCACCAATCCGGCGGCGGAACGGGTTTTTCTTTTTCCCGCCTGCGCCAGGAGGGAAGCATCGTCCACTCAACAGGCGGCGTTGCCTCCGGCCCCGTAAGCTTTATGAAGGTTTTTAACGCCGCTACCGAAGCGGTAAAGCAAGGCGGAACCCGCCGGGGTGCAAATATGGGTATGCTGCGTGTTGACCATCCGGACATACTCAAGTTTATCGACTGCAAAGAAAACAATAATGAAATCAACAATTTTAATATATCCGTTGCCATTACCGATAAGTTTATGAAGGCAGTTGAGGACGGTGCGGAGTATGAGCTTATTGCGCCGAACAGCAAAGACGCCGTCGGCACTCTTGACGCACGCACCGTTTTTGATAAAATCGTTGATGCGGCATGGCGCAACGGCGAACCGGGTATTGTGTTCATTGATGAGATGAACCGCTATAACCCAACTCCCGCTCTCGGAAAAATCGAAAGCACAAACCCCTGCGGCGAGCAGCCCCTGCTCCCCTACGAGGCGTGCAATCTCGGCTCAATAAACCTTGGTCTTTGCGTTGCGGAGGATGACGGCATACCTACAATCGACTACGAACGCATTGCACGCATTGTGCGTGATTCCGTCCATTTCCTTGACAATGTAATTGATGTAAACCACTATCCCCTCCCCGTTATTGACAAAAACACACGCCTTACCCGCAAGATAGGTCTTGGCGTAATGGGCTTTGCGGATATGCTGCTTAAACTTGGCGTGCCGTATAATTCCGTAGAGGCGGAAAAAGCGGCAGAGGAGGTTATGAGCCTTATCCAAAGCGAGGGCAGAACCGCTTCTGCCGAGCTTGCCGAAAAGAGGGGCGTATTCCCCGCATGGAGAGATTCCGTTTTTGGCGAAGAGGGCTTCGCCGTTCGCAACGCCACTGTTACGACCATAGCCCCTACCGGAACAATATCCATTATTGCCGATGCTTCCGGCGGCTGCGAGCCTATGTTTGCCTATGCCTTCACCAAAAATGTTATGGACGGCGACAAGCTTCTTGTTTGCAACGACTTACTTGTTGAAAAGCTTAAGGAAGCCGGAGTTTATTCCGACGCACTTATGCACCGCATTGCCGAAGAGGGAACCCTTGCCCATATTCCCGAAATACCGGAGGAAATCCGCAGAGTATTTGTCTGCGCTCATGACATCACCCCGGAGTGGCACATCAGAATTCAGGCGGCTTTCCAAAAATACACGGACAACGCCGTTTCCAAAACCATAAACTTCCCCAACTCCGCCACCAGAGAAGAGGTTAAGGAAGCATACCTCCTTGCGTACCGCCTCGGCTGCAAGGGTACCACCGTTTACCGTGACGGAAGCCGGGATAGCCAGGTTCTTACGACCGGCGTCAAAAAGGAAGAGGAAAAACCGCTTGAAATCCCGGAGCCTCTCTTTGGAAAAATTACTCCCCGCCCCCGCCCCGGAATGACCTGGGGAGCAACCGAAAAAGTAAAAATCGGTTGCGGAAGCCTTTTTATTACCGTAAACCGTGACGAAAAAGGCATTTGCGAGGTCTTTACCAGCACCGGCAAGGGCGGCGGCTGCCCCTCCCAATCCGAAGCAACCGCCCGTCTTGTTTCCATTGCGCTGCGCTCCGGAATTTCCCAGCAGGAAATTCTTGCCCAGCTTAAAGGAATCCGCTGTCCGAGCACTGTCCGTCAGCCCGGCATGAAATGCACCTCCTGCCCGGACGCCATCGCCCGTACAATCGAGAAAATGACAAAAATGCTTAATACGGAAAGCATCGGCATTATCGAGGAACCAAAAGAGGATGAAAACCCGGTGCCTGCCGCAAAAGGCAACAAGCCCATACTCGGTGCGGACGACAAGCTTCATTGTCCCGAATGCGGAAAGGTTCTTCGGCACGAGGGCGGCTGCACCGTCTGTGACTGCGGCTTCAGCCACTGCGGCTAAATATTGCATACAAAAATGCCCGATTTTTTCGGGCATTTTTTTCGGAGAATTACGATTGAAACAGAGATATCCGAATGTTAAAAAAACAAAGCCGCTGTTTATCTTGCGGCTTTGTTTTTCTTCTATTTTTCGTGAATTTGCTTTCCGCAAATATGCTCTGCCGTTATCTCATAAAGCTGCACCGCAGCAATGCTTTTTATAATTTCCGATTCGGCTTCCTCTGCGGTCGGGTAATACTTTATTGCGAGCATCCGAACCCTGCGCTCGGTTTCCTCCGGGTCGGATACAAGCCTGCATCTTCCGAACACCACCGTGCTTTGGAGATATGGTGCCCAGTCGCCCTCCTTATACTGTTCGTTGCCGTAAACGGTAAAGCAAACCTTGTCGCTTCTTTTAATTGAATCAACCTTATGCCCCGATTTTGCCCCATGGAAATATATCTTGTTTTCTTCAATGTCATAAAAATAATTTACCGGCACCGCAAAGGGATAGCCGTCATCGCCGTTTACGGCAAAAATACCCCGCTTTTCATTTTGCAAAAGCCGCTTTGCGGCTTCCTCAGACAATACATTTTTTGTTCTTCTGATAGGTCTGAACATTGCCATACCCCCTTTACCCTCGAATGTAAAAAGTATATTCCGCCCGCCGCAAAAAGTCAATGCGGCTTTTTTTACATTTTATTTATTGACACAGTCAAAAAATGTGATAAAATATACTTCTCAGATCGGCACATAACCGTTTCAGAAAGGAGCAAATTATGAACATCTGGCACGATATTTCAAAAGACAGAATTAAAAAGGACAATTTTACCGCCGTAATTGAAATCCAAAACGGTGGAAAAAACAAATATGAACTTGACAAGGAAACCGGTATGCTAAAGCTTGACCGTGTTCTTTATACCGCAACGCATTATCCCGCAAACTATGGGTTTATTCCCCGTACTTATGCCGCCGACGGCGACCCTCTTGATGTATTGGTCCTCTGCCGGGAATCCATTCTTCCGATGACGCTTGTTCAGTGCCGCCCAATCGGCGTTATAAAGATGACCGACAGCGGTTCCTCCGATGAAAAAATAATCGCTGTTCCGCTGCATGACCCTTCCCGCTCATGCTATTTCGACATTTCCGAGCTGCCAACCCACACTATGGATGAAATGCAGCATTTCTTTGAGGTTTACAAATCCCTCGAGGGTAAAACGACCGTTGTTCACGAGGTTCTCGGCCACGAGGACGCCGAGCGCATTATTGAGGAATGTATAAAAAATTACGAACGCACCTTTGGCGACGGAAAATAAAGCGAAAAAAATCCGTGCTCAAAATGAGCACGGATTTTTTATTCTTTTCGTGTTTGAGCACGGCGAATGTTCGGCTTTTCAGCCGATGGCTTCTCTAAGGGCATCGACCATATCGGTTTTCTCCCATGCAACGCCAAGTTCTTCTCTGCCCATATGACCGTAAGCGGCAAGCTGCTTGTAAATCGGGGCACGCAGCCCAAGGCGTTTGATAATTGCCGCCGGACGGAGATCAAATACTTTTGTAACGGCTTCTGCGATTTTGTCGTCGTGGTACTTTCCTGTGCCAAAGGTATCCACCATTACGGAAACAGGCTCGGCAACGCCGATTGCATAAGCAATTTGGATTTCGCATTTATCCGCAAGACCTGCCGCAACAATGTTTTTTGCGATCCATCTTGCGGCGTATGCTGCGGAACGGTCAACCTTTGAGGGGTCCTTTCCGGAGAATGCGCCGCCGCCATGGCGGGAATATCCGCCGTAGGTATCAACGATTATCTTGCGCCCGGTAAGTCCGCTGTCGCCCATAGGTCCGCCGATTACAAAGCGACCGGTTGGGTTGACATAAATTTTTGTTTCATTATCCATAAGCTCCGCAGGAATTACGGGAGCGATTACATTTTTAATAACATCTTCTCTTATCTGCTCAAGGCTTACATCGGCGGAATGCTGGGAAGAAATTACGATTGCGTCAACACGAACAGGCTTGCCGTCGTCGTATTCTACGGTAACCTGAGATTTTCCGTCCGGACGAAGATAGGGCATCGTTCCGTTTTTGCGAACTTCGGTAAGGCGGCGGGCAAGCTTATGAGCATAGCTTATCGGCATAGGCATAAGCTCCGGGGTTTCGGTGCAGGCAAAGCCGAACATCATTCCCTGGTCGCCCGCACCCTGGGTATTCTCGTCCTCGCCGTCAACGCCCATGGCTATATCGGCGGACTGCTTGTCAAGGTTTGTAACAACGGCACAGGTATTGCAGTCAAATCCGTATTCGGCATTATCATAGCCGATTTCCTTTACGGTATTTCTTGCAATTTCCGTAATATTTACATTTGCTGTGGTAGTAATTTCACCCATAACGGAGATTATTCCCGTTGTGCAGGTGGTTTCGCAGGCGACTCTTGCATTCGGATCCTCTTCAAAGATTGCATCAAGGACGGAATCGGAAATAAGGTCGCAGATTTTATCGGGATGTCCCTCTGTTACGGATTCTGATGTAAAGAGTTTTTTTATCATTTTATTTCCTTTCTTGCCGAATAAAAAAGCGTCCGAAGAACGGACGCTTTGTTTTTTAGGCAAATTTTAACCGTTCCTCATCTTTCGGAATCACTTCCGCAGGAATTGGCACCACACTCATAACGCAGGTTGCCGGGCTTCATAGGGCCTGTCCCTCAGCCGCTCTCGATAAGGCATTTGTTATTAAATTTTTTCGTACAGCGTTTATAATATACCATTTTACCGTGCTTGTCAACAGTTTTTTTACGAAAAACGGCAAAATTTGATGCTTTACCGTATGCAAAAAGTTGAAAAGGTACGGTCGATGTGCTACAATGGCTTGTAATTTCGACTTTTTGAAAGGTGATTTTATTGGTAGGCAGAGTTGTAACGGTTACGGTGGACCGTCCCCTCGGAAGCACGCACCCAACGCATAAAGATATCGTCTATCCGGTTAATTACGGATATGTTGAGGGAATACCCGCACCGGACGGCGAATGGCAGGACGCCTACATACTCGGCGTCGAAAAGCCCGTCACCGAATTTACCGGCGAAGTAATCGCTGTAATCCGCCGCTTTGACGATATTGAGGACAAATGGGTGGTTGCCCCTTCCGGCAAAAGCTTTTCTCCGGACGAAATCGCCGAAGCGGTTAAATTTCAGGAACAATATTTCAAAGGAGCAATAGAAATGACAGAAAATAAAGATACCGCCGTGTTGTATGTACACGGCAAGGGCGGAAACGCCGCAGAGGCGGAGCATTACAAAACGCTTTTCCCCGCCGCCGATGTTTTCGGCTTTGATTACAAAGCCGAAAATCCTTGGGAAGCAAAAGAAGAATTTCCGCAGGAGTTTCGCAGGCTTAAATCCAAATATAAAAACCTTATTCTAATTGCAAACAGCATAGGCGCATATTTTTCAATGAGTGCGGAAATTTCGGACTGCATAAGCAAGGCGTATTTTATCTCGCCCATAGTAAGTCTTGAGCGGCTTATAGAAAATATGATGCTTTGGGCGGGAGTAAGCGAAAGCACTCTTAAAGAAAAGAAAATCATAAAAACCGATTTTGGCGAAGATTTATCATGGGATTATCTCTGCTATATAAGGAACAATCCCGTTGAATGGAGCGTTCCTACGGAAATACTCCGCGGAAGCGAGGATAACCTCCAGTCCCTTGAAACCATAACGGAATTTGCAAAACGCACCGGCGCAGGCTTGACCGTTATGGAGGGCGGCGAGCACTGGTTCCATACCGACGAACAGATGAAATTTTTGGATAATTGGGTTTGCAGCCGCTGATTACCGAAAAATCAGCCGAGCTTTCCTATTGACTCTGACATTATGACAGGCTTTATAATGTGCCTTGCCCGCACGAAAAAAGCGGTGTGTTTTTTTATAAAACACGCCGCTTTTGTGCAAAAAAAGTCGAGATATTTTTACCTCTGCATGGTACCATTATGAGGAAAACGCAATAAAGAGAAGTAATTACAGAGTATAAGGAGGTAATCGGAATGGAAGCAAACGACAAAATCATCATAAGAGGTCTTCGTCAGAACAATCTTAAAAATGTGTCGCTGGATATTCCAAAAGGGAAAATCGTGGTATTCACCGGCGTTTCCGGCTCCGGAAAATCGAGCATTGTTTTTGACACCATAGCGGCGGAAAGCCAACGCCAAATGAACGAAACCTACAACGCTTTTATACGGGGACGGCTTCCGAAATACGAAAAGCCGAGGGCGGAGCGTATTGATAATCTCTCCGCCTCCGTTATTGTTGACCAATCCCGCCTTGGCGGAAACGCCCGCTCCACCGTCGGAACAATCAGCGATATGTACGCCGCATTGCGGCTGCTCTATTCAAGAATCGGCAAGCCTTATGCCGGAACGGCGTCATGCTTTTCCTTCAACGACCCAAACGGAATGTGCCCGGAATGTGCCGGCATAGGCAAGGTTATGACCATCGATATTGAAAGCCGCATTGACCCGGAAAAAACATGGAACGAAGGTATGGCGGATCTGCCCGCTTTTCATGTGGGAAACTGGTATTGGAAACAGTACGGGGAATCCGGACTTTTTCCCCTCGATAAAAAATGGAAGGACTTTACCGAGCTTGAACGCAACCACCTTCTCTACGGCGCAGATACTCCGGACGGTAAGCGTTTAAGCAAAAAGGTGGACGGTATTTCTCATTACCTTCACCGTATGCTTCTAAACAGGGACACCTCCAACCTCTCCGAACCGTCGGTAAAAAGGCTTATGTCCCTTGTTGAAGAAAAGCCCTGCCCCATTTGCCATGGGCGCAGGCTTAACGAAAAGAGCCTTGCCTGCAAGGTTGCGGGATACGGCATTGACGAAATGTGCGCAATGGAGTTTACCGAGCTTGTAAAGGTTTTGGGCACCGTAACCGACCCGAGGGCGAAAACCATTGTGGAAACGCTTACGGCTTCCTTAACCCGAATGATAGACATAGGTTTGCCCTATCTTTCCATGGACAGGGAATCCTCTACTCTTTCCGGCGGCGAGGCGCAGCGGCTTAAGCTTGTTCGGTATATGGGCAGCAGTCTTACCGGCATGACCTATATTTTTGACGAGCCGAGCACCGGTATGCACCCGAGAGATGTATACCGAATGACAAGGCTTTTGCAGAATCTTCGGGACAGGGGCAACACCGTACTTGTTGTTGAGCATGACCGTGATATCATATCCATTGCCGACGAGGTAATTGATGTGGGACCGCTTGCGGGGAAGAACGGCGGACAAATTCCTTTTCAAGGAAGCTACGAGGATTTGCTTCTTTCCGGAACAAAAACCGGAGAAGCAATGAAGCATATCGAGCCGCTTAAGCAATCTCCCCGTATTCCGAAAGAATTTCTTCCGATACGAAATGCCTGCGTTCATAACCTAAAAAATGTGGATGCGGATATTCCCCTCCATGTTCTCACCGTCGTCACCGGCGTCGCCGGTTCCGGAAAAAGCTCTCTTATCCGTGATGTATTTGCAAAGCAATATGCGGACAGAGTCGTTTTGGTTGACCAATCGCCGGTAACCGCCACCGGGCGTTCCACCCCGGCAACCTTCCTCGGCTTTTTCGACGAAATCCGGAAGATTATGGCCGCAAAAAACGGCGTTGACCCATCGCTTTTCTCCTTTAACAGCAAGGGTGCCTGCCCCGCCTGCGGCGGAAGAGGCTTAACGGTGACGGAGCTTGTATTTATGGATCCCGTGACCACCGTGTGCGAGGTCTGTGAGGGAAAACGGTACAGCAAGGAAGCTCTGTCTTACTCCTACAAGGGAAAAAACATCGTTGATATTCTAAATATGTCCGCCGAGGATGCTTATGAGTTTTTTGCGGACAATAAAAAACTGCGCAAAGCCCTCGGAGCGATGCTCGAGGTTGGGCTGCCTTATCTTTCTCTCGGTCAGCCGCTTTCTACCCTTTCCGGCGGCGAACGCCAAAGAGTAAAGCTTGCCAAGGACCTTGATAAGCACGGAAACATCTATATCCTCGATGAACCCACAACGGGCTTGCACGCCTCCGATGTGAAAAAAGTCATGGAGCTTTTGGACGGGCTTGTTGACCGAGGCAACACGGTTATTGTAATCGAGCACAACCTTGATGTTATGAAGCAGGCGGATTGGATTATTGATGTAGGACCCGACGGCGGAACCTCCGGCGGAGAAATCGTATTTACCGGAACACCGAAGGAAATGACGGAAAACTCAAATACAATAACGGCAGAATATCTGCGCAAATCCCTTTAATGAAATTCCGCAGAAAAGCACTTTCACTGCAATATGCAGGGAAAGTGCTTTTTATTGCGCTTCTTCAAAAATCTTTGGGATTTTTGCTTTGGCTGCAAAGCTTTCTTGCGCACTCTTCGCAAAGCTGACCGCAGCCCTCTATATAATTTTGCCTGCCCCAAACCGGTGTATTTTGCAAAATGCCCGTATTCTTTCCGCAAAGAATACAGCTTTCATATTGGGAAATTTTCTTTTTATTTTGTTTTTTCAAAATTTATTCCTCCCCGCCGATTTTTGAACAATAATAATTATGCCCAAAGTTTTCCGTTTATAACGGCAAAATATGTATACCTTCCGTTTGTTTTCGGCTCGATTATACAAGAAGTATTTTCAGTTTACAAAACTCTACGGAGCGTTCATTGAAAAACACCGGGCACTGCGCTAAAATATCGGTATAAGGAAGTGATATTTATGGATCAAATACAAACCGGAAAAATAATCCGCACCGCCCGCTTGCGGCAAAATCTTACCCAAAGCGAGCTTGGCGAAAAAATAGGCGTTACGGATAAGGCGGTGAGCAAATGGGAACGGGGTTGCGGCGCACCCGATGTTTCCCTTGTTTCCGCCCTTGCGGAGGTGCTTTCTCTCGATGCAAAAGCAATATTGAGCGGCGACCTTGAGGAAAAATCCGCAAGCAGCGGAAATATGAAAAAGCTTAGGTTCTATGTTTGCCCAAGCTGCGGAAATCTGCTCTTCTCCACGGAGGGCGCAGGCATAAGCTGCTGCGGAAAAAAGCTCTTTCCGCTCTGCGCCAAAAGCCCTTCTCCGGCGGACGCTCTCTCCGTTAAGTGCGACGGAAACGAGCTTTATATAACCTCCGAGCACAAAATGAGCCGTAAACACTATATCTCATTTGTTGCCTTTCTTTTCGGAGATACCGCCGTGCTCAAAAAGCTCTATCCGGAATGGGGTCTTGCGGTTCGCCTGCCGTTTTTTGCCCACGGAAGGTTGCTTTGGTATTGCACCGAGCACGGGCTTTTTTCTCAAGAGGTATAACCCATGAAACCCGTGCTCAAATTTACTCCGATAGAACTCAGCATCTATGAGAGGGGCGAAACCTTTTGGTATTTCTCAAAGGCTGCGCCCACCGGCTACTCCGTAACCGTTGATATTGATGTAACACATATGCTCGCCGTGCTCAAGGCTGCGAAAAAAAGTTTTTCCCCGCTTATCTTTGGCTTGCAACAAAAATTTTTTGCGAACAAAAAGAATTTTGCCTTGCCATGCAGGGCAAAATTCTTGGGTTTTACAATACGCTTACCCCAATGTATGCGGTTTTTCATGAGGACGACAAAACATTCTCCCTTTTGTGGACGGAATTTGACGATAACTTTTCCGAATTTTATTCCGCATATATGTCGGACAAAGCCGCCTTTGGAAATAGCCATGGTATTCTTGCAAAAAAAGAGCCTCTTCCCCCGCAAAATGCCTATACGATTTCCTGCGTGCCTTGGATAAGCTTTAAGCATTTTTCGGTGCGCTCCTATGAAAACAAAGAATATTATTTTCCCTCCGTGGAAGCAGGAAAATTTTACAAATGCGGTGAAAAGACCTTTATGCCCCTCTCCGTCACCTGCCACCACGCCGCAGCGGACGGTTGGCATCTTTCAAGGTTCCTTGAAAAGTTCTCCGCCGAAGCAAACAAGTTTGAAAAATACCTTTGAGCATCTCTCCGTATTATATCTTGAGCACGAAATGTTTTTTTCGTGCTCATTTTTATTTTCAAAAATGTATTGACAAACTAATGAGTATTAGCTATAATGCTAACGAACATTAGTTAGTACAAATTTTATTGAATTGAGGTACATAAAAATGAAACTTTATTTTGGAAACACCGTAACAACCGTAACGACACTGCTTGTTCTTCTCATGATTGGCGGAATTGCCTATACCGTTTATGACCGTGAAAATATTCAGCATTGGGGCTGGCGCAGCCTTATTTTGCTGCTGTTCGGGCTTTTAATCTGCTGCTTTGCCGCAACCCGCGACGGCTTTGACAAAACCGTACAAAATGCTATCGACCAAAGCTGCGCTCCCGGAATGTTTTCGCTTATCGGAGTACCCACCGTTTTGGCATATATAGGCGCAGCGGCAATAGTTCTTTCCGCAATCGCAACTCTTTTTTCAAAAAATCAAAATTTCCGGGAGATTTGCTTTTACATTATGTCCGGCGGCGTTACCCTTAAAATAGCCGCAATCGAAATTTCGAGAATTTTTCATATCGGTTGACTTTGAACCGGGCAAAGGGTATAATTACACTAACATGCGTTAGCTTAAAAAGGGTGATTTTATGAAGCAGGAGAACACTAAAGAGCGAATTCTGAAAAGTGCGCTTAAACTTTTTTCGGAATACGGCTATGAATCCGTAAGCGTTGAGCAAATCGCCGCCGCCGTCGGAATAAAGGCTCCGTCGCTTTATAATCACTACAAAAGCAAAAAGGCTATTTTTGATGCGATTTTGGAAGAAAGCGCAGAAAGATATAATAACTTTGCAAAAAATCTTTCCGTGCATATCGGCGACGCTTCAAAGGATTTTTCCGTTTTTGACAATGTGTCCGAAAAATTCCTTTCCGACACGGTAAAAGAAATTTTTCTTTATTCGCTGCACGATGAGGCTATAAGCCAATCACGAAAAATGATGACCATAGAGCAGTTTAGAAGCCCGGAGCTTGCAGCCGCATATACAAAACGCTATGTAAAACGCCTTGTTGACTATCATTCCGAAATATTTTGCGCACTTATAAGAACCGGAGAAATAAAACCCGAAGATCCCGATTCTCTTGCGCTTTTGTACATTTCTCCCGTAATTACGCTTATCGGAATATGCGACCGGGAGCCGGATATGGAAGCCGAATGTCTTGATATGCTTGACAAGCATATCAAGCTGTTTTTCGATACCTTCGGCGGCGGGCGCAATAAATCAGAATAAAAAAGGAGACTTCTTCTATGCCCATTCATTACCCGCTTGAAGAAAATTTTCCTTACTGGGCAGCCGCACTTTTTGTGCTTGCTCTTTTTTACGGAATATATTTTACAAAAATGCTTCTTCAAAAAAGCCGCGGAATACGCACTCATCAAATCGGCAGCCGAAAGGAAGCAGGCATACATACCGTTGAAACGCTTATGTCGATAGCGACCCTCGGAATTGTTTTTGCGCAGCTTGCCTCCGTTATTTTTGGTTGGAGCCATATGCCCTCCGGCGCAAGATTCACCGGTTTTTGCATCGGTATTATCGGCGATATAATCTTTCTTGTTTCCGTAATATGTATGCGGGACAGTTGGCGTGCCGGTATTCCCGAAAAAGACAAAACCGAACTTGTTACCGGCGGAATTTACTCTTTTAGCCGCAACCCCGCCTTCCTCGGCTTTGACCTTATGTACATAGGCGTTGCCCTTATGTATTTTAATCCGCTTACCGTTGGATTTACGGTTTTTGCCGCAGTAATGCTTCACCTTCAGATTTTGCAGGAGGAAAAATATATGGAGCAGACTTTTGGCGAAAGCTATCTTCAATATAAGAAAAAGGTCTTCCGCTATCTTGGAAGAAGATGAAACAGAGGTGGTATGTGTGAAACGCTGCATTGTAATATCCGAAATTGCCGTAAAATAATTTTTTAGGAGAACTTATGACAGTTTCGGAAAACAAAATATACCCCCGCACCGGCGATAAACAGACGGTTTATCTTAAGCCCACGATAACAAAGCCCAATATTGAGGTCGGAGATTATACAATATACAATGATTTTGAAAACGACCCGGTTGGTTTTGAGAAAAACAATGTGCTTTATCATTATCCCGTAAATCACGACCGGCTTGTTATCGGAAAATTCTGCTCCATTGCCTGCGGCGCAAAATTCCTTTTTACCAGCGGAAATCACAGCCTGCGCTCTCTTTCAACATACCCATTTCCGATATTTTTTGAGGAATGGAATCTTGACGCAAAGAACATTACCGACGCATGGGAGAACAAAGGCGATATTGTTATCGGAAATGATGTTTGGATAGGTTATCATGCCTTAATTCTTTCCGGCGTTACCGTTGGCGACGGTGCTATCATCGGTACAAATGCCGTTGTTACAAAAGATGTTCCGCCATATACAATAGTGGGCGGTGTACCCGCAAAGCCCATTCGCAAAAGGTTTGACGATGATACCGCCGAAAAGCTTCTCTCGCTTAAATGGTGGGATTGGAGCAAAGAAAAAATCCAAAGAAACATTTTCGCCATTCAAAACGGCGACATTTCCGCTCTCTCCGACAATTTATAATAAAAATGCTCTGTCCGGATTTAAGGACAGAGCATTTTTTTATCTTCTACGGATTGCAGCTTCCGCAGGGCTTATATCCTTTTTGGATAAGCTCCTCCCGGCTGCCTGTGTAATAATCTTTATTTTCTTCTTTCATCTTTGGAACGCTTTTGCAGTCCGGTTTATGGAATCTCTTTGAATTTGTGTTGAGCACATAGCTGTATTCCTCGGGTATTTGCTTTTCCGCTTCCCCGCCGCCGTGCTCGGGCTGCCCGTTTTCGTGCTCGCTTTTTATATCGCTTTCATTTTGTTGATGCTCATCGGTTTTTTTCGCATTTTGCTCGGCTGCGGCAGCACCTGCGGAAAAGCCTGCATCGTAGCCGCTTATGTATCCCTCGCTGCTGCCTTCGTCATATCCCTTTGCATACCAACCGGAATGACCCTTATCAAAGCCTTTTTCGTACCCCATATTATACAGCCGGCTTCCTGCAAAAACCGCCGCAAATATTGTAACGGCAGCCGCAAGAACGGCAAACAAAATTTTGCGGTATTTTTGCATAAAAGCAGCCTCCTTTTTACTTCTTTACCTATATTATTACATTCTTTTGCATTTTTCAACAGGGAATTTATTTTTCAAACTGCTTTTCATTTTTGTTTTTTTGTGATAAACTACATATGTTATATATGTATGCGCCTTGCGCAAATTTTTCTTTATGGTGAAGATATGCTGTATTATCTCTATCTGGCAATCGGGCTTTTTGTTGCGCTTACCGCAACAACCGTGCAAAGCTTTGCGGGAAACTGGTTTTGGCCTTGGGCTGTGGTTCTATGCACTCTTTTGGTATTTGATATCTGCGTGCTTATCCACATTGCGCTTTGCACTTTTTTGTCCTTTTTTGTCAACCTCAACAAGCCTATCCATAAACAAAACCGCTTTTTCTACGGAATTCTTGCGGAAACCGCCGTTCTGTTCCTAAAGATAATGCGGGTAAAAATAAAGGTAACCGGACGGAATTATATTCCCGAGGACGGCAAATTTTTGCTTGTGTGCAACCATATTTCCTGGCTTGACCCCGCAATAGCTATTGTGCTTTTGCGGCGTTATCACATTGCATTTATAAGCCGCAAGGAAAATTACAGCTACCCTATTGCAAACAAATATCTGTACAAAGCCGCCTGTCTTGCCCTCGACCGGGAAAACAACAGAGAGGCTCTTAAAACAATAAATAAAGCCGCCGAATTTTTGAAGGACGGTGTTTGCGCCATAGGTATTTACCCGGAGGGCTGGATTACCAAAAACGGCGAACTTCAGGAATTTCGCCACGGCGCATTCCGCATTGCAAAAAAGGGCGATGCTCCGGTTGTTGTTGTTCACCTTTCCGGTGCGGAAAAAATTCTTAAAAAGCCGTTTTGGCGCAGCTGCACGGTCAATTTCGATATAAAGGGGCTTATTTCAAAAGAATTTGTTGCGGAGCACAAAACAGCGGAAATAAGCGACCTTGCAAGAGAAATTATGACAAACTGATTTTTGCTTAAAAAAACAAAAAGCCGCCTTGGACAACAGCGGCTTTTCTTTTTTTATTTAATTTTAATTATTTGTGCTCAAGCTCTGTGCGGCAATGCTCGCAAATATTTTTGCCTTTATAAACTTCAATTCCGTCTACGCTTCCGCAGAAGATGCAGGCAGGCTCATACTTTTTGAGCATAACGGTATTTTCGTCAACATAGATTTCAAGGGCGTCTTTTTCTTTAATACCAAGAGTTCTGCGAAGCTCTATGGGGAGAACAATGCGGCCGAGTTCATCGACTTTGCGTACAATTCCGGTAGATTTCATTTCTTTTTACTCCTTCAAACATCAATTTATCTTGTGTAATCATCATACTTTTTTACTTTGATTTTGTCAAGAGATTTATGAAAATTTTATCATAAATTGTCAAAATTAAAAAAATTCTTGCTTTGTTTTAAGCATTTTGGCGAGAGGTGGCTGTTTTTTTGAACTATTTTTTCTTTTTCTCTGTAATTTTTTCTGTTGCCTTCGGAATATTTAACGGAAATTTGTCTGCCGTTTCCCGTGCGGCATTGGAAGAATCCTCCCATGCGGTTGCGCTTTCCATCGAGCTTCTTGGCATGATGTGTTTCTGGGGCGGACTTACGGAAGCCGCAAAGCGCAGCGGACTTACCGATAAGATATGCTCCGCCCTTACGCCGCTTCTCGGGCTTATATTTCCGAGGCTGCGCAAAAACAAAGCCGCTCTTGGCGCAATTTCCATGAATGTTACGGCAAATATGCTTGGGTTAGGAAATGCGGCGACTCCTCTCGGAATCGCCGCAATGCGGGAGCTTAAATCGCTTTCCCCTTCCGAAAACACAGCCACTCCGGAAATGGTTTGTTTTGTTGTGATGAACACCGCCTCGCTCCAGATTTTGCCCACAACGGTTGCCGTTCTCCGAATGGAGGCGGGTGCCGCCGACCCTCTGGATATTCTTCCGGCGGTATGGGCAGTAAGCGTATGTTCCCTTGCCGTTGGGCTTTTTGCGGCAAAGCTTGGCTTTATAAGGAGAAAAAATCCATGAGTACGGACATTATCGTTCCGCTTATCATTGCATTTATCGCAGGGTACTGTATATACAAAAAGACGGACTTTTTCGGTGCTTTTCTCGACGGTGCAAAGGACGGGCTGCGCTGCACCGTTTCCGTTCTTCCGGCTTTGTGCCTGCTTATGACCGCCGTAGGAATGATTCGTTCCGGAGGGGCTTTGGAAGCCCTTTCCGCCCTTGTTTCTCCTTTTCTCAGCAAAACTGTATTCCCGGCAGAAACACTTCCTCTTGCCCTTATAAGACCTTTTTCCGGCTCGGGTGCTCTTGCCTGCTACGAGGAGCTTTGCCACACTCTGCCGCCGGATTCCTACCCGGCGAGGGTTGCTTCCGTCCTTATGGGCGGAAGCGAAACCACCTTTTACACCCTTGCGGTCTATTACGGTGCCGTCGGCATAAAGAAAACCCGCAATACTGTTTTTGCTGCGCTTTGTGCGGATTTTGCCGCTGCAGTTTTAAGTGCGGTTGCGGTATATTTTATTTTTGGGCGGCAGTAGAAAATTTCTGCACTTATGTTTTCGTTCCCTAAAAAATTTGCAAAAAAATCTTCCCATACAGCAGTAATGGGAAGATTTTTTACTCTATTTAAGTCCAAAAAGAGCATCGGCAGGTTCTGCCCCGTGTGTGGCGGAACTGCCGCCACATCAGCCCTCGGAGGAAGTGCTTGCGCTCTCCTCGGAGGAAGCTTCCGCACCGGATTGCTCCGAAACTTCGCTTTCGCTTACATCGGAGGAGGAATCTTCGGATTCCTGAGCATTTGCGTGCTCCTCTGCCGCCTGAGCAATCTCGGCAATCATTCCGCCTACTTTTTCGAAGGCGTCAAGCTTTTCTATCTCGTACCGGTCGCTTAAATCATCAAGCCATTTATCAAACTTTTCCGTAACAAGCTTGCTCTTGAGAGTGGAATAGATGTTATTTTCGCCTCTGCCGGAAAAATACATAACATGATAGCCGTATTCGCTCTTTACTATATCCGTATCGCCGGGCTGTCTGTTCTCCGCAAAGCACCATTCTTCAAAAGGAACGACCATTTGTCCCTTTGTAACGCCGGAATAAAGTCCGCCGTTTGACTGAGAACCGCCATCTTCGGTTTTTTCCTGAGCAAGCGAAGCAAAGGTATCCTCGGTTTTGTCGCCCGCAAGGAACTCGTTAAGAACCTCTTTTGCTTTTTCCTCTGCGGCAGCCCAAGCCTCATCGCTTGCATTGCCGTCCTCGTCTTTTTCGGGCATTATAAGAATATGACGAACATCAACGGGCTCGTAATCCGCACTTACACGCTCCACAAACATAACCGGAATAAATCCGCCGTTTTCTTCGTCCTCATAAACATAGGTATCGCCGGGCTTTCTTGCCTCATCAAAGAGCCAATTTGCAAGTCCCTCATAGCCGATGTCCGCAAAGGCTGCGCCGCGATAAAGAGTTGCGCCGTCCTTTTCATAAGCGGATTTTTTGTCCTCGGCTACATTTTCAAGAACCGCCGCCTTAAATTCCTCCTCGGTGGCTGCCTTTGCAACGGCTTCCGCCTTTTCACGGTATGCCGCAACATCGTCATCGGTATAGTTTTCTATGTCGTCCGCATAGAAGAAGGAGCAAAAACGGAAGTTTACGGTATCATAATCTTTTTTGTTGCTCTCATAATACTCACGCATTTCTTCCTCGGTAACTTCGAGGGAATCCTGTACGGATTCGCCGTATGCGGCTGCATAGTAGTTTATTTCGGTGATTTTGTAAACGGTATCATAATCCATACCAGCACCATACATTGCAGTAATATAATCTTCTACGCTGCTGCCGTAATCTTCAGCTTGTTTTTCAAGATCGGATTTTACAGCATCCAACATATCCTTGTATTTGTCTGTAAGTTCAAAGTTTTCTTCCTTTGCAGCAAGATAAAGCACTGTCATATATTTAATGCTTTCTTCTGTATATTCAATAAGAAAATCATGCCATGTTTCGTTATCGCCGTATGTTTGCTCTGAAAGATCTTTCTTTAAGTCAATCACACTAAAAAGATCTACTCCATAAATATAATAAAATTCATTCCTTATTTGATATAAATTATTGACATACATATAGTTTATGTCATTAAGGGTATACTGCATATCCCCAACCTGCATAACGGGAACATCATATTCGCTTTTTGGACCGTTTTGCGCACCGGAGCAGCCGGAAAACGCCGCAAGCACAAAAATTACAGCCAAAATCACTGCAAGAATTTTTTTCATATCGGAAAATTTCCTTTCGGTTAAAATATGGGGACGGAGCACATCAAGTGCCTCCGTCCCCCTGCTTTAGTAATAGGTTTTATCAGGTGTGAGAGCCAACCATAAATTTGCCGCTCCCGTCCTTGACGGAATAATCGGCTTTTATTCCTTCAAGATATTCGGAATATTTTTCGCTGCGAATGTCGCTGTCTACGGCATAGGTATAATATTCCTCATCGGTACTTACAAAATACATAATGTGCCAGCCGTACTGGGTCTTGATTATATCGGTGTCGCCTTCCTTGCGTGCAGGGTCAAAGCACCAATCCTCAAATTCCTGTACCATCTGACCCTTTGCAATATTGGAATAAAGTCCTCCGTTTGCTTTGGAGCCGGAATCCTCGCTGTATGCCATTGCTATATAGCCGAAGTTTTCTGCGCTTCCGCCAAGGCTCTTTGCAGTATTGAGGTATTCCTCCGCTTTCTTATAAGCCTCGTCCCAGGAAGCATCGCTGCTTGTATCCTCGGGCTTTACAAGGATGTGTCTTACGGAAACCATATTATAGTGCAGATCTTCTTTTCTCTCAAAGATGACTACATAATATCCGTTTGTTCCCTCAAATACATCCTTATCGCCTTCTTTGCGGCTGTCTTCAAAGAGCCAATCCGCAAATGCGCTGTTTATTCCGGAATGACCGGCATATCTTGCTTCGCTCATTGCTGCGCCGAGTTCGGAAGAAACATATGCTTCGGTATCCTCTGCGGCAAGAGCGGCTTCTGCCTTTGCTTTTGCGTCAGCCATTGCCTGCTCGTCGGAAACACCCTCTGTGCTTTCCTTTGCAACAAGGTAATATTTATAGGTTACTCTGTCGTATGCGGTTTTATCCTCGTTATAGCGGGCATCGATTTCTTCGGAAGTAATATCAAATCCTTCGTTTACGCTGTCGCCGTAGGCATATGCATAGACATAGCGCAGATACATTTCCTCGTATACCTTTTTGTTAACGCCTCTGCCATAGTTTGTGGCAATAAGAGAATCAACGGTAACTCCGTTTTCCTTTGCGGAGGCTTCCATATTAGCAAGCTCCTGCGTCATGGAATCCGTGTAGGAATCGGGAAGAACATACTCGTTTGCCTTTGCTTCATCGTAAAGAGCAGTCATGGTAATAAGGGTTTTGTCTGTATAATCCTTGATATAATCCGCCCAAGTCTGCTCTTCGGAGAATTTCTGTTTTTTAAGCGACTTGCTGGTATCAAGAATCATAGAAGCATAGTTGCCGTACTGCTGATAAATGTTGTTGTAAATTTCGTAATAGCTGGTTGTATAAAGCCAGTTGTATTCCGCAACGGTATACTTTGTATCCTTTACCTCTGCTGCGGGAAGAACCCGGGCAATAAAACTGGACTCGTACACTGCAAGGAAAGCAAAGACCAAAACAAAAACTACTGCACCGATTTTAAGCCAGGTGCTTTTTCTTTTGTTTTTGGCTTCTTCTTCTTTTGCAAGACGGCGTTTTTCTTGGGTCTTGTTTTCAATTTCGCTCATAATTAACCATCCTTATTGTTTTTAAGATTGCCTGCCGAAAAGACCGGCACATTAAATGACAATTATATATTATATCTGTTTATCACTATTATTTCAAGCATTATCCCAAAAACAAATTGTTAAATTATGAATTTAGCAAAAAAAGAAGTACTTTTTTTATAGAAAAATCGGTTTTTGGCATATTGTCAGGCATCTTTTACTCCGATAAAGCTTGTGCAAACGCCCGTAAGCACAAAAGCCGTAGAGCCTGCTGCGGAAATTTCGGTGTTATCCGCACCGAAAGAACCTTCTTCCGGCTTTGCGGGAGGGTCGCTCGCCCCGCCTTGCGGCGGCTGCGCCATTGTTCCCGCCTGTTCGCCGGCGGTTTCGGAGCCGCCCTCGGTTTCAAGCTTCGGTTCAACCGGGCGCGGCGTTTCGATAGGCTGACCGGTAAGTGTGCGGGAAATATCCTCAAGCCAATCCCGGATATTATCCGGAATATTGTCATCGGACTTCATCCAATCCTCAAATCCGTCCGGAAGCTCCGTAACAATGGGGTCGGAAAATTCTATTCTTTGCCCAAATTTTCCGAAATTGCCGCCAAAGCCTGTGTCGGTGCTTACTGCGGTGTATGCCTGCTTTGCGCCGTCAACGGAAACCGTGTATTCCACATTCTGCTCAAGCTTTGAAGAGGACAGGGTTACGGAGGAAAATTCTCTCTCACAAGCCGCCTCAATTATCACATTGCCGAAAGAATCAGTAACGGAAATCCCTTTTGCTGCGGTTTTGTTTTCCGCAAAGGTAAGCTCCATGCAGTTTTGCCCGGAGTTTTCGGAAACACTGTCGTTACGGGAGCCGAACGCCGCAACAGTACCGCCGTTTATTGTAATGTCAAGGTCAGCATCAATGCCGCCGTCACCGGTTTTTCCGTTTGCCGTAGCAATAACGGTGCCTCCGTTTATTGTGATATAGCCGTTGGAGTCGATTCCGTCGCCCTCCTCGCCAAGACCGCCGTTAACATACAGATAGCCTCCGTTTACCGTGGTTACGGATATATTATCTTCATTTGTATTTATACCGTCATCCTGAGAGTTTATATAGATATTGCCGCCGTTTATTGTAAGGTGCAGCTCGGAATCAAGCCCTTCGTTTTCCGCTTCGATATAGAGCTTTCCCGTACCCTCTGTGCCGCCGTTTATATTCATGGTGCGCTTTGAATAAAAAGCTCCGTCATATTTTGCAAGCTTTTTCTGCTCTGTGTTATCTTTATAAATCTTTGCGACATAAGAGCCGTTTATATGATTTTCGCTACCGTCCGCAATTACTACGACTGCGCCCGCCGCCGCAGTATCCACAACACCTTTTGTATCAACGCTGCTATCGGAACATTCATATACATTATAAAAAATAACTGCGGGCGCAATTTCGCAGGTTATATCCGCTCCGTCCAACACAAGCGTTACAACTGCGGAAGGGTCGTTTACCGCATCATCGCCAAGATCAACCGCAAGCTGACCCATAAGCGTTCCGCTTATGCGGTATGTTCCCGCTTCGGTTATTGTAACAAGAGTATGTGCTGCGGCTTCTTCTTCGGTGTGTTTATCGCCGTCGCTGCCCTCGCCATAGGCATTTCCGCTTTCATAGGAATCTATATCATGATAATAGATGATTTCTCCGCTTACGGCTACTCCGCTCGCTTCCTCGCCTGCTGCAACGGTTTTTCCGTCAACGGTTATGCCGCTATCGGAAAGCATGACCTGTTTAGCGTCGGAATAGTCCGTCTGTTCGCCGCTTTGGCTGTTTTCTCCGCCGCTCTCCGGTTTTTCCGCCTGTCCGCTGCATCCTGCCAACAGCGAAAGGCATACAGCCGCCGCAAGCACCGCACAAATAATTTTTTTCATATGGTAAATGCCTCCTTTGTTTTTCTTTGAATAGAGCTTACCCGCTTTCACCATCAAAATAGTGAATATTCTTTGAAAATTTGTTGCGGTATGAATGAACTTTACATAAATATTTTTTTAACTGAGAAAAACGGCATAAAATCACTGATAAAAATACACTTTTTTGTATGAAATATTTTTTGAGCACAGATTATAAAAATTTGAGCACCGGCGTCTTCTGCCGGTGCTCAAAAACGCACTCTCCGTGCTCAAGATTATTGTGCCATTGCCTTTGCTTTTTCCACAACATCGTCGATGGTGCCGGAAAGCAAAAATGCGGATTCCGGAATATCATCGTGCTTACCTTCAAGAATCTCGTTAAAGCCCCTGATTGTTTCAGAAAGCGGAACATATTTACCCTCAAAGCCTGTAAACTGCTCTGCAACATGGAAAGGCTGGGAAAGGAATCTTTCAACCTTTCTTGCCCGGGAAACGGTAAGCTTCTGCTCCTCGGAAAGCTCGTCCATACCAAGGATTGCAATGATGTCCTGAAGCTCCTTGTATTTCTGAAGAATTTCCTGAACGGCACGGGCGGTACGATAATGCTCCTCGCCAACAACATTTGGGTCAAGAATACGGCTTGTGGAATCAAGCGGGTCCACCGCAGGATAAATACCCTTTTCCACTATGCTTCTTGAAAGAACAGTGGTTGCGTCAAGGTGTGCAAAGGTAGTTGCCGGTGCAGGGTCGGTAAGGTCATCCGCAGGGACATAAACCGCCTGTACGGAGGTAATAGAGCCTTTATTTGTAGAAGTGATACGCTCCTGAAGCGCACCCATCTCCGTAGCAAGGGTCGGCTGATAGCCAACTGCGGAAGGCATACGCCCAAGAAGGGCAGAAACCTCGGAGCCTGCCTGAGTAAAGCGGAAGATGTTGTCGATAAACAAAAGAACATCCTGATTTTCTCTGTCACGGAAATATTCCGCCATAGTAAGTCCGGTGAGGGCAATTCTCATTCTTGCGCCCGGCGGCTCGTTCATCTGACCAAAGCAAAGGGCAGTTTTATTAAGAACGCCGGATTCTTTCATTTCGTAATAGAGGTCGTTACCCTCACGGGTACGCTCGCCAACGCCGGCAAAAACGGAAATTCCGCCGTGCTCTGTGGCTATATTATTGATAAGCTCCTGAATAAGAACTGTTTTGCCGACTCCTGCGCCGCCGAACAGACCGATTTTACCGCCCTTGGTATATGGGCAGATAAGGTCGATTACCTTAATACCGGTTTCAAAAATCTCCGGTTCCGTTTTTTGGTCGGCAAAGCTCGGTGCGGGCTGGTGAATGGACATCATATGTTCGGCATCGGTTTCCATTTCCATACCGTCGATGGGCTGTCCCAGAACATTGACCATTCTTCCGAGAGTCACCTTGCCTACCGGCACCTTTATAGGCTCACCGGTATCAACGCAGTCCTGTCCCCTTTTAAGTCCGTCGGTAGAATCCATTGCTATACAGCGAACAACATCATCACCCATATGCTGGGCAACCTCAACAACAAGGCGTGCTCCGCTGTTATCAATTTCGATAGCGTTATTCAGTTTAGGAAGGTGACCTTCTTCGAATCTTATATCGACGACCGGGCCGATGACCTGAACAATTTTACCTATATTGCTCACGAATTCGTTTTCCTCCTTAATTATTTACGCAGTTTATAAAGCTCCAGCCTTGCAATGGAGCGCATAAGCGCACGCTGCGCCCTTGCAAAATCCATATCCGACTGTTTAATGCGCTGCTCTGCTCTTTCTTTTGCCTGCTGCGCCCGCTCTTCATCAATTTCGTCGGGCCATTCGGCGGCTTCTGCAATGATTACCGCATTGTTTTCCTGCACTACCGCATAGCCGTCGAAAAGCGTGCTTGTTTTTTTACTTCCGTCAGTCATGTTCAGCACAAGCGTGCCCAGCCCGACGGCGGCTGTCATCGGGGCGTGGTCAACGAGAACTGCGAACTCGCCTACCTCGCCCCTTGTTTTTACGATGAAGCTTTCAACTTCACCCTCAAAAAACACCCTTGTGGGGGTTATTACCTTTAGCTTAATAACTTTTTCACTCACAAGCGCACCCCCTTATTTAATGGCTTCTGCGCCGCTGACAATTTCGGTTATTTCCTGAGTTATTGCGCCCTGGCGAGCCCTGTTATAAGCAAGACTGAGGTCGTCGATAATTTCATCCGCATTGTCCGTAGCGTTTTCCATTGCCATGCGCCTGCTTGCAAGCTCACCCGCCGCACTTTCAAGCAATGCACCGTAAACGGCATTGTTGATATACGACGGAATAAGCTTTGCGGCAAGATAAGTTGCGCTTGGCTCAAAAATCATGCACTGCGCCGGAACGGGAAGCACTCCGCTTTCCGCTTTATAGCTGCCGCTTGCGGTTTCCGTATCAATCTCGTCCGCCTTATTTAACATTTCATCAACGGTAAGAGGAAGAAGCCTTACCATAGTCGGCTTTTGAGAAATTACCGAAACAAAGCGGTTGTATATAATATATACGCCGCCCACTTTTCCATCAAGGAAAAGGGTTGTTGCCGCCTTACCTATGCGTGCAGCGGTGGAAAAATCCGCCTCGTCGGAATCCCCTATATAGGAGCCGAGAATTTCGTAATTCCTGCGCTTAAAAAAGTCCAATCCCTTTGCGCCGGAAACGGCGACGGCTTTTTCCTCGCTTTGCTGCATTGTTTCCGCAGCAAACTTCAGAAGTCCGGAGTTGAATCCGCCCGCAAGGCCCTTATCGCTTGTTACAACGATATATAAGTCCTTTTTGCAGCCGTTGTCCTCCAAAAAGACATTCGGTTCTTCATTTTCAAGCGCACAGGCAATCATGTGCATAGTTTCGATTATATAGTTGGTATACGCTCTTCTTGCGTCCGCCCGGTTTCTTGCATGGCGGAGCTTTGCGCTCGCAACAAGCTGCATGGCGTGAGTGATTTGCTTTGTTGAAGAGACGCTCTTTATGCGCCGCTTTATGTCACGCATTGAATCAGCCATAAATACACCTCATCACTCGTTTTTGCCGGGAACAAAGCTTGTCTTGAACTCTTTGACAACCTCTGCGACCTTTGCCTGAAGCTCTTTTCCAAAGTTGTTTGTGGTTTTAAGCTCATCAAGGAGGTCTGCGTGGTTGTATCTTGCAAAGACGATAAGCTCTTTTTCAAAGCGTTTCATATCCTCGACGGGAATATCATTGCAGAAGTTGTTGGAAACCGCAAAGATAATAAGCACCTGGTCTTCAACTCTCATGGGAGCATACTGATCCTGCTTGAGGATTTCCACAATGCGTTTGCCCTTTTCAAGCTGTGCCTTGGTTTCCTTATCAAGATCCGCACCGAACTGCGCAAATCCGGCAAGCTCACGGTACTGGGCATACTCAATACGGAGCGGACCTGCTATTTTCTTCATTGATTTTATCTGTGCGGAGCCACCGACACGGCTTACGGAGATACCGGGGTTAACTGCGGGGCGGACGCCCTCGTTAAACAGCTCGGTTTCAAGGAATATCTGTCCGTCGGTAATGGAAATTACATTGGTCGGGATATATGCCGAAATATCGCCCGCCTGGGTTTCGATTATCGGCAACGCCGTAATGGAACCGCCCTTTGCAAGCTTTGCGGCTCTTTCAAGAAGTCTGGAGTGGAGATAGAAAACATCTCCGGGGTATGCTTCACGACCGGGAGCACGCTTTAGAAGAAGTGCCATGGAACGGTACGCAACAGCGTGCTTTGAAAGATCGTCGTAAACGATAAGCACATCCTTGCCCTCGTCCATAAAATATTCGGCGATTGCTACGCCGGAATAAGGCGCAAGGTATTGCAGCGGTGCTTTTTCCGCAGCGGTTGCCGCAACAACAAGGCTGTACTCCATTGCACCGGCTTCGCTAAGCTTTTGCACAATCTGTGCGACGGTTGAAGCCTTTTGACCGATAGCGACATAAATGCAGATTACATTTTCGCCTTTTTGATTGATAATGGTATCGACGGCAAGAGCGGTTTTACCGGTCTGTCTGTCGCCGATTATAAGCTCACGCTGACCTCTTCCGATAGGGATAAGGCTGTCTATTGCCTTATATCCCGTTTGGAGAGGAGTATCGACGGATTTTCTTTCGATTACGCCGTGAGCCTTCTTTTCTACCTGACGGTATTCCTTCGCTTCTATGGGGCCTTTGCCGTCTATTGGCTGACCCAAAGCATTGACAACTCTGCCTATCATGGCTTCGCCGACCGGGACGGAAACAATTTTTCCCGTGCAGCGGACCTTATCGCCCTCGACGATATTGCTGTCGTCGCCGAGAAGCACGCAGCCTATGTTGTTTTCTTCAAGGTTTTGGACCATGCCGTAAACCTCTCCGGGAAACTCTATAAGCTCGCCTGCCATGGCATTGTCAAGCCCGTATACTCTCGCGATACCGTCGCCGACCTGGACAACCGTACCGTACTGTGCGGTTTCAAGGCGGCCCTCATAATTCCTGATTTGTTCTTTAATCAGCTTGTTTATTTCATCGGGTCTGAGATTCATCGTAACTTTTCCATGCCCCTTTTTATTGTAATTGTATGGTTTTAAGCTGCCTTTTAAGTCCCTCGAACCTTGCCTTTACGCTTGCGTCAAGCATTTCGTTGCCGACATAAAGCACCATTCCGCCAAGGATTGAGGGATCTACGGAGGTTTTTAGCACTACGGTCTTGCCGTATTTTTCGGAAAGCTCCGCAGTTATCCTTTGTACCTGCTCCGAAGTCATTTCCACCGCCGTAACAGCCTCCGCTTCAAGTATGTTATTTCTTTCTTTATAACCGCGCTCAAACTCAAGGAACATATCCGCAAGCTCGTTTTCACGGTTTCTGTCCGCCAAGGTCTTTAGGAAATTCATAAGATAAGCGTTGCCGCCGGGAAGGACTTTTTCAAAAAGGTCTTTTTTCTCCTCGGAGGAAAGCACGCTTTCCTCTACAAGGCGTTTGAACTCCTTATCGGCTTTCATCTGCTCATAAAGCAGCTTAAACTGCGCATATACCTCGTCCTGGCACTTTTCTTCAAAGCACACATCCAAAAGTGCGTCCGCATATCTTTTGACCGCAAGGCTCATCGGGTTTACACCTCCTTAATCATGGAGATGGATTCGTTGATAAGCCGGGCATGGTCTTCTTCCGTAAAGGTTTTGCCGGATATCTTTTCCGCCGCATCAATAGTCATATCGACAATGGAATCACGCAGCTCTTTTTCTGCCTGAGCACGCTCTCTGTCGATTTCCTTTCTGGCGTTTTCGATTATCGTTTCCGCCTGTTCCCTTGCCTCTGTAACGATTTGTTCCTTCATCTTTTTTCCGTCCTCATTGGCGGAATGAAGAATTGCGGTTTTTTCGTCCAAAGCACCCTTCATAACCTCGGTATATTCCGCCTCAAGCTTTTTGGCGTCCTCGTTTGCCTTTGCGGCTTCCGTAAGGTCGTGCTCTATAGCTTCCTTGCGCTCTGCAAGGATTGCTTTTATCTTGTCGGCAAAAAATACTTTTACAATAACGAAGAAAACAAGGAAGGTGGCGATTTGGATTGCAACCTGCCTAAGCAGGCTGGCGTCCAATTTGATTAACCATTCCATAATGTTACCAAACTTTCCTGTTAAATTTTAAGGTGCGGTTTTGATTATCCGATAAGAAGGGGATGGGCAAACATAAGAAGGATTGCAACAACAAGTCCGTAAATACCGGTGGTTTCGGAAACTGCCTGACCGAGAAGCATAAGGGTTCTGATTTTGCTCATTGCTTCCGGCTGACGGCCGAGAGCCTCTACCGCTTTGCCTGCGGCAAAGCCTTCGCCGATACCGGGGCCGATTGCGGCAATGCCTACTGCAAGTCCTGCGCCTATTGCGCTTGCTGCCATGATAAGTTCGCTACCACTGATGTTCATAAAATTTTATTCTCCTTTATAAAAATAAATTTCATACAAAAAGATTTGTTACGGTGTAATATACACCATTGAAAGCAGACAGAAGATGTATGTCTGTAAGAAGCCGGCGAATATGTCGAAATATCCGTGAACAAAAAGCGTTATGCCAAGGGGTAAAAAGCAAATCACCGCAAGAAGCATCACAAGCTTTTTCTTTATTCCCTGAAGCTTCTTGAGCTTGCTTACCTGATTTGTAAGCAGCAATGCGCAAAGTATTACGGAAGCGACCACAATCCAAATCGGCATTACATTTGAACCGATGAGCATGGAATAAATAAGCACGCCTATAATAAGACCGCCCAGCAGGTTTCCGAACATACGGAATGTAAGAGAAACCGGGCTTGCAAGCTCTCCGAGTATGTTTATAGGAAGCAAAACCGGGAACGGCTCGATAAATCCTTTAAGATAGCTCTTTATCCCGTTTACTCTTATGCTGTTGCCGTGGTTCAAAAGGAATGTAAGTATTGCAAGAGCCATCGGCGTTGCAATGTCTGCGGTGGGTTGGCGAACAATGCCCATTCCCCAAAATCCGCTTATATTGCAGCACAGCAAAAAGGAGAACAGTGCTATGAAATACGGAATAAAGCCTCTGCTTTCCGGTCCCATGGTTTCATCAACCATATTTCCGATTGCGCCGTATATTGCCTCGGCAACAATTTGCTTTTTTCCGGCAGGCTTTACTTTAAGTCCGCACCCCAGCCATATAAACACGACCGAAAGCACCGCAACTATAATCCATGTCCACATTATTGTATTGGTTATTTCAAACGGACCGATGAAAAACCCGCTTGTTATTTGCGGAATATTCATTCTTTTCCTCCTTTCTTGTTTTTCCTTTGAATGAATGCGTCAAGAAAAGCCAAAGCGTAAATCCCATACGGCACGCTTAAAAGCCCGGCGGCGCATCCAAATATACTAACCCCGGGATTTTTTACTGCGACAAAAATTGCCGCCCCCCGGATAAGCATTCGTATAAAATATCCCATGCGGCTTGCTCTGTCGGCATTTTTCCCTCCGGAAAGCAACTTTCCTACGGAAAGCTCGTGCTGGCGAAAAAGCAGCGCAGCTACCGCATAGCCGAGAAAAAGCCCTTTAAGCAGCGAAAGCCAATCCGTAAAAAGCAGCCCCGCCCCAAAGCAAAGCAGGCATATTGCCAATGCCGCAAGCCTTATTCTTCCGGCGGAGAAAAACTCCTCGTTTTCTTCGCCGTCATAATTATTTATCAGTCCCGTCAGGAGCTTGTTCATCTTTATTTTTCCCTTTTTCGGTAAAAGAATCTCTTATAAGCAGATATGTGTTGCGATAAGCGGAATATACTCCGATAAGCGCACCGGCAAGAGTAAACCAATGGCTTCCTCCGCCGTATTTGTTATCAAGCCAAATTCCGGCAATCGTAAGAATAAAAATCGGACAAAGAGCGGAAAGCGCAACCTGCGTTATAAGGCTCAATGCCTTTATTGCCTGGCGGCGTTCTCTTGCCCGCTTTTCAAGCCGGGCAGTATCCTCATCTCTCATCTTTGTCCTCCGTTTTTTCAAGTCCCGCTTCCGTAATTACGGCTTCTTTTTCCTCTTCCGAAAGCCCGGAAAAAAGCTCTTCTTCCGTTTCGGGAAGCTCTGTTTTTTCGTTCTCGAAAAAATCTTCCTCCGGCAATTCAAACTCCGCATTTTCAAAGCTTCGGGAGCAGCCCTCTTTTTTCCAGATTTCTTTCGGAGAAGGCTCCTTTACTTCCGGGGCGTTATTTCCGCCGTTTTCATAGTAATTCATATACTTACGGCTTGTTTTTGCCGAGATAAGGGCGCAAAGCACGCAGGTTGCGGCAAATATAAGAAATATCCACCAATTTTCCAAGCAGCAAAGCCCTCCCTTTTTACTCTGCGCCGTTCGGCGCAGGCTTTGTTTTATATATTATATACTATACAAACTAAAACTTATCTATAATAATTATAGCACAAAGTAAAAACTCTGTAAATAGTCAGATGTTATAGCTTTAACAATCTTTTGCATCATTTTTCTGTGCTTTTACCGCACAAAAAAATTTTTATTATTGTACCCGTCCCCATGATGTGATAATATATTTTCGGAAACTTTTTTTGAAAAAGGCGGTGCTTTTTTGTGATTACTCTTCCCGAAAAATGCGAGCTTTGCCCTCGCCGCTGCGGTGCAAACCGCCTTGCGGGTCAGGCAGGCTTTTGCGGCGGAAAAAATCTTGCAAAGGTTGCCCGGGCTGCGCTTCATTTTTGGGAGGAACCCTGTATTTCCGGCGAAAGCGGAAGCGGAACGGTGTTTTTTTCCGGCTGCACAATGCGGTGCGTTTTTTGCCAAAACAGAGAAATAAGCCGGGGCGAAGCCGGAAAAGAGATTACCGTAGAACGCCTTGCCGAGATTTACCTCGAGCTTGCGAAGCAGGGTGCCAACAACATAAATCTTGTTACGCCGATGCATTACGCTCCGCAGATTACGGCGGCACTTGATATTGCAAGAAAAAAGGGGCTTTCCCTGCCCGTTGTATGGAACACCGGCGGCTGGGAACTTAGAGAAAGCGTTGCCGCCGTCCGCAGCTATGCGGATATATGGCTTACCGACTTTAAGTATTATGATTCCGCCCTTGGAAAAAGCTTTTCTTCCGCACCCGATTATTTTTCCGTTGCGGCGGCTGCCCTTGAGCAGATGGTAGCCCAAACCGGAAAGCCGGTTTTTGATGAAAACGGCATTATGCGGTGCGGCGTTATTGTTCGCCACCTTATGCTTCCCGGTCATCTTGATGACACAAAAAATGTTCTGCGCTACCTTTACGAAACCTACGGCGATAAAATATGGATAAGCATTATGAACCAATACACTCCGCTTTGCAACGACAAACGCTTTCCGGAACTTTTTCGCAGCGTTTCCGATGATGAATATAGCGAAGCCATCGACTTTGCCTGTGAAATCGGCATCGAAAACGCCTTTGTTCAGGAGGGCGGCACCGTCGGCGAAAGCTTTATTCCGCCGTTTGACCTTTTCGGTGTATAGCGAATGAGGTATTTTATAATTATAATCCGCTTTTTCTTATATTTATATGGTCGAAAAAAGACTTTTACACAAATTTTAGACAAAAGCATTGTTTTGCCTAAAAAAATTGTTAAATAAATATTTTTTCTCTTGCTTTTTATAAAGAACGGTGATATAGTTGTATGTATGATATATACATTTGTTTTTAAGAGGTGGACTTGATGTCTGAAAACGGCATGAAAATAATCGTTGACGCAGAGCTTCTTCCCGAAGTACTGCTTAAAGTAATAGACGCAAAGCGTATGCTTTCTCAAGGCAAAGCAAAAAATTCCTCGGAGGCGGCAAGGCTTGCCGGAATCAGCCGCAGCGCATTCTATAAATACAAGGACGGCGTTTCTGTTTACGGCGGCGACCGGGAGAATAAAATTGTAACCTACTATCTTACCCTTATGGATAATCCCGGTGTGCTTTCAAATGTTCTTTCGACCCTTTCAAAAGAGGGCGCAAATGTGCTTACAATAAACCAGAACATCCCAATGGACGGCGCAGCCCCGGTTACAATCTCTTTTACTGCAGGTCATCTTCGCACGGACGGTCATAGTCTGCGGGAAGTTTTGCGCACCATTGACGGAGTTATAAATTGCAAAAGCCTTAGCGAGGGCAACTGAACCTTTAGCCAAAAGCTCATAAATTTTAATATTCTTCTTCCTATATCAAAAAGCTTCCCTGCCGAATACTATAAAAGCAGGGAAGTTTTTTGTTAAGTAATGCCCCGCACCCCAAAAGGGTGCTTTGTTATACAGAGGTATTGTGGTATGGCTATAATTGTAGAGAAATTCGGCGGAACCTCCGTTGCGGATTCCGGCGGCCTGCGGCGGGCGGCAAGGCTTATTTCCGCAGCCCGTCTTGCCGGAAACAGCGTTGTTGCCGTTGTTTCCGCCCAAGGCAACACCACCGACAAGCTGCTTAAAAAGGCTGCGGAGCTAAGCTGTGACCCCTGCAAAAGAGAGCTTGACGCTCTTCTTTCCTCCGGCGAGCAGGCGTCCATGGCATTGCTCGCTATTGCGGCAGAGGCGCAAGGCTGTCCCGCAGTTTCGCTTTCCGGTCCAATGGCGGGCATATCCACCGACGGAAGATTCGGCGAAGCCGAAATAACGGAAATAAACACGGAGAGAATAAAAAAAGAGCTTTCTGCCGGGCGGGCGGTAATCATCGCCGGTTTTCAAGGTTCCGCACCGAACGGCGACATAGCTACGCTTGGGAGAGGAGGCTCCGACACCTCCGCAGTTGCCCTTGCGGCGGCTTTGGGCGCAAGCGTATGCAAAATTTATACCGATGTTGACGGTGTTTACACCGCCGACCCACGCAAAGACAAAGCCGCCAAAAAGCTTGAGCACATCAGCTACGACGATATGCTGCTGCTTTCAAAGTCCGGTGCTCAGGTTTTGCACCCAAGGGCTGCCGAGCTTGCTAAAAAGCACGGCGTTCGGGTTGAGGTTCTCTCCTCTTTTGATAATGTTCCCGGAACGGTGCTCACATAGTGAGCACCAAAAAAGGCTCTGTGCTCAAAATGAGCACGGAGCCTTTTTTCATCTTTCATTTTTAGTTCCCGGAGCCGATATGAATATTTTCGTTGTCTTCATCGTTGCTTCCGCCGCTTCCGTGGTGGAAGGGGTTGTCATAGGGATTTCCCGCATTTTCCGCCGCACCATAATAAATATAGACCTTTGTCATGGTGTTCCCGGTGGCTACCTCCTCGCCCTCCGCAACGGACTGCTCATAGACTACATTATATTCATATGCCGTTCCGTAATTCGGCATAAGCTGATAGACTATTCCAAGCTGATTAAGAAGTTCCTGCGCAGCATCAAGGGTAAGACCGACGCACTGCGGCATGGGAACCTTTTCCGCTCCCTTGCTTACTTTGAGGACAATTTCCGTTCCCTCGTCCACAGGGGTTTTATCCTTTATGGATTGTTCAAAAATCATTCCCTCCGGGTAGGAGCTGTTGTTTTCTTCCTCAAAAACAAGCTTAAACTGGCGGTAAGTGTCGTTTCCCTCAACTTTTTCACGGTATCTTCCCACAAAATTGGGAACGACAACATCATATCCGCTCCCGGAATTTGCGCTCTCCGAAACAGAGCTGCTGCCGGAGCTGTTGCCGGAGCTTTCTCCAAACCCGAGAAGCTCTTTGCTGAATCTGAAAATAAACGCAAGCACGCCGAGCAAAACCACCATCGCTATAATAAACACGATTACGCCCCAAGGGATTTTGCGCCCTGTTCTTTGTTCGCCGTCATATGTCCTTTTTGAAGGTCTTTCCCGCTGAGGCTCCGCTCTTTTTATTACATCTTCAACGGAATCTCCGTTTTTCTGCGGGTCATACATCATTGTATTGGATTTGCTGGATTCAAGCAGCTCCGCAGTAAAATCGTCCACGGACTGGGTGCGGTATTCCACGGAAAGCTGCATTGCGTTCATAATTGCGTCCGAAACATTTGAGGGAACATTCTGCTCAAGCTCCTCCGGCGGACAAAGGGTATCGTTTTCCTTTCTGTCCGGAGCGGAAGCCGGCAATGTTCCCGTAAGGGACTTATACAGCACCGCCGCAACGGAATAAACATCGGTCCATTCCCCCTGCCAGCTTGAGGAGGAATACTGCTCCGGAGCGGAATATCCGTCCGAGAGGTTTGGCTCCACCGCAGAGCCCTTTGTATAAAGCGACGCCGTTCCGAAGCCTGAAAGCATAAGCTGACCCTTTGCATTTACCCGTATGCTTTCGGGCGAAATTCCCCTGTGGACAAACCCGTTGCTGTGGAGATATGTAAGGGTCGTAAAAAGAGGCATAAACAGCTTTTTTACCTGCGGCCATGTAAATTCTCCGCCGTTATGGGTAAGATAATCGCCGTATGCAATGGTCTTTACATACTTGTATACGGCATAAACCGTATTTTTATCGTAAATAACATCTGTAACCGGGATTATATACTCTGTATGGCGGAAATTGCGCAGGGCATCGAACAAATCATAAAAATCCGTCATCAGGCATTTATACTGCGCCTCAAACCCGGCATACGGAACGACCTCTCCGGAAAGCTCGTTGCGCTTTGCCATATTCTGCGGCATAAATTCCTCGATGAATACCCGTTCTTCATTTTCGGTATCAAAGCATATGTAGGTTATGCCCTCGCCGTTCATTTTAATCATTCTGCCCACAAGATACCTGTTTCCCACCACGGTTCTTACCGGCAGGCAGACGGAATCCGTCGGTGCGTTTTCATCATATCCGCACCTGCATTTTCCGTTTTCGTCCAACCTTGACATACAGCCCATACAAAGAAATTTTTTCTCTGCTTCCGTAACCAACCCAAAGCCGCCTCCTTTATCCTTATCCGCTACTTGATATATATATTTCCGCCGTTTTTCGGCGTTTTTTTCGTAAAAATTATCTATATGCCTATTCATAATATATAATATAACATTTTTTATATTCTTGCAAGTTTTTTTATTTTAACGGTTATTGAAAATTTATAGAAAAACAGACAAATCCCCGAGGGTGGTGGGAACCTCGGGGATTTGTCTTTGGAAAGGAAAAAGATATAAGATGTACTCAAAATTTATATTTTCCGGCGAACCAGAATTACCACCGTTACGGCGGCAAGCCAGAAAAGCTGGAAAGCAATCAGCATATACATGGAAAGGCTTGTGATATTGCCTGTAAAAAGGAATATGGTCACAAGAATAAATCCGAGAACAATGCCGATCATTTCAAGAAGCGCAGCCATAAACGATGACTGGCGGATTATTCCGCTGCAATTAAGCAAATCGGAAAGAGAAGAAAGACTTCCGTCATAGACGGCAGCCGCAGATGCGGTTTCTCTCTCTTCGGTAAGCTCGGCACACTTCTGTTGATATTTTGACGAAAGCAGCTTTAGCTGACTTTCGGGATATGCGAAAAGCTCGCTGAGTTTTTCTGTTGTGATGTTGGGGTCGCTGCAATTTATAACAAGGCGGATTCCTCTGCCTGCCATAATTCCAAGGGAACGGTAGACCTCCTCATCGGCATGGTAGCTGAGGATAAACATTGCGGTAAGCTCGCCGCTGTTTGCAAGATAAAGAATATCTTTTCCGCCGCCGACATATTTGTTCTCATAGTCATGGGAAGGAATGTCTACCCCATGGTTTATCATAAGCTCCCTATTGCCGATAAGCACCCGCTTTCCGCCAACCCAAGCGGAAAGCCCCATTCCGTCCTCATAAATAATGGTATCTACCGGACGGAGCAGCTTTCTGTCGCCCTGAACAACATTAAGAAAAATACTTCCGAGGGTGCTTTTCGTGCTGCAAATTACGGATGCGGCGTCGAGGATAGCTTCGTCAATTCTTCCCTGTGCAAAGGTTTTTATGCCATGGAGCACAATGCTTCCTGCCGGGAAAAGCTGTTCTATGTCAAGGAGCACGGAATC
The DNA here is from genome assembly GCA_934466455.1 of uncultured Oscillospiraceae bacterium. Classification (GTDB taxonomy): domain Bacteria; phylum Bacillota; class Clostridia; order Oscillospirales; family Ruminococcaceae; genus UMGS1668. Next base: position 33,204 of record CAKSLF010000003.1, on the reverse strand, counting down.
CGTTTCCGCAAAGGTTTCTGCGGTATATCCGCCCGCCATCATGCTTCCTCTTTCGTTCAGCGCACGGCAGGAACGAAAAACGGGAAGCGCACCGGCAATTGTTGCCGAAAAAGGCGAAGCGACGCAGAGTATAGCCGCAAAACCCGTTACCGCATCGGAAATTCTTCCGGTAAGAAGAAACGCTATTACTCCGACGATTATCGAGCAAAGGAATACGATAGGAGAAACGACTCTTGCGATGCTCTCCGTTGCGTCGTCACGATATGAAAGCTCGAGAAATCTTGCAAAAAACTTTGCCTTTGCACTTGTACAAAAGCGAGGGGTTTCATCCCGCTGACCGGTAAGCTCTCTTGCAAGCTCCTTATTATGGACAGGGAGCAGTGCGGATTGGTCTTTTCCGTCAACAAGAGTTCGGAAATTGTCGCCGATGCGCTTTGCGGAAAGAGCCTTGCCTATTGTATTAAACCAAAGGCACATCAATGTTATTGGGAAGAAAAGGTTCTCTCCTCCGGACGACATGGATGCGGGATCAACAACAAAAGAAACTCCCAAAGCCGCCGCACCGATAACCGAGCAAGCAGCAAAGGTATCGTTTCCCGCTCTGAATCTTGCAAGGGAAAGCAGTCCGCCACCCACGGTCACATTGCAGGTAAGTGCCGCAATGCATATTATTGCAAGATTTATAGCAGGAAATACAATTCCCGATTTTGAAAACGCAATCGCCTCCGGCAGCTGATACCCTATAACAGGCGATAAACACAGTGCCAAAGAACCTATCAGCAAGATTAGTATTATTATACACCTAATCAGCAGACTTGTAAACTGGTTTGAAAGATTTTTTTCGACGGATTCCGCCTGTGACGGATTTTCGTAATCATCCGGATCGTCGTCCTCCGGTTGGTGCATACCCTCTACAAGATCTTTGGCAATATCAGTGTTTGCCTTATCGGAAAATTTGTTTCTTATGGGCTCCGGCGTCGGCACCTCCGGAACATGGATTTCCTGATGAGTAGGCTCCGCCACCTGCTTCATAAATTCTTCGACCTTATCCCGGCGTTTTTCGGTAAATTCCTTATATAAATCCCGATTACTGCTGTCGGTAAGGTCGCCGCCCTCTTTTTTCTCCTTTGCCGAAGCAAATCCGCCGACGATTCCCGCAGAAAATTTATCTGCGGCGGAAGCATTTTTCTTTTCCTCCGTTTTTTCGGGCTGTTCCTCCGGCTTATTCAAATTTTCCTCGATTTTCTTTTCTTCCGGCTTTTTTTCCTCCGTTTTTTCCGGAACAACGGCTGCTTTTGCAAAGCCGTTTATCGGACGGTCAAAATCCTTTTCAACAAAATGCTTTGACATATCCCGGGGGATAAAATCCTCTTCTCCGCCCTCTTTTTTTGCCGGAGTTTTTGCTTCATGCGCAGGAACGGTGCTTACCTTTGCGCCAAAACCGTCTTTTTTATCTTTAGGCTTTTTGCCGTTTTTCCATTCCGTAGGTCCGAAATACTGGGACAGAGTATCGTCCACCTGTATTGTACGGGTAGTCATAGGCTCGCTGTTGTATTTCTTGGTATAAGTCGGAGCCTGCTCCGGCTTTTTCTCCCGAACGGCGTTTTTCTGCCGCATTTCAAAAAAATCTTTTTTCTCATCGGAAGCTTTTTCCGCATTGCCTCCGCCATTCCAGCCGCCGGTATTTCCTGCGGCTTCCTTCTGTTTTTTCCTTCTCAATTCCTCCAGAATATCGTCTACCGAATATCCGCTGCCCGCCATGATTTTCTCCTTCCTCTGTATTCTAAAAGAATGTTTATCTTGCCTTTATTCCAAGACGCTGGCGTGCCGCTTCATACATCATTACGGAAGCTGCCACCGACGCATTAAGCGATTCTATTTTCCCCCGCATGGGAAGCGAAACCACAAAATCGCATTTTTCTTTTACAAGGCGGCTTACGCCCTTGCCCTCTGCCCCGACAACAAGTCCCACGCTGCCGGTAAAATCCTCCTGCCATACGGGAACGCCGTCCATATCTGCGCCGAAAATCCAAACGCCTTTCTCTTTAAGCTCTTCTATTACTACGGGAATGTTTGCAACACGCACCACCGGCACATATTCCACCGCTCCCACGCTTGTTTTTGCCACAACATAATTAAGCCCAACGCTGCGCCGCTTTGGTATTATTACCCCATGTGCGCCGCAGCATTCGGCGGTTCTTATAACTGCGCCGAGATTATGACCGTCCTCAAGCCCGTCGGCGATGATTATAAAGGGCTTTTCTCCCCTCTCCTCCGCAAGGGCAAAAACATCCTCAAGGCTTGCATAGGCATGAGCGGCGGCAAAGGCGACTACGCCCTGGGCGTTTGCGCCGGCGGCTATTTCGTCGATTTTTACCGGCGAAGTTTCCTTTACCGGTACTCCCGCCTCTTTTGCGAGTGCATACAGCTTTCCAAGACCCGTGCAACCCTTTGCCACAAGGATGCGGTCGATTTCCCTGCCCGCCTTCAGTGCCTCTATTACTGCGTTTCTGCCTGCAATTTTATCCTTGTCCGCTTCGTTTTCACGAAGCGGCTCTGTGCTTTCTCTTTTTATATCCATTTTATTCTCCCTTCATCAGGGTGGAAATATTGACCACCGTTTCAATCCAGTAATCCCGGAGTTTTTCGTTTATTTGAGTGCCTTTTGCCGTGCGGACATAATATTTCCGGGGCTTTCCCTCGGACATATCCCATTCGCTTTTCAAAAGTCCCTGGCTTTCAAGCCGCCGCAACAGGGGATACAGCGTATTTCCATCCACCGGAACTCCCTTTTCCGTCAGCTCCTGACCCAGAGAATACCCGTATTTTGGCGAGGAAAGCTGGTTCAAAACGCCCAAAACAACCGTTCCGCGGCGCAGCTCCGAAACAAATCCGGAAATAATTTCGTCATCGCTCAAGCTTTCCTCACCTCCCAAAAACGGCTTAATAATGCACTTTTTTCAGTGTCGTTCTGCCGGTTCTTGCGAACCGGCAGCCAACGCACCGTCTGAAAAAAACAAAATGCGGATATAGTTTTATCCGTTTACGAGTATACTGTATATCATACTGTTTTGTCAAGTATAAATTATGAAATTTATAAAATAGTTTGATTTATAATTTAATGTAAAAAGTAATTATTTTAATTTTTTATTATTTACTTTTATAAGTATTTTATTTTCATAATACTGTGTATAACACTATTAAACAAAAAAATAAACCCGCCCTGCTTGTGCAGGGCGGGTTTTTAGTGTTAAAATGTATGAAAATTTTCATCAGGCATTTTTGTCTTAATTATGCCGTTTTTTGATATCGCCTTAATCCGTTTTTAGTAATCTGGGGAATTTTTTCATAATAATTCCCGCCATTTCCCGGATTTCGTCGGGTATCATTCCCATAGGACCGTTAATCGGATCATACTTAAAGACTTTTCCGTCGATGCGGAAGCGGCAGTTGTTTGCCTCGCCCGTTACAAAAAATCCGTCGTTTTCACTCTTTTTGAAATCCTCTTCGTCAAGGAAAAGTGTGAATTTTTCCCTATACGGCTTTCCGTCGTATGGGCAGCAATCAGCGCAAATACCGCATTCGTCGCAAAATTCGTCGATATGCACTATCTGCCGGCTGCCGTCCGAAAGGGCGACCGCCATATTTGCTCTGTTTGGGCAGCACTCCGCACAAAATTCGCAAATCGTGTCGCACTCAAGGCAGCGTTCCCCCTCTTTGCAGGCTTTGCAGTCGGCGCAGAGCTTTCCTCTGCCGCCCATAAATGACTTATCCTCCGTTTCGTTATCCGGCATATACTTATCAAAATGGGCGTTGGCAAGTTTTTTTGCAAGACGCTGGGCGTCGGCAATTACATCGGCAATATCGGCGGTTTTTCCAAGCAGAGCGTCACCCACAAGGTAGACATGACCGTCCGCCTCATCAAGCAGCGGAGAATCACATTCCTCCCCAACCGCATTTATCACAATATCCGCAGGGATTTTTTCCTTTTCATCGGTGATAATCAGCGGACGAACGCCGGTTTCCTCATCCGGTTCGCCATATTCGGTTTTGCGGCAGAAAAGATTTCCGCTTCTGACCCCGCTTGCGGAAAGGCTGTCCATAATGAATATGCCTTCCTTTTTCATTGCAGCAAGCTCCGATGGCGAAGCCGTCATTTCCTTTTTCGGGCGGTCGAACACGACGCTAACTCTGTCAACGGTGGACAGCTTTTTTGCACAACGAGCCGCAGCGGCAGCCGTATGCCCGCCGCCGATTACAATAAGGTTTCCTATGTATTTTTCTTCAAGTGCTTCTTTGTCACCCTTGCGGTATTCTTCAAGAAAATCCAGTGCGGGAAGCGATTTTCCAAAGGCAAATTTAAGATGGCTCTGCTTTTCCGCTCCTATTGCGAGAACAACTTTTTCAAAGCCCTTTTCTCTCAGCTCTTTTATTGATGCAACCTCCGTGCCAAGCTCCATATCTATTCCGAGAGCTTGAATGAGGGTTACATCCCATTCAACATCGGAATCGTCTATGCGGAATTTCGGCACATATTTTACAACGGAGCCGCCCGGGCGGGGCTCTTTATCAAAAATCGTAACATTTGCGCCTTGGCGTGCAAGGAAACACGCCGTTGCAAGCCCGGCAGGGCCGCAGCCCACCACGGCTATCGGCTCACCCGCTCTGGATTTCATTTCTGTTTCGTCAAGAAGGTCAAAGCAAGCGTTTTTTGCCGCACGAAGGTTTTCCGCATTTATATTGAGCGCACCCTCATAAAAGCGTCTTGAGCAGGAATCCGCACAGGGATGCGGGCAAAGAGTTTCCACAGTAAAAGGCATTGGATTGCGCTCGAAAATTACACGCAAAGCCTCCATGCTTCTGTCGTTTTTCAAAAGGCGCATAATAAGCGGTATATCCTGCCCAAGGGGACAAACCGCACGGCACTGTGCTTTTGCGCAATAAACCGGCGGGATAGGTCCTTTTGCTTTGCGGAGGGCAGCCGCTTCTTTGTTCTTATACCTTCCGCCGGAATAGGCGTACTTTTCAATATCCGGCAAATCAGAGGTAAGTATTCCGGAAAACTGGGTGTAATCGCACTTTGAAACAGCTTCAACCACCTGTTTAAGTCGTGCAAGACCGCCGGGACGAATCATATCAGAAACCATGGTAACAGGCCAAATCCCTGCGGAGAAAAGCTTTTCGGCGGTATAAATATCTGCGCCGCCCGCAAAGCAGATGCGCAGCCCTCCGCCAAAATCGTTTGCGATTTTTTCCGCAAGGGAAAATGCGATCGGGAAAAGTGCACGCCCGGTAAGCTTTCCGTCCTTTACGCAAAGACCGTCTGCATTTTCCACACAAAGACCGTCGCAGACCTTTACTCCGAACTCAAGCCTGTGCGAATCCGCCTTGAACTGTAAACGGGAAAGCGCAGGCTTTATATCCTCATAGCTTGCTTCGGAATCTATTCTGTACTTGCTTATAACAACATCGTCATATCCGTTTATATCAAGTATTCCCCGAATTGTATAATAACCGAGAATATCCGGGCTTATGCGCACAAAGGTATGCAGGCGTTTTTCTTCGATAAGGTACTCTGCACACGCTTCCACCTCCTGTGCGGAAAGTCCCGCACGGGGAACAAAAGTTGCGGAGATGCACACATTTGGGCTTATATCCGAAAGATAGGTATTGTCTATACCGTCCAGCTCGTCCATATGGGCACGAGCCCAGTTTTCACATTCACGCCAAACGGGAGTGTATTCTGCGGACTTTAACCCCTCGATAAAGCTGTTCATCTTATCGGATTTGAGGTCGGCAAGGCTTCCGCCAACGGACATATTGAATATAAAGCCCTCCGGCACACCAAGCTCAAAAGCCGTGCTCAAAAGCTTTATTGCATACCACGCCTTTACATATTCGCCGAATGCTTCGCCGAGGGAAAGCTCCGACGGGTGTTCGGACGAATATGTTCTGTCGCCGATTGCCGCACTGGGCTTTTCCGCAGGCACAGGCTCCGGAAATACCGTTTTAAGCTCAAAAAAGCGTGCTCCGGCGGCATATGCGGCAATTATCCCTTGTGCCGTTTGGGTTACCGGACCCGCCGCCGGTCCTACCGGGTTTTCTATCCTCAAGCCGAAAATAGGCAGGCGGCTTCTTCCGGCTTTATAAATATCCCCGACGCCGAAAATAGTTCCGTCGGCGGAATATTCCTCCAACAGCAAAGCCATTAGTTTTTCAAAAGAAAGCGGCCGCAACAAATCGCTCATAAAAACTGCCTCCAATTCGGTACATTCTTATACATATTAAGTGTATCATTTTTCGCCATGGAATACAAGAGAAAAATAAAGGGGGTTTTCTTTTGAAAAAAGGCAAAAAAAATAACTCCGCACGGAACAGTTTCCTGCGAAGTTCGTATATGTAAAAGCCCCATCAATAGCAAAAAGCCGCTTATTGTAGCGGCTTGATGGAGCTGATAATCAGATTCGAACTGATGACCTCATCCTTACCAAGGATGTGCTCTACCTACTGAGCTACATCAGCAAAGTGGCGACCCGGAAGGGGCTCGAACCCTCGACCTCTAGCGTGACAGGCTAGCGTTCTAACCAGCTGAACTACCGGGCCACATCTGACTCTGTGGAGTCAACGCTGTTTATTATACACGACAAAAGGCACTTTGTCAACACTTTTTTTCATTTTTTTGCGATTTTTTTAGAGGAGCAAAAAACGGCTTAGTAAAGGCATTTTTTTGCTCCTCTTCTATCTTTTCTGCACAGTTTTTTGAAAAAATGTTAAAGGAAAAGCAGCCCCGCAAGCGCACCTGCGGCTATCCAAACAGCCGGCGGGAGTTTTTTGAATTTATAGGAGCAAAAAACGATTACCGCAAAAATAATTATAGCGGGAATGTTGAAAAAGCCGAGGAGATTTTCCCCTGCGGCAAGGCTATCCTTATGCACAAGGGCAACTCCGGCAATTGAAAGCCACGCATTGAGCACAAGCCCGCAAACTGCCGGGCGCAAACCCAAAAACGCATATTTTACATACTTGTTTTCGCTGAATTTGTCAAGAAATTTTGATACCAGAATTATTATAACAAAGCTTGGCAACACAAGGCTGAAAACTCCCGCAACGGAACCCGCCACGCCGTATGCTTTATATCCGGCAAAGGTCGCCATATTTATTCCGAAGGGACCCGGCGTAGCTTCGGAAATCGCAATCATATCCGCAACATCACGGGTTGTAAACCAATCGTATTTTTCCGCCATTGCATTGAAAAACGGAAGGGTCACAACTCCGCCGCCGATGGCAAAAAGCCCCGCCTTAAAAAACTCCCAACACATCAAAAGAAAATCAGCCATTATTTTTCACCCCGCTTTTCTTTTGCCTTTCCGGAAAAGATTCCCGCAAAAATCGCCCCGAGAACAAGCCAAACCGGGGATACTCCGAAAAATACCGAGGCAACAAAAACCGCTGCGAAAATAATTGCGCCGACCCAATCCTTTATTCCCGCCTTTCCAAGCTTTATAAGCGTTGCGACCATCATTGCGCAGGCGGCAACCCTTATTCCGGAAAGTATGCTTTGCACCTCTTTTATTGCCGCAAAGCTTTCGAGTGCGGTTGAAATAATGATTATTATTATAAGAGAAGGCGTTACCACGCCGACGGTTGCAAAAATTGCGCCTATTATCCCTTTCATTTTATAACCGGTTTTTGTTGCGGTGTTCACGGCAATAACTCCGGGGGTGCATTGGGCAAGAGCGTACATATCCAAAAGCTCTTCGTTATCTATCCAACCCTTTTTATCAACTATCTCATGCTCAAGAAGCGGGAGCATGGCGTAGCCGCCGCCGAACATAAGCAAACCGAGCTTAAAAAACGAAATAAAAAGCTGTAAGCAAATATTCATCATTTATCTCCGAACATACCCATCGGGTCATAGCCGACAGGCGGATTTTTTATTCTTCCGATACAACAATCTCCGGAAACGCCGGTTATCACCACATCCTGTACGGTACAGAGAAGCCCCTTTACCGCAGGAAGAGCAACGGGAGCATAATTCATAGTATATCCCTGCATCATACCGTCCTTTATCTCGGATTCTATGAGCACGGATTCCGTTTTTCCTATTTGGTGCTCAAGAAATTGAGCACGAACAGCCTCCGCCCGCTTTGCCATTTTTGAGCACCGTTCCGTTTTAACCGTATTCGGCACCTGATTTTGCATAACGGCGGCGTCCGTGCCGGTTCTTCTGGAATATGGGAAAATATGAACCTTTGCAAAGCCTATCTCTTCGATAAATGCGCAGCTTTCCTCAAAATCCTCCTCGGTTTCTCCCGGAAAGCCCACGATTATATCCGTGGTTATCGCTCCCTCGGGGAAAAACTCCCGAATATTCTTTACAACCTCTCTGTAAGTATCGGTGTTATAGCGGCGGCGCATTGCCGCAAGGGTTTTGTCGCAGCCGCTTTGGAGAGAAAGGTGAAACTGGGGGCAAAAACCCGGCAGCTTTGCAAGGCGTTCCACATCGTTCCTCTTGAGCAGCTCCGGCTCAAGAGAGCTTAGGCGCACCCTCGGCACAATATCACAGGCAAGCTCCACCGCATCAATAAGAGAAATTCCCAAATCTCTTCCGTAGAACGGAAGATTTATTCCGGAAAGCACGACCTCGTTATATCCCCTTGCGGAAAGGCTGTCCAGCTCCCGCTCCAAATCGCCGAGAGGCTTTGAGCGAACTCTTCCCCTTGCTTTTGGAATGATGCAATATGAGCAGCTGTTATCACAGCCGTCCTCTATTTTTACAAAGGCACGGGTCCGGTCAAGCATACCCTCCGCCTGCATCGGCTCAAAGCCCTCGTCCTCGCTGTGGGGCAAAACATGGACTACCCTCTTTCCGTCAAGTGCGTCGAGCACCGCCGGAAGAAGCTGAGCACGGTCCGCCGTTCCCGTAACAACATCCGCCTCCATAAATGCGGCGGCTTTTTCCGGAAACGCCTGGGGGTAACAACCGGTAAGGGCTATTACCGCATTTGGATTTTTTCTGCGGAAATGCCGCAGCATCTGGCGGGATTTTTTATCTCCCACGCCCGTTACGGTACATGAATTTACAACATAAACATCCGCCGGTTCTTCTGCGTCCACTATTTCAAAGCCTGCCTTTTGAAAAGCCTGCTCCATAATCTGAGTTTCGTATTGGTTTACCTTACAACCGAGTGTATAAAAAGCTGCTTTCATGCGCCCTCCAAATGCCCTTCTACTATTATTCTAACATAATATTATACTATATCCTCACTTTATTTACAACCGTGCAAAACAAAAATGTGCTTTTTGCGCCGCTCAAAATCATTACAAAGCCCGATTTTTGCCGCCAAAATATTTATTTTTTCTTAATTTTTCGTTCGTTTTCTTAAAAAAGTTGACCGTCGAAACCAAATGTTATATACTTAATTTGATTATCCCAGTGAAACTAAAAGATTGGAGGAAAAAACTTGGATAAGAAAAAGCGCAAGCACGGCGACCGCAAGGATGGGGTTTGGATAAGAGATACGGACTCCATGCATGCTTTGTTCCCGCACCTTATGCCTAACCGGGCTGATAATGAGGCTGTTTTGAACGAAGTTATTGATCTTACGGAAGTCAATAAGTACATTGCGGCAAAAAATGCGGAGGGTCCTGCGTTTAAGTACACATTTTTCCATGTGATATGCGCAGCACTCATTAAGACTTTGGTCCTTCGCCCAAAGCTAAACCGTTTTTATGCCGGAAAAAGATTTTATCAGCGCAACGATTATTCCATCTCGTTTGTTGTAAAAAAAGAATTTGCCGACGGAAGCGACGAAGCCATTGCTATTATTAAGGCGGACCCCGAAAGCGAAATCTCACCGATTGAACAAATTCACTCCAAGGTGGAAAAAATCTGCACCAGCGTTCGTAAGGAGCACAAAACCGATGGCACCACCGATATTATGGATGTGCTTACCAAAATGCCCGTTCCGATTTTAAGCTTTATTATGAACACTCTTTCATGGCTTGATTTTCACGGCTGGTATCCGGATTCGCTTATGAAAGAGGACCCCTATTTTTCAAGCATATTTGTAAGCAACCTTGGCAGTATCAAGATGAACGCAAGTTATCATCACCTTGCAAATTGGGGAACAAACTCCTTCTTCGTGATTGTAGGAGAAAAAAAGCCCACTCCTTTCTTTTCCCTTGACGGAAGCTTTGAGGTTAGGGAAGCACTTGAGCTTGGGGTGACGCTTGATGAGCGCATTGCCGACGGCTACTATTACAGCCGCAGTATAAAGCTTATACACAAGCTGCTTGACGAGCCGGAGCTGCTCGACCGCCCGATTTACGAACCCGTTGATTTTTAAGGAGGTATACTAATGCCGGAAACAAAAACTCCCTGGCTTAATAACTATGGCGATGTTCCTTTCCATCTGCAATATCAGGAATGCAGTATGTGGGAAGCTATTGAAAAAATCGTTGAAAAATATCCGAACAATGTAGCATACATTTTTATGGGCAAAAAGACCACTTATAAAGAATTTGCCCAAAATGTAGAAATCTGTGCCCGTGCGCTTAAGGCTATCGGAATCCGTGTTGGCGATAAGATCACAATATGTATGCCAAACTGCCCCCAAACAGTGATTATGTTCTATGCGGTAAACCTTGTTGGCGCAATCGCAAATATGGTACACCCACTCTCCAGCGAAAAAGAAATCGAATTTTACCTTAACGAATCCGAAAGCATCGCAGCAATAACTCTTGACCAGTTCTATCACAAATTTGAGGCTATCCGCGACAATGTAAATGTTTCAAATATCATCCTCGCAAGCATAAAAGACGAGCTTTCAAAGCCCATCCGTGCCGGATATATGCTTACCGAGGGCAGAAAAATCGCAAAAATTCCGAAGGACGCCCCTGTTACCCCTTGGAAATATTTTATGGAACAGGGTCGCCGTTATCATTGGAAGTACCGTGCCGCAAGAGCACCCCACGACCCCGCCGTTATTCTTTACAGCGGCGGTACCACCGGTACAACTAAAGGGATTTTGCTTTCCAACTACAATTTTAACGCCCTTGGCGCACAGATAATCGCAACAAATCCCATGTTCCGCCCCGGAGATTCCATGCTTGCCGTTATGCCGATGTTCCATGGCTTTGGGCTTGGCGTTTCCATTCATTCCATGCTTATGAACGGCGGCAAATGTATTCTTGTTCCTCGTTTTACTGCCGAAAGCTATGCAAAGCTCATTAAAAAATACAAGTGCAACTTTATTGCCGGCGTTCCCACCCTCTACGAGGCACTCCTCCGCCAGTCCGTTATGGACGGCGTTGACCTTTCGTGCCTTAAAGGAGTTTTCAGCGGCGGAGATTCCCTCTCCGTGGAGCTTAAAAAACGCTTTGACAAATTCCTTTATGATCACAACGCCAGTATTCAGGTTCGTGAGGGCTACGGCACTACCGAATGCGTTACGGCAAGCTGCCTTACCCCAACTCATGTATATAAAGAAGGCAGCATAGGTCAACCCTTCCCGGATACCTACTACTGCATCGTAAAGCCCGGCACCCAGGAGGAGGTCCCTTACGGCGAAGAAGGCGAAATTTGCATTTCCGGTCCTACCGTTATGATCGGTTACCTTAACCACCCGGAGGAAAACGCCCAAACCCTTCAGGTCCACCCGGACGGCCGCACCTGGGTACATACCGGCGACCTTGGAACAATGGACGCAGAGGGCTTTATCTACTTCCGCCAAAGACTTAAGAGAATGATTGTCACCAGCGGCTACAACGTCTATCCCTCTCAGCTTGAAAATATTCTTGACGCCCACGAGCTTGTGCAGATGAGCTGCGTTATCGGCGTTCCGGATCCCCTCAAAATCCAAAAGGTAAAGGCGTTTGTAATGCTCAAACCCGGCGTAGAACCGACTCAGGCGAACAAAGACATTCTTATGGCGTACTGCCGCAAGAATATTGCGAAATACGCCATGCCCTACGATATTGAGTTCCGCGAACAGCTTCCCAAAACCCTTGTGGGAAAGGTTGCCTATCGCGTTCTTGAAGAAGAGGAGCTGGCAAAAATCAAAGCCGCAAAGGAAAGCTGAATTAAGACACAAATCCCGATTTAGAGTTAAAAAAGCCCGAGCAGAAAACTGTTCGGACTTTTCTCATATATTCCAAAGCTGCGGTAGAATTGTTCACAAGTTTTATGGTATAATTTGAATATGAAAATTGAGCAACAAAGCGGGATTTATAAAGGAGCGTGATGTAGTTTTATGGCTAAATATGAAGTAAAGAAAAAGTATTTAATTATCTACTTATGCATTTTTGTTGTATGCTTTCTGCTCCTAATGTGTCGATGGATAAGTGCAATTTATCCGAATATACTCTTATTACCCAATTTTATTCTTTTTCATATTACTAATTTCTCACTATCGTTAATGGTAATGCTAACCTTTGGGTTTACAGTATTAGTATTTGGGGGAGAGATGAAAATAATAAAAATCGCCGGGCTGTTGGTTGCCGTGATAAATATTTCTTATGAAGTCATTCTCCCGATTCTTAATACACCTGATATTGTAGATGCATTATTCGGGTTGTTTGGAGTAGCTCTATCATATATTTATTTGGTTAGGTTGAAAGCAAATGGTTTGATTATGAAACATCAGTAGAGTAAAACAAATTTGAATTGTCTAACATAGCACAACAACCGAATACCGAGAATCAAAGCCGCGAAAGAAAGCTGAATTAAGACACAAATCCCGATTTAGAGTTAAAAAAAGCCCGAGCAGAAAACTGTTCGGACTTTTCTCATATATTCCAAAGCTGCGGTAGAATTGTTCACAAGTTTTATGGTATAATTTGAATACGAAAATCGAGCAATAAATCGGGATTTATTGAGGTGTTTAGAATGAAACAGAAAGTACCTATGATATGCAACATTGTGAGTCTCATTCTGTTGATTGTATTTGTTATTAAGAGCATCGTTGATTATACTCAATACTCAACATCGCTAAACTCTGCGCCTTTTTATTTGTGGGTGTTAGTAAATGCTTTGTTTTTGGTAATTCCTGCAATTATTTTGCTCGTTATTGGTTTCGTTGTAAAGAAGAAACCGTAAACAGTTCCAGTTTGTCGAACTGATAAAATCCCTTTAGGAACTAAGCGGTTTGTGAGGTAGCTTTATGGACACAAGGAAATTGTTAAGGTTAATTAGCATTGTGATGCTCATAGCAGCCGTCATTTTTGTTTACTGCGCTGTCTCTTGCCCTACACTTGGAAGTGTTTTTTACATCGGCAGTGTAAGAATTGATGCGGAGATAAAGCGTGTATTCTATGGTTGCTATGTCATTGTTATGGCTTTATTGTTTATCTCTTCGTTTTTCGTTAAACCGAAAAAGTAGCATCTCACATCTTTTACCGAACAACCGAATACCGAGAATCAAACCATCAACTTTTCGCACAGTGCGAAAAGTTGATGGTCTTTTTTGTCCCCCGAAATCTAAAAACAGGGTCAGCCGCAGCGGCGGAACCAACCGATTTTAACAATCTGTATTTTTTGCCGTCCTATTGCAGCTCGCTGCGCCGGACTTTTTCGATATTCGCAATCGCAGGACAAAAATCGGCTTATTTATGCGATTTATGTCGAAAAACAGAAGTATTTTATATAATCTTGAGTATTATACTTATATATATTTTTGGCGTTTTTCGGTGCATTTTGCGGTATTTTGCCGCCGCCGTATTGAAAAATTTGCGGAATTATATTATTATAGCAGCATAATATAATAATCGAAACGGAGGTACTGCCATAATGAAAAGAGCTATTGTTCTTGCCGGCGGCGGCGCAAAGGGGTCATACCAAATGGGTTTTTGGACCGCAATACGGGAGCTTGGCATCGACTATCAGATAACCACCGGTTCTTCGGTCGGCGCACTTAACGCAGCACTGCTTGCAAGCGGAAATTACGACGGCGGACTTGAAATGTGGAGCAGCATAACCACCGAGGATATAGTTACAAAAACCCCAACCCAGCTTTCTCAGCTTATTGACACAAGCGGGATTGCCGCCTCGCTTAAAGGCATTATGGGCGACCTTGCAAACGACGCAGTAAATGTAAAAATGGATCCGTTCCCCCTCGGCGGGCTTCTTAATAAATTCTTCTCCGAAAAAGAAATTCGGGAAGGCGGCGTTGAGCTTGGAATTATGACCTCGGAATATCCGTCGCTTAAAAGCCGCCCTTTTACCCTTGCGGAAATTCCTTTTGGAATGATGGAGGATTATCTTCTTGCGTCCTCTGCGGTTTTTCCGTCTATGGAGCCAAAAAACATTGCCGGGGTTCGCTATGTTGACGGAGGTTACAGCGACAACTTCCCGGTCAACCTTGCCCTTGATATGGGCGCAGAAGAGATCATCGGCGTCCGGCTTAAAGCCTCCGGGCTTGAGGCAAAATACCAAACAAACTACCCGGTGCGCATAATCGAGCCGCATTTTTATCTTGGCCCCGCAATGACCTTTGACCCGATTCAGGCACAAAAAAACATGGTGCTTGGTTATAACGATACCATGCGCAGCTTTGGCAGATATGACGGAGCTTTTTATACCTTCCGTTCCGGTGAAACCGCCCGTATGAGTGCTCTTTTTGGAAAATACCTTGAAAATACGCTTGTAAGCAGCGGCTGCGTTTCCGTAAGCGAAAGGAACGAATTTTATCGCACTCTCGGCGTAAAGGCTTTTGCGGAAGCACAGGAACGGCGTTTTGGCAGAATGAAATATGAGCTTTCTCTTCTTTGTGCGGAAACTGCCGGCGAGCTTTTCGGCGTTGACCCCCGCCCCGTTTATACTGCGGAGGAATTTGGAAAAGCGGTGCTCAAAGCGTATCTTCCCTTAGAGGAAATGGGGCGCAACACGGTTTTTGAGTCCTTTAAGAACGCAAAGACCCTTGCATACCGCATGGCTGCCCTTAAAGATGCCGATAAACGGCACATTGCGGCATATACCGCCTATCTTCTTGAGGGCAAAGCAGCCAAACCCGGCGCAGACCGGGAGCTGCGTGCCCTTTGCCGTATTGCTCCGGGAGCATTCTTCGGCGCAATATATCTGTGCTTTCTTAAAAAAGGTGAAAACGCATGAAAAATTTTGTTAAAATAATTTCCGTGCTCATGGCGGCAATTATACTGCTGTGCTCATGCTCAAAAAAAGAGGAAGCCCTCTCCGGCGGAAAATATATGCTTGTCACCGGAAAAAGCGGCGGGGCATACAACAGCCTTGGCATAAGCATGGCGGGAATTTGGGATAAATACCTTGGCAGCAGCACCAATGTAATTTCCACCACCGGCTCTGTTCAAAATATCGAAATGCTTGTAAAAGGCGACGCCGACTTTGGCTTTGTTCAAAGCGACATTCTCTATTATGCTCAAAACGGCAAGGAAATGTATGAAGAGGACAAGCAAAAAGGTCTTTCCGTCGCCGCAAATCTTTATAGCGAAGCGGTACAGATAATCGTAAACGCCGGAACGGATATTCAAACCGTATCCGATCTTCTCGGGAAAACCGTTGCCGTCGGAAAATACGGCACGGCAACGGAGGCAGCCGCCCGCCAAATTCTTGAAGCATACGGCATAACCTACGACCTTATCACGGTTAAATATCAAACCTTTTCCGAGGCAAGCGACAGCCTTGCAAACGGCGGCGTTGATGCGATTTTTGCGGTTTCCGCCCTTCCAAGCTCGAATATCCATATATATGCGGAAACACATTCCATTCGTTTTTTGCCGGTTTCCACAAGCGGAAGCGGTTCAAAGCTGCGCAAAAGCTGTCCGTTCTTTACCGACGGCGTAATAAAAAGCGAGGTTTACGGAACGGAAAATTCCGTTTCCACCGTTTGCATTGATGTAATGCTTATTTGTCGCAGCGACCTTTCGTCGGATTCCGTATACGGCGTTATTTCGTCGCTTTTTAATAATTTGGACGAACTTTCCGCCGCCCACAGCAAGGGAGCGGAAATAAATACCGGCATTGCAAAGGCGACGAAGGTGGGTTCCCTGCACGCAGGCGCAAAAAAATATTACGACGGCCTTTCGGCGGAGGAATAAATTGCAGCATAAAAAAAGCACCCGACAGGGTGCTTTTTTGGTGGAGACATGCGGACTCGAACCGCAGACCTCTTGCGTGTGAAGCAAGCGCTCTAACCAGCTGAGCTATGCCTCCGTTTTTTCGTATTTAATATTATACCAAAAAAGAAATGACAAATCAAGTTTTTCGGAGTAAAAAAACAAAAAATGCTGCGGACAGCATTTTTTGAAATTTTGCCGAACAAAAAAGCCCCTTTTTATTCAAAACTGTGGACTGGGCAGCTTTATTGTGATAAAATAAATCAGTTAAAAATATTTTTTCGGAGGGATTTTTATGTATCTTCGTGAGCAGCACAAGATTTGGCTTGCAACCGGCGAAAAAGCGGTTTATCTCGAACCTTCCATGGCAAACCGCCACGGACTTATTGCCGGTGCAACGGGAACCGGAAAAACCGTAACGCTTAAAGTTCTTGCAGAATCCTTCAGCGATATGGGCGTTCCGGTTTTTCTTTGCGACATAAAAGGCGATGTAAGCGGCATGTGCAACCCCGGAAAGGAAACAAAGCATATCCGCCGCAGCATAGACAATATGGGGCTTGATTCCGTCGGTTACGGCTATTCCGCCTATCCTGCAAGATTCTTTGATGTTTACGGCAAAAAAGGTCACCCCGTTCGTGCAACAATCACCGATATGGGACCGGAGCTTCTTGCAAGGCTTCTTGATTTGAACGATACCCAAAGCGGCGTTCTGCGTATTATATTCCGAATTGCCGACGATGAAAAGCTTATTCTCACCGACCTTAAAGACCTTCGTGCAATGGCGCAATATGTGGGCGATAACGCAAAGGAATATAAGCTTACATACGGAAATGTTTCCGCACAAAGCATCGGTGCAATTCAGCGTTCCCTCCTAAAGCTTGAGGACGAGGGCGGAAACATCTTCTTTGGCGAACCGGACTTGGATTTGCGGGACTGGGTTTCTTGGGACGATGACGGAAGAGGCGTTATGAACATTCTTGAATGTGAAGAGCTTTTCCAGCATCCTCTTCTTTACGGAACATTCCTACTTTGGATGCTTTCCGAAATCTACGAAATGTTCCCGGAGGCAGGCGACCTTGATAAGCCTAAATTTGCTTTCTTCTTTGACGAGGCGCACCTTATTTTTGACAATGCGCCAAAGGCTCTTCTTGAGGAAATAGAGCGGATTGTGCGGCTTATCCGTTCAAAAGGCGTTTCCGTCTGGTTTATTACCCAGCACCCCTCCGATATTCCGGATTCCGTACTCGGGCAAATCGGCAACCGTGTTCAGCACGGCTTGCGTGCATACACCCCTGCCGACCAAAAAGCCCTTCGGGCTGCGGCAAACTCCTTCCGTGCCAACCCTGCATTTGATACGCAAGAAGTACTTACCCTGCTTGGAACCGGCGAAGCCCTTGTTTCCGTTCTTGACGCAAAAGGCATACCAACCGTTGTTGAAAAGGCAAACATCCTTCCCCCAAGCAGCTCCATGGACGCCGCTTCCGATTCCGACATTGAGGCGGCGATAAAGCGCAGCCCGCTTTTCGGAAAATACGAAAAAGCCGTTGACCGGGAATCCGCCTATGAGGTGATTTCCGAGCAGCGTGAAAGAGAGGCAGAGGAAGCCGCAAAAGCCGCCGAAGAAGAGGCAAAGGCGAAAGAAAAAGAGAAAAAAGAAAAAGAAAAGGCAAAATCCAAAAAGAAAACTTCCTCCGCAAAAAAGAAAACCACAAGTGCTTTTACAAGAGCCGTTAACTCCGCAGCAAGCACTATCGGGCGCAAAACCGGAGAAAAAATTGTTCGGGGAATATTTGATACATTCTTCAAATAAATATTTCATATGCCGAAGGCACCCTTTTTTGAAAAGGGTGCCCTTTTTCTTAAAATTAAAAAATAGTTAACCAAAAATATGCCCCGCCGTGATAAAATCGTAGGTACAGTAATTTTTTTGAAAGAGGATTTTTTGATGTTTTTGCAAAAACTGCGGCAGTTTATGTACGGAAGATACGGCGGCGACCAACTTTCCATCGCAATCTTTGTGCTTGCCGTGCTTTTCCAGATTGTATATGTGTTCACCCGCTTTTTACCGCTTTATCTGCTTTCTCTTTTGCTTTACGGAATAGATATTTTCCGCACCCTTTCCCGCAATATTCCAAAGCGGCAGGCAGAAAACCGTAAATTTATGAGCCTTATTTGGAAAATAAAGAATTTTTGGGGAAATCTAAAGTGCAAATTTGAAGAATTAAAGACTTATAAGCATTTCAAATGCCCGCAATGCGGTCAAAAAATCCGTATTCCGAGGGGACGGGGAAAGGTTGAAATCCACTGTCCAAAATGCTCCGCAAGCTTTATCAAAAAGGTTTGAGCACCGTGTTTGCTGCTTGAGCACGGACATTTTTTCTTGAACACAGGCTTTGAGCACCGTTTTTTCAGGAGGAACTTTATGAACAAGCGTCTTTTGCTTATAATAAACCCCGTTTCGGGTATGCGGCTTGCTCCGCTTTATATACAAAAAATTTGTGCCGCCCTTTCGGACGGCGGAATTGATGTTTTCACCATGCTTACCGCAAAGCGGGGCGACGCCGCCCTTTGGGCAGAAAGCTATGGTAAAGATTTTGATATAATTGCCGCTTGCGGCGGGGACGGCACATTTAATGAGGTCGTTTCCGGCAATCTTCGCAGCGCAAACAAGCCCCTTGGCTATATTCCCTGCGGAAGCACAAATGATTTTGCCGCAAGCATCGGGCTTTCCTCCGACATCGGCACTGCCGCAAAAAACATCGCCGAGGGAAAAATTCATACCATTGACGCAGGCTCCTTTGGCGGGCGGGGCTTTACCTATGTTGCCTCTTTCGGCGCATTTACAAAGGCGAGCTACGCCACCTCTCAGGGGGCAAAAAACATTCTTGGGCATCTTGCCTATATTCTTCAGGGCGGGCTTGAGATAAAAAATATTCGTCCGGAGTCTGTTTCTATGACGGCGGACGGCGTTCTTCACGAGGGCGATTATCTTTTTGGCGCAATAAGCAATTCCACTTCCCTTGGCGGAGTACTTTCTCTTTCGCCGGAGGTTGTTAATATGAACGACGGCAAATTTGAGGTTTGTCTTATAAAGGTGCCGGAAAACGCCGTTCAGCTTTCACGCATAATCCACGCAATTACCACCCAGCAGCTTGAAGAATGCGAGCTTATAGACTTTTTTCCTGCCTCGCACATTACGGTAAACAAAAACCCGACCGGCGGTTGGAGTCTTGACGGCGAGTTTGAGCCCGGCGCAGACGGTGCGGAAATAGAAAACCTCCGTTCCGCAATCAAGCTTATATTTTAACGGTTGCCCCTCCGCCTGTGACGGAGGGGCAACTTTTTTGTGCGGCGAATTTGAACCTTGCGGGCGGGTTTTAGCCCGGCGCAGACGGTGCGGGAATTGAAAACCTCCGTTCCGCAATCAAGCTTATATTTTAACGGTTGCCCCTCCGCCTGTGACGGAGGGGCAACTTTTTTTGTGCGGCGACAGGCACCGCACAAAACTTATGGAGCGCATCCGCCCGGCGGGCGGATGCGCCCTCGCCTTTTTTGAAAAAAAGCTTCGTACAAAAAATGATAAAAAAACTCCGCCCGGAGGAGAGGTTCCGGGCGGAATAGGTTTTAGTTAAGTTCTGTAATATTTCCTGTTAAGAAAATTATTTCTTGAGGGAAACAGCAGCAGCAGCAGCAACAGAAACAACAGCAACAGCGGCTACAACGCCCATGATGGACTCAGCACCGGTGTTGGGGTTGGTCTCGCCTTTGTTGGCTGCAGGAACCTTAACAGCGATAGCATACTGACCAAGGGTCTCGTTCTCTCTGTCGATAGTGAGAGTTACGTTCTTGGTAACATCGTCTTTCATGAAGTCAACAACCTGCTGGCCAATGACTTTGCCATCTTTGAGGATGTAGAAGGTTACGATGTCTTCTTCTTCAATTTTCTTGCCGAAGTACTCACGAAGCTCGAAGTAGTTCATGCCAAGGTCGAAGTTTACAGTGAATTTGGATTTTACGACCTGATCGCCGTAGAAGCCGAATTTAACCTGGAAGTTCTCGCCGGCAACAGCATGGATGTCGTCACGTTTGAAATCTTCGAAGTTGGTGTAGTAGCTGAAGTTTACGCCCTTCTGGCCAGCTGCAACGGATTTGATTTCAACATCAAATTTGCCGTTGAGAGCAACAGTGATGTTCTTGCCTTCGATTGCACGGAAAGCAGTGGTAGAAATGACGTTTGCGCCTCTCTCACGGTAACCTTCAGCACCGCCGAGCCAATCAATGTTCTGGTAGCCCTTGGTGTAGGTTACATAGTCAGAATAACCATGACCAGCATATTCAAGGTCATAATCATAGGTGGCTGCGGATTTTACATACTCATAGTCAAAGATGGTAACATCGCTGATGACTTTTCTTTCAGCAACGAGGTTCTTCTTGGTAACGGTATCATAAGCAGTAACCTTTACGGAACCCTCTTTGAAAGCAGCAGTGTAGTTGGGCTCAAGAGTTACTTTAACAACATAAACATTGTAGACATTCTCTACATAATATTTAGTGGTCTTGAACTCTTTGTTGAGAGCTGCAGCGTATGCTTTGCAGGTGAAGTAGTCGTTTGCATAGGAACCAAGATCGAGGGAATTCCAAACAGCAGCCTCTTCAGGGGTGTATTGATCTCTCATATCACGAACAACAACAACTTTGTTTTTTTCGTCATATTCTTTGATGCGAACACGCCAATCCTGGTTAGGGATCTGCTCCATGGTTTCAGGGTTGTATTCTACAACTTCTGCTTTAAGAGAACCGTTAGCGGTAGCAACGATGTCTTTAAGAGCATGACCTTCCTGGTCGAGAAGGAGGTAGAAAACGCCGCCCTCTGCCTGCTGAGCAAGGTATGCGTCGATGGTGTGATCGAAGGTAACTTTGTCTTCGAACTTGATGAGCTTGGTTTTGTCAGCGCCCTTTACGGGTTGGAGGTCTACTGCTACGAAAGCAACAGCAGAAACTGCAAGGCTGAGAACCATCATGAGAGCAAGAACAAGAGCAATAACTTTTTTCATGTTAGTTTCTCCTTTGTGAAATGTTTTTTTGAGCAATTATCAGAAATGCCATCCCTCTCCCGTCCGGCAAATCCAATCGGTTTTTAATCGGCGATAAATGTTTTTTTCCGCCTTATTGAAGAGGAATTTCCGGCGGCTGTAATCTTTTTAACCGATTTGTAACATTTATCTTGACCATAATATACCACGGCGCAAGAGCTTTGTCAATAGGTTTTTAAGAAAATATTTCATTTTGTAATAACTTTTTTTACGGAAATGATACTTTTATAGAGGAGTGATCGTTTTGGAGTATTACAGTGATGCCGAGGTTCGCCGAAAAATGCGTGAGGTGGGCTTTTTGATTGCATACCACAGACGCAAAAAAGGGCTTTCTCAAGCCAAACTTGCCGAAGCAGCCGGCATAAGCCGCCAACACCTTGCCGCCGTTGAGGCGGCGGGTATGCTGCGACCATTTTCCGTAGAATTTCTTATAAAAATTGCCGGCGTTTTGGAAGTTTCCCCCGCAGAATTTTTTGGATTCGGTGAAAAATCGTAACCGAATATTACAATTTGGTAACAAAGACTCGTATTTTGTTACCATGCGGCTTCGCCGCCATCGCCAAAAAAGCTTTTTTAACAAATTCTCTATTTACTTTGCTTTCATAAGATAGTATTATACTATTATATTAAAGTAACGGAGGATTTTTTGTTATGATTAAAATTGATGTTAAAGGCTTTGGCACTATTATGGTGGAGCTTGATAAAGAAGCCGCACCCAAAACCGTAGAAAATTTTGAAAAGCTTGTTTCCGAAGGATTTTATGACGGTCTTACCTTCCACCGCATTATAAAGGGCTTTATGATTCAGGGCGGCGACCCCAAGGGTAACGGAACCGGCGATTCCAAGGTAAAAATCCCCGGCGAATTCAAATCCAACGGCTGGGATAACCCCATAAGCCACAAGAGAGGCGTTATCTCCATGGCAAGGGCACAGAACCCGAACTCCGCCTCCTGCCAGTTCTTCATCGTACATGAGGACAGCGAATTTCTCGACGGCGACTACGCCGCATTCGGTCATGTAACCGAGGGCATGGATGTTGTTGACGCAATCGCTTCCGTCGATACCTATCCCAACGATATGCCCAGCAAAAAAGTTGTTATCAAAAAAATCTCCATCGTATAATGGAAAAGCTCAATCTTAAAGCAACGGGACAGGCGGCGGCAATTCTTTTCGGATTTTTTTCCGTGCTTACCGCCGCAAGCTGCGCCATGGAGCCCGGCACCGCCGACGCCGTTAGGGTGGTTATCTATGAATGGGGGGCTTTTCCCCTGCTTTGCGCCATAGTCGGCGGCGTTGTTGCCCAAAAAAGCGGCTTTCTTCCGCTTTTCGGAATAAGCTGCGGCGCAATTTTTGTTCCGTTTATGTACGCCTTTTATTCCGAACAAAACTGGTATGTGGTTTTGATGTACTGCATTTTCGGCTATGCCGGCACGCTTTTTGGCTGGCTTATGTTCCGCAAGGAGGTTCGACGCATTGAAGAGGGCCGTCCGGAAAAAAAGCGGAAGCCCCTTTTGCTGAAGTTGTTTGACCGCCACAACATTGACCAATACAAATAGTATATCTCGTCGAATTGTATACTTTCAGGAGAAAAAATGAAGCTTTGTGTAAAACAGCAGATATTTTCTTTTTTCTGCGACCGTTTTTATGTCACGGATGAAAACGGCGAACATGTTTACTACATAGAAAGTGAAGCTCTTACTTTCCTCAAAAAGTTCCATATCTATACCATAAGCGGCGAAGAGGTCGGCTATATCGAGCAGCAGTTCAATCTGTTTTTTCCGAGGCTTGATATTTACACCTTCGGCACGCATACCGCTACAATTCAAAAGCTGCTTACTCTTTTCTGCCAAGAATACTCGGTGGAGGGTCCCGGTTGGTATGTTAAGGGCGATTTTTTAAGCCACGAGTACGAAATCACCCGCTCCGACGAAAGCATTGCGCACATAAGCAAGGAATGGTTTACATTCGGCGATTGCTACACCGTCGAAACCAAAAACCCGGAGGATATGCTCCTCTCCCTCGCCATTATGGTAAGCATCGACTTTGTTTTGTCGAAAAACAACAACTGATTCGCACAAAAGCACTCCGCACATAAAGAAAAGCACTTGTCATATGACAAGTGCTTTTGCTTTACAGCGAAATTACTGCTCAAGATTTATCATAAAGGAGCTTGATTCGCCGAGGACGGTCTTGGGAAGCTCGCCCTTCCATTGTTTTATGTAATAATACTTAATAAGGCTTGGGGTAAGAGATTCCGCAATACGCTTATTCATCTCCGCTTCCTTTTCGCCGGCATAAAGAGCAGCCTCCGCTTGGATTTTTGTTACCTCAAGCTCGGCGTTTGCGGCGATTATATCCTGCTCTGCCTGTGCCTTTGCGTTAATTACCGCACGGTCTGCGGCGGCTTTTTCCTCCATGGTCTTTTGTGCCTGTTCGGTTTCTGCCGCAAGCTTATTCTGCGTTGCAACCTGTTTTCGCTCAACGGCGTCGGTAAATTCGTCGGTAAAGTCAATGTCCTCCACGGAAATGGAGATTACATTGATTCCGTAAGCGGCGGCGTCATCCGTAAGGCGGGTGAGGATTTCTTCCGAGAGGTCGCCGCGTTTTGCAACAAGATTTTCTGCGCTGTATTCCGCAACAACCGCCTTTACATTCTCCAAAATACGGGGGAGCATTACGCTCTCATAATAATTTATGCCGACGGTTTTATAAAGCTCCTGCGCAGTGGATTGGTCAATACGGTAGTTTACGGAAACCTTTACCTTTACCTGTTGTATATCTTTAGAAAAAGTATCGGTTTCCACATTAACCTTTTGAGCACGGTTATCAAGCTTTACCACCCTTTGCCAAGGTGCAATTACATGAACGCCTGCATCAATGGTGTTCGGCTCAACTTTGCCGAAGGTTGTAAGGATACCTGTATAGCCTGTCGGAACGGTTACTATCATACGAAGCAGCAAAATTACGATAACCACCGCCGCCGCTGCAAGGGCTGCGATTTTTCCGTAGCTTAGTTTTGTTTCCGTTATAACATTGCCTCTGCTATCGGTTGTGGTGCTTGTATTTCTAAAAAAATTAGCCATAAATTTTTCCCCTTTCAAAATGGTGACAGGCTTTTTTTCATCACCTTACATTCACATTATACCATATTTTGCCCATTGCTTCAATATGCGTTTATTAACGCATTGTAAATTTGCGTGGTTGAGCACGCCCACTTTTTACACTCATTTACAGCAAAAGTGGGCTGCCGTTCCCACAAAGCAATAAAAAAATCCTCCCATAGCCAATATGGGAGGATTTTTTGTTGTTGCTTTATAAAAAGTATGCTCCTCAAAACCGTTTTGTATGAAAAAACGCTTTATCCGGCTTGAGCCTTCTATGTGGGCGGGCGGCGGCTGAATTTCAAAGAAACCTTTTGCCGTAATTATTTGTGCTCGCCCCAGAAAAACAGCGCAACCGTTCCCGGTCCGACATGAGCACCTGTAACCGGTTCGTATATCACATTAAGCACTTCGCCGGAAAAGCCCTTTGCACGCAGGCGTTCCTCAAGCTGCTTTGCCCCCTCCGGGTTATCCGCATGGGCAATTCCCACCGGGGCGGATTTATCCAAAGCAAGCTCATCATACTTTTCCGCAAGGGCGTCCATGGACTTTATAAATCCCCTCACCTTTCCGCAAAGGACTATTTTTCCGGTTTCGTCGCCCTTCAGCATAGGTTTTATATTCAGCACCGTACCGACAACGGCTGCTGCGCCGGAGATCCTTCCGCCTTTTTTAAGATAGGCAAGGTCATCGACGGTAAAGAACTGGCACATATTTTTTCTGGCAAGCTCGATTTTTTTAACAATTCTGAGAAAAGGCTCGCCATGCTCTATCATCTTTGCCGCTTCTATTACCAAAAAGCCTTCTCCGAGGCTTGCGGCAAATGTATCTATGGCTGCAATTTTTGCAGAGGGATAATCCCCGAGCAAATCCTCCGCAGCAAGCTTTGCAGCGTTAGCCGTTCCGCTTATTCCGCCGGACATTCCTATATATATAACTGCGTCGCCTTTTTCAAGCCAAGGTTCAAACGCTGCCGTAAAGTCGGAAACATTAACCATAGAGGTTTTTACATCTGCACCAGCACGCATAGCCTCATAAAAGGCTCTTCCGTTAAAGTCGGCGTCCGCACTGTAAGGAACAGGCTTTCCGTTAACTGTATAGGAAAACGGAACAACCTCAATGCCGTATTGTTTAATTACACTTACAGGCAGATTTGCCGAAGTGTCTGTAAAAAGTTTTATCATCAAGCTTCCCTCTTTTTGCCCCAGAAGAACAGCGCAACGGTTCCCGGACCGGTATGACTGCCTATTGTGGTGCCGACATAATTTATTTCAACCTTTCCGCAAAGCTTTGGAAAACGCTCCTCAACAAGTCTTGCGACCTCCTCTGCGGAATCGAGGCAGGCGGATTGAGAAATATAGCACTTTCCGGAATAATCAAGTCCGCCCTCGGCATTCTCCTCCATGCGCTTCACAATTTCCTGAATTACCTTGCGTTTTGTGCGAATTTTTGCCCTTGGGATAAGTCTTCCCTCGTTATCCATATTAAGAAGAGGGCAAATTCCGAGAATGGTTCCGATTGTGCCCGCAGTTTTTGAAATGCGTCCGCCCTTGATATAGAACTTAAGGTCGGTGGAGAAGAACCAATGGTTAAGCTCCAGCTTGTGTTCCTCTGCCCAGCTATGCAGCTCATTTATTTCCATTCCCGAATCCCGCAGGTCCGCAAGCTTATCCATAAGCAGGCCATAACCCGAGGACGCACCGAGGGAATCCACAACATAAATTTTTCTTTCGGGGTAACGCTCTTTTGCTATAAGGGCTGCGTTTACAGCGGAATTATATGTGCCGGAAATTCCCGTGGAAAGGCTGACATGAAGAATGTCCTTGCCCTCCTCGAGGAATCTTGAAAAATATTCAACATATTCCGAAACATTGACCTGAGAGGTTGAGGTTTCCGCCCCGTCATCCATAGCCTTATAAAATTTCTCGAAAGGAATCGTCTGACCGAGATCATCCGGGTGATCCACGCCGTTGAGTTTATAATGGAAGCAAATATAATGAATATCCCTGCTCTCAAAATGTTCCTTTGTAAGGTCGGCAGTGGAACAGCAGCTTAAAACATAGTTTGCCATATCGTTTTCTCCTTTTATAAAAATCGTCTATGCTTTTATGATACCCTTGCACCGCAAAAAAGGCAACAAATTGGGACTATACTCTTTGAAAACAAAAAGTAGAGTTTGCAAATGCAAACTCTACTACAAGTAGAATGGCTTATTCAAGCGGTTTTTTTACCTTAAACCCAAGGAACACTATAATCTCTGCCGGAACAAGCAAAATGAACAGCTGCCACGGATTCCATCGAAAAAGCGTAAGATATACCATCACAAAAATGCTTGCGACAAGGGTGGAAACGATATAATAGTTCCTTTTTCCGTTCTCCCAAACGGAGTTAAACACCAAAAGCGTAATCAGCGATATTGGAACGGCGTATACAAAGGTCATCCAGAATGTATGCCCGAGAATCCATCCGATTATAAAAACAAACAGCGCAAGGGTCCATATTCCCGCCATGGCAATAAGGGTTATAACTTCGCTGCGATAGCGGCGTTTTTGTTTTTTTGAAACCGGTTCCCAATCGCTATGGGAGGAAAGCAGATAATCAACGGTTACTCCGAAAATCTCCGACATATGTTTAAGAACATATGCGTCCGGAACAGCCTCTGCCCGTTCCCACTTTGAAACACTTTTATCCGAATAGTTGAGAAGCTCCGCAAGCTGCGCCTGGGTCATTCCCGCTTTTGTGCGAAGGCTTATTATATTCGCCGCAGTTATAAATTTTAGGTCCTCCAACGGTTGCTTCCCTCCTTTCGGCAATAATATTATAACCTATGTTTATGAATTTTTCCACCCAAAAATTATTTTTTGAAAAAATTTGTCCTGACAAAAAAAGATGCCTCCCCTTTTGGGGAGGCATTGAATAAAACGCTTTTTATCAGTCCTCGTCATCGGAAAGTCTTCCGAGGTCACGCATAACTTTGTCATATGCGGCTTTTGTATTAAAATCAAAGCAAACGATTTTTACATCCTCAAGGCAGGTATCCTGCTCAAGATATTCGATTATGGTATTGATTGCGATTTCCGCAGCCTTTGCAAGCGGGAAGCGGTTTGCGCCGGTGGAAATTGAGGGGAACACAATGGTTCTGCAATTATATTCCACAGCAAGGTCAAGGCATTTTACATAGCACTGGCGAAGAAGCTCCGCTTCGTTTGTAAGACCGTTGTTCCAAACGGGACCGACGGTATGGATTATATATTTTGCGTCAAGCTTAAATCCGGGGGTTATAACCGCTTCGCCGGTTTTGCAGCCGCCGATTTTGCGGCAGCAGCTTATAAGCTCTGCTCCTGCGGCACGGTGGATTGCGCCGTCTATACCGTCGCCTCCGATAAGGCTGGTGTTGGTTGCGTTGACAATTGCGTCAACCTTCATATTTACGATATTACCTTTAACAACGGAGAAATTTGACATTGCTGTTCTTTCCTTTCTTTAGTTAAAATCGCCGTCAAAATCCGAAGGGTCAGCATCGGCATCAATGTTCAGCGTATTTATCGTTCTGCGCTTCATACGCTGCTCTTCTGAATTTTCTACGATAAAGTCCTTTATCGCACGGGCGTTTTTTATATTTTTCATCACGAGCTGGGGGTGCGTAACATCGCCGGTTTTGCAGGTTACTGTTCCAATTCCGACCATTCTTTGAAGCAGGCTTGTTGAGAGAACGGTATCCTGCACTTTATACATATAGCAGTTATTCTCCTCCTGATTCAAAAAACCGGTGTTAATTATTATTTGCTCCTCCGTAAGCGTATATTTTGTAAATGTAAACGGAAGACCGAAAAGAAGCCATCGCTTTCTCTCTTGATAGGTCATATAAAAACTCACCCTTTCCGTTATATTATATCATCTCTGCGGAAAATATCAAGGCTTTTTCCGCTTATATAAATACTTTTACCGCAGTATTAAGCAAAAAGCACAGCAAAAGCCCTGTTATAAGCGGTACGGCGACCGAAAGAGCGGTCCATTTTATGCTTTTTGTTTCTTTCCATATGGTAAAAATAGTTGTGGCGCAGGGCCAATGGAAAAGAATAAAAATTATCGTGCAGGCTGCGTTCAATACGCCAAAGCCGTTTGCCGCAAAAAGCTCCGCCGTTTTTTCAAGGGAGGCTATCTCCGCAAGCTCCCCGCCGGAATAGCCCATCGCCATTATCGGAAGAGCTATCTCGTTTGCCGGAAGAGAAAGGATAAATCCGCAGAGCACATTTCCATCCATTCCGAATACCCTTGCAAACGGGTCGAGAAGCTCGGCGGCGGCTTTGAGCACGGTTTTATCGCCCACACAAATATTTGAGCACGCCCATATTACAACACCGGCGGGTATCGCCACGGCAGCCGCCCGCCCAAGCACAACTATGGTTCTGTCGAGCACCGAACGGACAAGCACCTTTCCTACCTTTGGTATCCTGTATGGCGGAAGCTCCAGCGTAAAGCTTGCCGGAACGCCTTTGAGCACCGTTTTTGAAAGCACCCGGGAAACAAGCATTGTCATTCCGACGGAAAGGACTATCGCAAAGGTCATAAGCATTGCGCTTATTGCCGAGGAGAACCTTTGCCCCGCCGCAAAGAACATTGATATAAGCGCAATCATTGCCGGGAACCTGCCGTTACAGGGCATAAAGCTGTTCGTTATTATGGCAATAAGACGCTCCCTCGGGGAATCTATAATTCTTGCACCGGTTACTCCAACCGCCCCGCAGCCAAGCCCCATACACATGGTAAGAGCCTGTTTTCCGCATGCTCCTGCGGTTTTGAATCCCCTATCAAGGTTAAAAGCCACCCTTGGAAGGTATCCCAAATCCTCCAAAAGGGTAAAAAGCGGAAAGAAAATCGCCATCGGCGGAAGCATTACGGAAACGACCCAGCTTAATACCCGCCAAACCCCGTTTATGAGCACATCCGTGAGCACCGGGGGAAGGTTTATTGCCGCAAGCCCGGCGCAGATCCAGTTTTCCGCCGCCGCAAAGCCCGCCGAAAGCCATTGGGACGGATAGTTTGCGCCGGAAACCGTGACCCAAAAAATTGCCGCAAACAAAATAAGCATCGTTGGTATTCCCCATATTTTCCCCGTGAGCACCGAATCTATTTTTTCATCCCTAAGCGTTGCTTTTTGGCGGCTTGCGTCAACGGCGGAAAGGCATATTTCCTCCGCCCGCAATACCGCACAGGCAGAAAGCTTGTCGGAAACATTCTTTTTTGTAATTCCGCCCTCCCGCATTATTCGATTTGCCCTGCCTATTGCTCCTGTCATTTCCGCATCGGAGCTTATTCCGCCAAAGCGTTTTTCAAGCTCCGCAACAAAGCCCCGCTCATTTTCAAGCAGCTTGAGCACCGGAAAATCGGTGCAAAAGCCATACTTTTTTCTCACCGCCGGAGCAAGGCTTTCCTCCGCTTTTTCTATTGCCTTTGGATAGCGAACGGGAATAAAAACCGTATGCAGCTCTCCCTTTACAAGCTGCGCCATTTTTTCTTCAAGCTCGTCAAGCCCCTCATATCTTGCGGCGGAAATGCCTATTGCGGGTATGCCCATCTCCTCTTCAAGAGCCGCAAGGTCAATTTTTATTCCTCTGTGGCGGGCTTCGTCCATCATATTTACACATATCATAGTCTTTGGTATTATCTGCGCAACCTGTATAGCAAAAATGAGATTGCGCTCAAGGCAGCAGGCATCGCACACAACAACAGCTGCGTCCGGATGCTCAAAGCAAAGAAAATTTCTGGCGACCTCCTCCTCGGCGGAATCTGCGGTAAGGGAATATGCTCCGGGCAAATCCGCAAGGCGAAATTCCTTTCCCCCTTGGCGAAAACGCCCCTCGGCAATTCCTACGGTTTTTCCGCTCCAGTTTCCCGTATGCTGACGCAGCCCCGTTATTGCATTAAACACCGTGCTTTTTCCCACATTCGGGTTGCCCGCAAGGGCAATCACCGGCGTCATAAAGCCGCCTCCGCAATAACGGTGGCTGCGTCCTCTTCTCTTATTGCAATAACCGCCCCTCGAATAAGATATGCCTTTGGGTCGCCCGCAGGGCTTTGGCGAAGACATTCCACCTGGGTCCCCTCCACAAGCCCTATATCCATAAAGCGGCGGCGCAGATAGCCCTCGGTATCAAGCCGCACCACCTTGGCGTATGTACCGGGCTTCATATCACAAAGCGGAATTTGCCGCATAAGTCTATCTCCTCTTTTCCCTTTTGATTGGAGTTTCCTCCCTTATCAAAATATGAGAAAGCGGGTTATATGGTTCTGTTGGCGGCGTTCGCAAAAAATTCACACTTAATAAACTAATTTTTGATGATTTTTGCCTGTTTTGATGGTAAAATATTTTACAATCAAAACAAACCTATTTAAGGAGCAATTTTTATGGCACTTTTTGATAAAATAAATGATTTTGCAAAGGCTGCAGGCGAAAAAACCGCAAGCCTTGCAAAGGCTGCAACCGAAAAAACAGAAAGCGTAATCGAAACCGGAAAGCTTAATTCAAAAATCAACGCCGAGGAACGCAACATCTCCGCAATTACCCTTAAAATCGGAGAATATTACATCGCAAAGCTGGATTCCGGCGAAATTCTCGACGGCGATGTTATGAATATGTTTGAAGGAATTAAAAACTGCCGCAGCAATATAGAGGGCTTCCGCAGAGAAATTGAGGCTATAAACGCCCCGAAGGACGCCGCTCCCTGCGCCTGCGCCGCAGAAGAAGGCAGCGGCTGTAAGTGTGAGGAGCCTGCAAAGGAAGAATGTTCCTGTTGCTGCGATAAAACGGAAGAACCCGCCGGAGAGCCCGTTGTCCTTCCCCTTGTAAACGAAGAAAGACCCGTTTGCGGCTGCTGTGAAGGTGCCGCCGAACAAAGCGAAAGACTCTGCCCCCTTTGCGGAGCGACAGTTGAGCCGGACGCCCATTTCTGCCCCCTTTGCGGAGCGCAGCTTTAATTGCTTAACGCTTTTTCATATCCTCTTTTTTGATGATATATGACCAAAAACCCCCGCCGTTTTCACGGCGGGGGTTTTTGGCATTTACTTATTCTTTTACGGCTTTGCAAAAAGCCCTTACGATTTCGTTAAGATATACGGCATTTTTTGGGTCAAGCTGTTTTATTCTTTCCGCTGCTTCTTCCGCCGGCGATTCGGCTTCGGCTTTTTCGGATATGCCAAGGAGGTAATCCGCCGAAGTTCCGAGGGTTTGGCATACTCTTTTTAATGTTATAAGGGAAGCACCGACCTTTCCCGCTTCTATATCCGCAAGGAAGCGTGAGCTTACATCTATGCGCTCCGCCAAGGCTTCCCGTGTATAGCCCCGAGCCTTCCTTACGGCTCTTATTTTTTCTCCAAGCTCTCTGTTTATTTTAGGGTCCGTGCTCATACCATCGCCTCCTTTAATACATCAATTTTAGTATGCTCTGTTAATTCATTAAATGATGCAATTACTCTATTAAAAAATGATGTATTACATCATATAATTGGGGAAATAAATATCAAAAGGGGATGTATTTTATGTTCTGTCAAAAATGCGGAAAAGAAATTCCGGATGATTCTACCTTTTGCGCCGGGTGCGGAGCGCAGAAGCGATACGAGGACAAAATCAAGAAGCGGAAAAAGGCAGAAATCGAAGCCAAGAAAGCCGCCATTCGTGCGGAGGACATTGCAAAGGGCGTGTTCGTTCCGGTCAGCCAGCTACCCACACGAGAGCCGCAGAAAGGAGCGCAGATTGCGTAATCAAATGAGAAAGTCCGGGCAGAAAACTGTTCGGACTTTTCTCATATAGTCCAAAGTTGCGGTAGAACTGTTCACAAGTTTTATGGTATAATTTGAATACGAAAAGTGAGCAACAAATCGGAATTTGTGGAGGTAAGTATGATAGTACCTGTAGATGAAACAAATCTTCTTCAAGCCGCAACCATCCATTCAATATCCTGGAAGGAATCGCATCGTGCATTTTGTACTCCTGATTTCATAGAAACACACACGCCAGATCGGCAACGGGAGTATTTGAGAAACAAGATGAACAACGGAACAAAGCTCTATATGCTTGTAGAAGAAAAACCAATAGGGGTTGTTTCTGTAACAAAGGGTTTAATAGAGGATCTTTATATTCTTCCAGATATGCAAAACATGGGTTATGGAACGAAATTGTTACTATACGCAGTAGGCCAATGTACGGATACCCCTACGCTGTGGATTCTTGAGAATAATATAAATGCTGAGAGACTCTATCGTCGAATAGGCTTTAAGGCGACAGGGAGAAAGAACGCAATAACAAATAAACTTGATGAGATTGAGTTCGCATTGACATAAATTACAGTTTGGCGAACTGATAAAATCCCTTTAGGAACTAAAGGGCGCACTTCTATACTCTCTGTCGAGAGTAGTGCGTCCTGCGGAGCTTCATTCCCGGTCAGCAGAGAAAAACTGCCCAACCGAGAATGTTTCGTCAAGGGAACTGCACTCCCTTGCGACGCTTGCGCGTCTATCCCTTGTGGACTTGCCGTCCGCAAACAGCATAAAATGCTGTTCGCCGCCAGCAAGTTTGGAAAAACGAATACCGAAAAACAGACCGTTGACTGGTCGCACTATGCGAAAAGTTGACGGTCTTTTTTTATCCCCAAAATCCAAAAAGGAGGTCAATCACAATGACAAAACCGAAAACCCTCGAACAGCTTCGAGCCGAAAAGAAGCGAACAGAGACACAGCTTTTACAGAAACAGCACAAGCTGGAGCGTCTGGAGAACAGAAAGAAATATCCGGAGAAAGGCGAACGCACCAAGCGCACCCACCGCCTTTGCAATCTGGGCGGCACGGTTGAGAGCCTTGCCCCGGAGGTCAAAGATCTCACACGCACCGAAATGACAGAGCTGATGGAGTACATCTTTTCTCTG
>CAKSLF010000002.1 GCA_934466455.1 uncultured Oscillospiraceae bacterium | reverse complement strand
TGCAGAAAAATACAGGGAGGTGCATTGATTTGAGTTTAGTCGAAACCGTTAAAAATGCCGGTATTGTCGGTGCGGGCGGCGCAGGATTTCCTACCCATGTAAAACTCAACGCTAAATCTGAGTACTTCATCGTAAACGCAGCAGAGTGCGAACCGCTTATTGAAACTGATAAGTTCCTTATCAGAACCAGAGCGGCGGATCTTGTAAAAGGCGTTGACATGATTGCAAAAGAGCTTGGCGCCGACAAAAAGTACATAGCCCTCAAAGCAGCTTATAAGACTGAGATCGCTGCTCTTGAAAAAGCTATTGCCGAAGCAGGAAGCGACATTAAACTCCACAAAATGGGATACTTTTATCCCGCCGGTGACGAGCAGGTAATTGTTTGCGAAATCACCGGAAAATCCGTCCCCGAGAGGGGCATTCCGCTGATGGTCGGTGCAGTTGTTGACAATGTTGGAACCGTTCTCAACATTGTTGACGCTTATGACGGCAAGCCTGTTACCGATAAATTCCTCAGCGTAGTCGGCGAGGTCAAACACCCTGTTATGCTCCATGTACCGCTTGGAACCTCCGTTCGCGAGTGCGTAAAAGCAGCAGACCCCACCATTTCCAACTATGCAGTAATTATGGGCGGACCTATGATGGGTAAAGTTCATGATAATGACGAAGACATTGACAAGCTTGTCATCACAAAGACCGACGGCAACATCATCGTTCTTCCTAAAGATCATTATCTTGTTACCAGCAGCCATCTTAAACCCGAATCCATGATAAACAGAGCAAAGGCAAGCTGCATCCAGTGCCGTATGTGCACCGATAACTGCCCGAGATATCAGACCGGTCACGACATTAAGCCGCATATGACCATGAGAAATCTTTATCGTGAATCTCTTATCACCGATAACGATGAATATCTCCGTGTATTCGGTCATGTTATGAACTGCTCCGAATGCGGCGCATGCGAACTGTTCTCCTGCCCGATGCATCTTTCCCCCAGAAAGGCAAATGTTTACATTAAGAACCAGCTCCGTGCAAGAGGAATTGATGTTCCGAAGAACGCAGAGCCCCATGCAAGACCCGAGAGAGAAGTCCGCAAGATTCCGACCAATCGTCTTGTCGCACGCCTTGGACTCAGCAAATATTACGGAAAACATCTTGTTACCGACGAGCCCATCGTTCTTACCCCCGATGTAGTCGAGGTACCGCTTAAACAGCATATCGGCGCACCGGCAACCGCCACCGTTTCCGTTGGCGATATGGTAAAGAAGGGCGACCCCATCGGCGTTATGGCTGACGGAAAGCTTGGCGCAAATGTATACGCAAGCTTTGACGGAGAAGTCACTGCTGTCACTGACAGAGTAGAAATAAGGAGGGAGAGCAAATGATCCAGACAATCGGAATGCTTGAATTTAACAGCATCGCAAAGGGCATCGAGACATGCGATGTTATGCTCAAAGCTGCAGAAGTAAGCCTTATCCGTACTTCCACAGTTTGCCCCGGCAAATATATCATCATCATCTATGGCGATACCGGTTCAGTAAAAGCCTCCATTCTTGCCGGCGAAATCAATGGCGGTAACTGCGTAGTTGATAAAATGATTATACAAAATGTACATCCGCAGCTTATTCCTGCACTCAGCGGCACCGCACAGGTTCAGCGCGGCGACGCAATCGGTGCAATGGAATTTTACAGCATCACCTCCGCCATTAAGGCTGCCGATGTTGCTGCAAAAGCCGCACAGATCAACCTTATAACCATTACCATGGGTTATGCGGTTGGCGGCAAGGGCATTGTTACCCTTACCGGCGATGTCGGTGCAGTAAGAGCTGCCGTTGCTGCAGGTATTGAGGAGCCTTCCAGAAACGATCTGTATATCGGTTCTACCGTTATACCGAAATACGCTCCCGAACTCTTCGATTCTCTTCTGTAATTTTAATTTAACCGTACATAAAATGCCCCTTGCTTTTCGCAAGGGGCATTTTTATATAATAAGTGGCGAGGCAAATCCGCCAAAGCAATTTTGTGCCGGCGGATTTGTGTTTTCATCTTTACAATCACCTTGGTTTAGTGTAAAATAATATAAAATAGGGGTAATTGGAATGCTTGCTCCCCCTGAAAAAAAGATAGGGGTGATTGTGTTGGAACTGAAGTATAAAAGAATTTTGCTTAAGCTTTCCGGCGAGGCACTTGCCGGGGAAAAAGGCATGGGAATTGATTTTGATGTTGCCACAAAAATTTGTGAAAGCATTAAAAAATGCAGCGAGCTTGGAGCGGAAATCGGAATTGTTGTAGGCGGCGGAAATTTTTGGCGCGGACGCAGCAGCGGAAGTATGGACAGAAGCAGAGCCGACCATATGGGAATGCTTGCAACGGTTATGAACGCCCTTGCGGTTTGCGATATTTTGGAACAGATGGGCGTTCCCGCAAGAGTACAGAGCGCACTCTCAATGCCGTCGATAGCAGAGCTTTTTGTTAAGGACAAAGCGGTACGCCATCTTCAAAAAGGGCGTGTAGTTATCTTTGGATGCGGAACCGGTTGCCCGCATTTTTCCACGGATACCGCAAGCTCTCTGCGTGCGGTGGAAATTGGGGCGGATGTTATGTTTAAGGCAACCATGGTAGACGGAGTTTATGATAAGGATCCGCATAAATATGCCGATGCGGTCAAGTATGACCACCTTACTTTCAAAGAGGTACTTGATAAAGAGCTTGGCGTTATGGATTCCACCTCAGCGGCGATGTGCCGGGATAACAATATGCCCGTTTATGTATTCAGCCTTGCAGACCCGGACAACATAGTAAGAGCAGTTTGCGGAGAAAACATCGGCACCCTTGTTACAGATTAAGTTTATTATTTGGTTACAGCTTTTTCGGCAAGAAAGCTATAACCGTTATCAAATTATTTATTGCCGGATAAAAAGGAGGACATTATGAGAGAACAGCTTATTCCCTTTAACGAAAAAATGGAAAAAACCATAGCCGTCCTTGCAGAGGACTACGCTTCCATTCGCGCAGGACGGGCAAACCCCGGTGTTCTTGACAGAATCAGCGTTGAGTATTACGGAGCAATGACCCCCATTAACCAAATGGCGGCTATTTCCGTTTCCGAAGCACGCATACTTGTTGTTCAGCCTTGGGACAGAAGCTCCCTTAAAGCAATAGAAAAAGCAATCAATACCTCCGATATCGGTATTCCTCCGCAGAACGACGGAACCTGTATTCGTCTTGTGTTCCCGCCGCTTACCGAGGAACGCCGTAAGGAGCTTTGCAAGCAGGTTGAAAAACACGGCGAAGAAGCAAAGGTAAATATTCGCAACCACCGCCGTGACGCAAACGATTTCTTCAAAAAGCAGCTCAAGGATAAGCTTATTACCGAAGATGAGCAGAAAGATATTGAAAAGGATGTTCAAAAGCTCACCGATGATTTTGTCGCAAAAATCGGCAAAATGGTCGAAGAGAAAAAGAACGAGATTATGGACATCTGATTTCCGGCAAAGGCAGGAGGATACGGTGTGATTGACAAAGCTCTTTTGCCAAAGCATGTTGGAATTATTATGGACGGAAACGGCCGCTGGGCAAAAAAGCGGGGGCTTCCGAATAATTTTGGACACAAAAAAGGTGCCGAGGTATTTGAAAATATATCTCGGCACTGCCGTGATATAGGTATACCATGGCTTACGGTATATGCTTTTTCTACGGAAAACTGGCGTCGCCCGAAGGAAGAAGTGGACGGCGTTATGAACCTTATGCGCAGTTACCTTAAAAATATGGCTAAAGCGAAAAACGAACATATCGCAGTGCGTTTTATCGGGAATAGGGATAACATTGCGCCGGATCTTGTTGAGCTTATGGAAGAAGCGGAAAATGCCGATGTGGGCGAGGTTATTACTACGGTTCAGGTGGCGTTTAACTACGGCGGACGGGACGAAATCGTTCATGCCGTGCAGCGGCTTGCAGAAAAAGGCGAGGATATAACCGAGGAGAACATTTCGGCAAATCTATACTCCGGGATTCCGGAGGTTGACTTGATAATGCGCCCGAGCGGAGAAGAACGCCTTTCAAATTTTTTGCTGTGGGAAAGCGCATACGCCGAATTTGTTTTTATGGATGTGCTTTGGCCGGATTTTACTCCGGCGGACTTTGACCTTGGGCTGGAGGAATTTGCAAAACGCAGCCGCCGTTTTGGCGGAGTGTAAAAAAGGGGAAAAAACTTGAAGACGAGAATAATTTCCGCCGCAGTGGGACTTGTTTTGCTGGGTGTGGTGCTGTATTTTTTCAACACACCGGTTTTGGATGTTGCCGTTGCGCTTCTTTCTGCTGTGGCAATACATGAATTTGTCCATGCGGCAGGGCTTTCGAAGCATCATTGGTTAGAGGGCGTATGCCTTATATTCGGCGTTGCTTTTTCAAGTGTATATTTTAATATTTTTTCCGGTATAACATTCCTTACCGAATTTATTTTTGCCGGAATTTTGATGATAATGCTGCTTTTTGACCACAAGGAGCTTGAGGTAGGCAAAATTGCTTTTGTTTTTATGACTTCCTCCCTTGTTCCAAGAGCTTTTTCAATGCTGCTTCTTTATAGGGAGTACGGAAACCCGGTTGCATATTATCTTGTGGGGCTTAGCTTTTGCACGGCATGGCTAAACGACACATTTGCATATTTTTCCGGCTATTTCTTTGGAAAAAGAAAGCTTTGTCCGGAAATAAGCCCTAAAAAAACGGTAGAGGGCGCAATCGGCGGAGTTGCCGGGGATTTGGTTCTGTGCGTTTTGCTTACATATGCTTTTGCAAATGCGGCGCAGCTTTCCGTAAACTGGGTAAGCCTTTGCGCATTTCTTCCGATAGGCGCAGCCGCAAGCATCTTTGGAGATCTTTGTGCGTCAATAATTAAGCGGGAATTCGGAATAAAGGATTACGGGAATATAATGCCGGGTCACGGCGGAGTTATGGACCGCTTTGACAGTTGGATTTTTGTTGCTCCGCTGCTTTATATCTGGAATATTTATATGCCGTTCATCGGATGAACAAAAAAATTGATATATTTATTATTGCCGCAGAAATAAGCGGCAATAATTTTATAAGATATATGGAGGAGTTCTTTGGTGAAAAGAATAGCCGTTCTCGGCTCAACCGGCTCAATAGGAACACAAACTCTTGATGTGTGCCGCAAGCTTGGATATTCCGTAGTTGCACTTGCGGCGGGAAGAAACACGGAGCTTTTGGAAAAACAGGCAAGAGAATTTTTGCCAAAGGTTGTTGCGGTTGCCGATGAAAACGCTGCAAACGGCTTGAGCATCGCACTTTCCGATACAAATATAAAAGTGATAGGCGGTGAGCACGCCGTGCTCAAAGCCGCTGCGGAGGATTGCGACATTGTGCTCAATGCCGTAACGGGTATTGCGGGGCTTCGCCCCACTATCGCCGCAATAGAGGCAGGAAACGATATAGCACTTGCAAATAAAGAAACCCTTGTTGCCGGAGGAAAGCGGGTTATGGATTACGCTGCCGAAAACGGAGTTAAAATTTTGCCAGTGGATAGTGAACATTCTGCGATTTTTCAGTGCCTTCAGGCAAAGGGAGATTATGCAAGGATAAAAAAACTGATTCTTACCGCCTCCGGAGGACCTTTTTTCGGAAAAACCGCTGCCGAGCTTGAAAATATGCGTCCGGAGGACGCACTCTGCCACCCAACATGGAATATGGGCAAAAAAGTGACGGTGGATTCTGCGTCCATGGCGAACAAGGGACTGGAAATTATCGAAGCCGCACATCTTTTTGGGGTGGAGCAGAATAATATTGATGTGGTAATACACAGAGAGAGCATAGTCCATTCCCTTGTGCAGTTTGCGGATAATTCCGTTTTGGCGCAGCTTGGCGTACCGGATATGCGCACGCCGATTCAGTATGCGCTTACTTGGCCGGAAAGGGAGGAAGGGCTTGCCGAAGAGCTTGATCTTGCAAAAGCTGCCGCATTGCATTTTTATAGACAGGACGAGGAGGCTTTTCCGGCAACGAACCTTGCCCGCTGCGCTCTAAAAAAAGGGGAAACGGCAACGGCTGCTTTTAATGCTGCGGACGAAATTGCGGTTGAAGCCTTCCTTGCGGGAAAAATAAGATTTACGGATATACCGAAAATTATAGAAAAAACTATTGAAAAGGGTTTTTCGTCAGGGAACTCTTTTGAAGAGGTTTTTTATACGGATTCGGAAGCAAGAAAATTTGCTTCAGCACTTGTAAGATAGGAGATTGCCTTGGATATTTTGAGTATTATAATTGCGGTTTTGCTTTTTGGCTTTATGATTTTTTTTCACGAGCTTGGGCATTTCGCAACGGCAAAGTGGGCGGGGGTAAAGGTAAATGAGTTTGCCATCGGAATGGGACCACGCATACTTTCAAAAACCGTTGGAGAAACAACCTATGCTTTGCGTCTTTTTCCTATTGGCGGCTTTGTTGCAATGGAGGGCGAGGACGAGGACAGTGATGATTCGCACAGCTTTACCGCTTGCCCCGTTTGGAAAAGAATAATCATAACCGCAGCCGGCGGAATTATGAATCTTATACTCGGTCTTGCGGTTATAATTGTGCTTACATCCGGTCAGAGCCTTCTCGGAACGACCACTGTTGCAAATTTTACCGAAGGCTCTTCTTCCGCAAATTATCTTAAAGCCGGAGATGAAATAATTGCCGTAAACGAAGAATCCGCCTGTTGCGACTATGATATAATATATTCCCTTATTCGTGACAGCGACGGAATAGTTTCGATGGATATAATCCGTGACGGAGAAAAGCTTCATCTTGACGATGTAAAGTTTGATATGGCGGATTACGGCGGAACAAAAGCCATCGTTCTCGATTTTGGAGTTTACGGAGAGGAACCGACCTTTGGAAAGGTTATTTCCTATTCTTTTCGCTGGACTTTTTCGTTGGTAAAACTGGTATGGCGTTCCCTCGGAGATATAATTTCGGGAAATTTTGCTCTCAATCAGCTTTCCGGACCAATCGGAGTTACCGAAGCTATTGCGGAAGCGGCTTCCTCGACCAATATAAAAGGACTTCTTCTTATCCTTGCGCTTATTACGGTAAACCTCGGCGTATTTAACCTTATGCCGCTTCCCGCCCTCGATGGAGGCAGGATATTCTTTATGGTTATCGAAGCGGTTTTCGGAAAACCGATAAACAGAAAAGTAGAGGGAATGATTCATGCCGGAGGAATGGTGCTTTTAATACTCCTTATGGTTTTTGTCGCATATAACGACATAGTAAAGCTTGTTGTCGGGAGGTAGACTATATGGCGAAGGAAGTTAAAATCGGCAATATTGCAATCGGCGGAAATAATCCCGTGGCAATTCAGTCTATGATAAGCATTCCGTCAACGGATATCGAAGGCAGCGTACGCCAAGCAGTTGAGCTTGAGCGGGCAGGATGCGAGATTTTGCGTGCCGCAATCCCGGATATGGCGGCGGTGGAGCTTGTTCCCGCAATAAAGGAAGCGATAAAAATTCCGCTGGTTGCGGATATTCATTTTGATTATAGGCTTGCTCTTGCTGCGGTGGAAGTCGGCGTTGATAAAATTCGCATAAACCCGGGTAATATCGGTTCGGAGGAGCGGGTACGCAAGGTTGTTGAAGCTTGCGGCAACGCCGGGGTTGCCATCAGAGTCGGAGTAAACGGCGGCTCTCTTGATAAAAGGCTTTTGGAAAAGTACGGTGCGCCTACTGCGGAGGCACTTGCCGAAAGCGCATTGGAAAATGCGGCTCTTCTCGAAAAACTCGGTTTTACCGATACGGTTATTTCTATAAAATCGAGCAATGTAAAAACCATGATAGACGCTTGCCGCCTTGTTGCGCAGCGTTGCGATTACCCGCTGCATCTTGGGGTTACGGAAGCGGGAACCGAGCGTATGGGAATTATAAAAAACGCTATCGGTATCGGCTCACTTTTGGTAGACGGTATCGGCTCAACGGTTAGGGTAACGCTTACGGCAGACCCAGTCAGGGAGATTTATGCGGCAAAAGATATTCTTAAGGCTGCCGGTGTTCGTAAATTCGGAGTAAATATCGTTGCCTGCCCAACTTGCGGAAGAACGAGGATAGACCTTATTAAGCTTGCCAAAGAGGTGGAAAATGCCCTTTCCGACTGCGAAAAGGATATTACGGTAGCGGTAATGGGCTGTGCGGTAAACGGTCCCGGCGAGGCGAGGGAAGCCGATATAGGAGTTGCGGGCGGCGATAAATGCGGACTTATTTTTAAGAAAGGCGAAATTCTGCGCAAGGTGCCGGAGGAAAAAATTCTTCCCGCTCTGCTTGAGGAAATAGAACGGATTTAGAAAAAATGGGAAAAACGGTCGCAGAAGTATTCGGAATAAAAAATTCTTCCATACTTGGCGAAGCGGAAATAACCGCTATGCGCATAGATATGGAAAACCGAAGCGTCGAAGCGAAAATTGCGCCGAAAAAAACGGTACATAAAAATGAAATATATTCGCTCCAAGGCGAGCTTGCGGAAAAGCTGGGCATAAAAAGTGTCCGGCTTGTTCCCGTATACAGCCCCTCGCTGTTTTCTTCGGAATATTTCGGCGATATAGTTGCGGAAGCTGCAAGAAGAGGCGTTCCCACAAACGGCTTTTTTGCAGCCTGCTCCTCAAGGCTTGAGGAAAATAAGCTTATTGTGGAGCTTGCCCACGGCGGTCTTGACATTTTGCTTAGGGAACGCTGCGACAAAATTATGGAGCAGATAATCAGAGAAGAATTCGGCGTTACGGCGGAGGTCGCTTTTTCCGGGGTGACGGAGGTTGACCCGGCGGAGCTGCAAATACAGGCACCGCCGCCTTCTGCGGTGAGCTTTTCGCCATCCGCCCCAAAGCAGCGGACTTCTTCTTTGCCGAGAACGGTAACAACGGCTTCCGGAGCAGGGCTTGACCTTTCGGGGCTTCCCATAGACGCAACGGAAATGACCGTTGTTATAGGAAGACCGATAAAACAACGCCCGATGAAGCTCGCCGATGTTGATATGCAAAGCGGAAAAGTTGTTGTGTGGGGCGATATTTTTTCCGCAGATTCCAGAGAAACAAGAGATGGTGAAAGCGTAATCATCTCTATAATGATAACCGACCTTACCGGCTCCAACACTCTGAAAATTATCGCAAAAAAGAAAGATGCGGAGAATGTTCTCGCGCTAAAGCCGGGAATGACGCTCCTTGTGCAGGGCGAAGCGTCCTTTGATAAATACGACCACGATGTTACCATTCGCCCGAGAGATATTTGCAAGGTAAAGCGTATTCACAGGACCGATGACGAGCCGGAAAAACGCTTTGAGCTTCATATGCACACAAATATGTCCCAGATGGACGGCGTGACCCCCGGAGGCGACCTTGTAAAGCGAGCTTATGAATGGGGTCATAGGGGAATTGCGGTCACCGACCACGGAGTTGTTC
Organism: uncultured Oscillospiraceae bacterium; assembly: GCA_934466455.1. Lineage (GTDB taxonomy): Bacteria > Bacillota > Clostridia > Oscillospirales > Ruminococcaceae > UMGS1668. The sequence goes on along the minus strand of CAKSLF010000002.1, from coordinate 168,949 downwards.
AGGGCTTTCCGGATGTGGCGAATGCCGTGAACGCACTAAAGGATAAAAACTTCAAGGCAGTTTATGGAGTAGAGGCATATTATGTTGACGATACCGTAAGTGCCGTTCACGGCACTCCGGATGTGCCTTTTGACAGTGAGATAATTGCATTCGACCTTGAAACAACGGGGCTTTCCGCAGCTATCGACCGCATTACGGAAATCGGTGCGGTTAGAATTGTAAACGGAGAGCTTAAAGACGAATTTTGTACCTTTGTAAACCCCGAAAAGCATATTCCGGAGCGGGTGAGGGAGCTTACGGGAATAGACGATTCCATGGTTGCGGATGCTCCAAGCGAGGAAGAGGCTCTTCGGGAATTTTATAAATTTTGCGGAAATTCAAAATTCCTTGTGGCGCATAACGCCGGTTTTGATACAAGCTTTCTAAAAGCGGCAAACAAACGCCTCGGCTGGAAATTTACATACGAATATGCCGATACCGTAGCAATGGCTCGGTCTATGTATCCAAATCTTAAAAACCACAAGCTTGATACGGTTGGAAGCTATCTAAAGCTGGCTCCGTTTAATCACCACAGAGCCTGCGATGACGCAAGGGAGCTTGCGCTTATCCTTGTTCGCATGATTGAGGAGCTTAGGGAAAAGCACAATATTGATAATTTTAACGAAATAAACGGCTTGCTTAGAGGAGCGGACCCTCGCAAGCTGCCGATGTACCACCAAATAATTCTTGCAAAAACCCAGCGAGGATTAAAAAATCTGTACGAGCTTGTTTCAAAATCCAATGTGGAATACTACAAAAAGCGTCCCCGTGTTCCAAAAAGCCTGTTGATAAAATACAGGGAGGGGCTTATCGTAGGCTCCGCCTGCGAGGCAGGCGAGCTTTATACCGCCGTGAGGGAGGGAAAGCCCCACGACGAGCTTGTTGACATTGCAAAGTTTTACGATTATCTTGAAATACAGCCGTTGGGAAACAATGCGTACCTTTTGCGGGAGGGAAAAGCAGAAAACGAAGAGCAGCTTCGGGATTGGAACAGGCAGATTGTCGCACTGGGCGAAGAGCTTGGAATCCCGGTTGCCGCAACGGGCGATGTACATTTTCTTGATCCGGAAAATGCGGATTTCCGAAAAATAATACAAAATGCCCAAGGATACGGCGATGCGGAAAATCAGGCACCGCTCTATTTTAAGACAACAAGAGAAATGCTTGATGAATTTTCGTATCTCGGGGAGGAGAAGGCAAGAGAGGTTGTTATAACCGTACCAAACCGCATTGCGGATATGTGCGATGTGTTGAAGCCGATTTTGGACGGCACATATACGCCTTACATCGAGGGAGCGGAGGAGGACCTTCAGAATCGCTGCTGGAAGCGCGCAAACGAGCTTTATAACGAAGAGGGCAAAGGAATAGACCCCATCATCGAAAAACGCCTGAGCAGGGAGCTGGACTCCATTATAAAGCACGGATACGCAGTTTTGTATGTAATTGCACAAAAGCTTGTTACAAAGTCCAACGAGGACGGCTATCAGGTTGGTTCCCGTGGTTCTGTCGGCTCGTCTTTTGTCGCCACAATGAGCGGGATTTCCGAAGTAAACCCGCTTCCACCGCATTATTGCTGTCCAAAGTGCCGCCATACCGAGTTCGTTACGGACGGCTCCGTAGGATCCGGCTTTGACCTTCCGCCAAAAAAATGCCCGAATTGCGGAACGGATATGAAACGGGACGGTCACGACATCCCGTTCGAAACCTTCCTTGGCTTCCACGGCGACAAAGCCCCGGATATTGACCTTAACTTCTCCGGCGAGTACCAGTTTTATGCCCACCGCTATACCGAGGAGCTTTTCGGCAAGGACCATGTTTTTAAGGCAGGAACAATCGGCGCAGTCGCCGACAAAACCGGCTATGGCTATGTCAAAAAATATTGTGAGGAACGGGGAATAGCCTATAACAAGGCAGAGGAAACCCGCCTTGCGCTCGGCTGTACGGGAGTAAAACGCACAACGGGTCAGCACCCCGGCGGAATGGTCGTTATTCCGGCAGGCTATGATATAACGGATTTTTGCCCCATGCAGCACCCGGCGGACGATGCGGAATCCGATATGCTCACAACGCATTTCGACTTCCATGCGCTCCATGATACGATCCTAAAGCTTGATGAACTTGGACACGATGTTCCTACGCTGTATAAGTACCTTGAGGATATGACCGGGCTTAAAACTACGGATATTCCCATGAGTGACGATAAGGTTTACAGCCTGTTCCAGTCGCCGGAGGCTCTTGGCATAAAAGACCCGGATTTCGATTGCCAAACGGGAAGCCTTGCTATTCCGGAAATGGGAACAAACTTTGTAAAAGGAATGCTTCTTGACGCAAAGCCAAAGCACTTTGCAGAGCTCATTCAAATATCCGGACTTTCGCACGGAACCGATGTATGGCTTGGTAATGCGCAGGAGCTTATTAAAAACGGAACCTGTACAATAGCAAATGTTATCGGAACCCGTGACAGCATTATGACGGACCTTATACGCTATGGTCTGGAGCCGAGTATGGCGTTTAAGATTATGGAAATTACCCGTAAGGGTAAAGCAACAAAGCTGCTGACCGATGAGCACAAGGCGGCAATGCGTGAACACGGAGTGCCGGAATGGTATATCGACAGCTGCCTTAAAATAAAGTATATGTTCCCAAAGGCGCATGCCGCCGCATATGTTATAGGCGCAATCCGCCTTGCATATTACAAGGTATATTATCCGCTTGAATTTTATGCGGCAATGTTCACCGTTCGAGGCGACGATCTTGACGGAGGAATAGCCGCAAAGGGCAGCGAGGCCGTAAAAAAGCGCATTAAAGAAATGCACGCCATGGAAAGCATGAATAAGGGCGAAGAAGACCAGCTTACAATGCTTGAGATTACCAACGAGATGCTTGCAAGAGGATACGAATTTTTGCCGGTTGACCTTTATCATTCCACGGCAACGACCTATGTTCCGGAAAACGGAAAGCTGCGCCTTCCGTTTGTTTCACTTAAAGGACTTGGCGAAAACGCAGCGAAACAGCTTGAGGAGGCGGGCAAAAAAGGAGAATATCTTTCGGTTGACGATGTTTCGCTTCGTGCCGGAGTCGGTTCCGGCGTTATGGATATTCTTCGTGCAAACGGCGTGCTCAAGGGCTTGCCGCAAACACGGCAGGTAAGCTTTTTCGAGATGTAAAACGGAGGGAAGACTTATGATTTATCTTGACGGAAGCCGCTTTTTCTTTGATATAGAGGGCTGCTTTTCCGATAGAGTTACGGCGGCAAGGCTTGAGTATTCCGGGCTTGAGCACGACCCGGCAGCAACGGAAATTTGCGGCGGTTTTGCAAAGTTTTTTGGCACAAAGCCGGAATTTGTTCGTGCGGCAAGGGACTACTCGGTGCTGCTTTCCGCAATTTTACCGCAAAAAGCATTGGTTACGGTACCGGAATTTGACGAAGCTGCAGAAATCGTAAAAGCAGCCTTGCCATATTCGGAGGTGCGGCTTTCAAAAAAAACTCCGGATATGAAAATCAGAGTAATTGAACAAAATCCCGATGCTCATGCGATTTTTTTGACTAACCCATGCTGTCCTACCGGTCTTGTGCTTTCTCCGGAGGAGATAAAACGCCTTGCATTGAGCACAAAAAAATTTTTTATAGTTGACGAAAGCCATTCCGTCGGAGAAGAAAATTCCGCAATAGGACTTGTTGAGCATATACCTAATCTTTTGGTGCTCAAAAAAATGCGCTTTGGTGGAGATATTGTTTTTGCCTGCGGAAAAAGCCTTCCGGAGTTCGATTGCAAAATAGATTCCGCAAACGAAGCTGCGGCAAGTGTGATATTTAATCACCCCTCTGCGCTAAAAACCGCTTTGAGAAAGCTTTCGGACAGCGTTGACAGCCTTTATATACGCATAAAAAAGCTTGCGGTAAAGTTTGATTCGGTAGAAAGACTCTATCGCACAAAGGCAGACTGCGTGTTTTTTAAGGTAAAAGGCGCAGAAGAAAAAAATGCCGTGCTCAAAGAAAAGGGAATAGCGATCCGGTGCTCAAACGGATATTTCTGCGTGTTTGCCGGAGAAAAAGACGAGAATGAAGCAGTGCTTGCGGCACTGGAAGATACGCTTTGATTTAACGCAAAAAAATCCCGCTTTTGCGGGATTTTCTTGCGTATTCATATATTTTTCGGCATTGAAAAACCAAGCTTTTCGAGGAACCATGCGCTTTTTACGGAAAAACACCGTCCGTTAAGATAGGAGAGATGTTCCGCATCGCTTTCAAAACGAAAAGTAAGCTTATAAGAACAAAGTGCCTGCCATGTAAAACCGTGACCGTCTTTTGCCTTTCCGTATTTGGTGTCGCCGATAAGCGGATGACCGATTGCGGCAAATTGCGCCCGTATTTGGTGTGTGCGCCCGGTAAGAAGCTCCGCTTCAACAAGGCTCATACCATCGTGGGAAGCAAGCACGGTGTATTTTGTTTTTGCGGTTTTTGCGCCGGGAGCAGGAGAAGAGAGCACCTCAACGGTGTTTGTTTTTTCATTCTTTAATATGTAATGTTCAAGAATACCGGTGTTGCGTTTCGGAATTCCTTTTACAACACAGAGATATTTTTTTTCGAGCTCTCTGTCCTTGATTTTGTCGTTAAGTACACGGAGGGTTGCGGCGTTTTTTGCCGCAATTACAATTCCGCAGGTGTTTCGGTCAATACGGTTGCAAAGAGCCGGGACAAAAGAATTTTCTTTCTCCGGGTCATATTCCTTTTTCTTGTAAAGATAGTGCTGAAGCCTTGCGATAAGAGTATCCGCACACCAATCGTTTCCCTCATGGACAAGAAGCCCGGCGGGTTTGTTTATCAACAGGATGTTTTCGTCTTCATAAACAACATCAACGGTTGACGGAGCAAGCATAAATTCCGGGCGTTTGCTTTCCTTTTCAAAAAATTCGTCGGAAATATAGCATTCAATAAGGTCGTTTTCTTCAAGCCGGCTTGAAATTTCACACCGCTTTCCGTTAAGCTTAATGCGCTTTATGCGTATGTATTTGTAGAGAAGAGCCTTTGGCAGCTTTGGAACGGCTTTGGATATAAATTTATCAAGGCGTTGTCCGGCGTCGTTTTTTGCGATTTTGAATTCCTTCATTACTTTACCTCTTGAAAAAAGTATGCTGAAAATAGTATAATATTTTAAGCGAAATTTATCAAGAAAAATTATAAAAGGAGGTGTGCGCTTTGGAGAACATTCACGAGGGGCACCGCAAAAGAATGAAAGAGCGATTCATAAAAAGCGGTCTTGACGACTTTGCACCGCATAATGTTTTGGAACTCCTTTTGTTTTACAGTATTCCGAGAGGGGATACAAATCCAATAGCACACCGGCTTATTGATACATTCGGAAGCCTTTCCGGCGTTTTTGATGCGACCCCGGAGGAACTTGTGAAGGTCAGCGGCGTCGGAGAAAATACCGCAGTGCTTATTTCCATGATTCCGCAGATGGCAAGAAAATATCTTGAGGACAAGGTGGAGCCGGTTAATGTGATGGGCGGCTGCAGCGATATAGGGGCGTATCTTTTGCCTAAGTTTGTCGGAAGAACAAACGAAGCTCTTATGATGCTTTCCATCGACAACAAAGGCAAGGTTATTTCCTGCTCCGTTGTTGCGGAGGGAACGGTGGACAGCGCAAAGGTTTCCCGCAGAAAGGTAATGGAAGAGGCAATGCGCATTAATGCCACAAGGGTGATTCTTGCTCATAACCACCCAAGGGGAGTTGCTGTGCCGTCAAGCGAGGACCTTTTTATGACCAGAGAAATCGGAAAACTCTTTGAAAAAGTGGGCATAGAGCTTGTTGACCACATAATAGTTGCGGACGATGACTATGTTTCTATGGCGGCAAGCGGTTTTGATATAAAATAATATAATAAAAAATATATTTTTTGCACGAAAAATGTTTGCATTTTGCCGCGAAGTGTGCTAAAATTCTAATGTTATGATTTTATGCGGACATTTGCCAAGAAGAGCGTAAAAACCGCTTGACAAAAGCATATTATGCATATATAATATACTCCGTGGCGTTGCGAGGGATTGTTATGATTGTGGATATTAAAGAATTGTTCGATGCGCCAGGAACAAGCATTCCGCTTGAGGGCGAAATTGATCTTTCTCAAGTGGACATCTGGGGAGAAAAGGTCTTTTCTTCCCCGGTGCAAATAAGCGGCGTTTTTCAAAACCGTTCCGGCATAGTTACATTGAAGTACAGGGCTACCGCTGTGCTTGAATACAACTGTGACAGCTGCGGGAAGAGAACAAAAAGAAATACGGAATATGAGTTTGAGCATTGGCTTGCAAGGGAACTTGCCTCCGGCGATGAGAACGACTATGTTATGGTTCCGACGGGAAACATTGATATGGACGAGCTTGTTATGACCGATGTTACGCTTGAGCTTCCGTTCCGCCTTCTTTGCCGTGAAGACTGCAAGGGGCTTTGCCCTGTTTGCGGCGCGGATCTTAACGAGACGACCTGCAATTGCAATACAAAGCAGATCGACCCCCGCCTTGAAAAGTTAAAAATGCTGCTGGACAGCTAAAAAAGGACTAATTCTGTTAAGGAGGTGCTTCATCATGGCGGTACCGAAGAGAAAGGTTTCGAAAGCAAGAAAAAATAAAAGGCGTTCCAGTGTCTGGAAGATCTCTGCTCCGGCATTTTGCAAATGCCCGCAGTGCGGCGAGCTTAAGCTCCCGCATGTAGTCTGCAAAAACTGCGGATACTACAAAGGCAGAGAGATCGTCAAAGTAGAAGAAGCATAATCTTTATCTTTGCGAAATGGGGAAGGGCAAGTGTTTGCCCTTCCTTTTTTTGTTTTGCGCATTTGCAAAAAGGTATGGAAAAAAGCAAATAAGTTTGTTATAATATAATTTAAGTGCAAATATTCCTGAATCTAAAGCAGCAGGGGAATATTAAAGGTTCCGGTAACGGAAAGACGAACCGCTTGCAAAAAAACATTAGTGATTTATGATAATTTTTATTGAAAGGAGGAACCGTTGTTGCCGGTAAAAATTTCAGCGGTAGAAGAACACAGCTATGCGGAAAAAGCGGGTATTCTTGCCGGAGAAAGCATTGTATCCATAAACGGAAATGTAATAAAAGATGTGCTTGACTATCGGTTTTATATGACCGACCGCAACCTTGCCGTCGAGCTTTTGGACAAAGACGGAAACACAAGGAAGGTAGAGATAAAAAAGCCGCAGTATGCAGACCTTGGGCTTGATTTTGAAACATACCTGATGGATAAGGAGCATTGCTGCAAAAATAAGTGCATTTTCTGTTTTATCGACCAGATGCCTCCTAATATGAGGGAAACGCTGTATTTTAAGGACGACGATTCCCGCCTTGGTTTCCTTTTCGGAAATTATATTACTCTTACGAACCTTGACGATGAAGATATCGACCGCATCATAAAAATGCATCTTTCACCGATAAATGTTTCGGTTCATACAACGAACCCAAGGCTTAGGGTGGAAATGATGAAGAACCCAAGAGCGGCGGAATCTCTCGAATATCTAAAACGCCTTGCAGACGCCGGAATAGCTTTGCATATTCAGCTTGTGCTTTGCCCCGGAATAAACGACGGAGAGGAGCTTGTAAGGACATTTGCTGACCTTGCGGAGCTTGGCCCTTCGGTGGAAAGCGTAGTTTGCGTGCCGGTTGGTTTGACAAAATACCGTGAAAAATTGCCAAAGCTTGTTCCCTATGACGCAAACGGGGCAAAAAAGGTAATCGAAACGGTTGATTTGTTCCGTGAAAAGATGAGGGCGGAGCGGGGGATAGCCGTAGCATATGCGGCGGACGAATTTTTTATTAAAGCCGGTCTGCCTCTTCCCGAATATGAGTATTATGATGATTTTACTCAGCTTGAGGATGGCGTTGGACTTTGTACGCTGCTTAAACACGAGTTTTATGAGGCGTTTGATTACTTCCCTCCGTCGGAATATAACAGAAGAGTTACTGTTCCGACAGGCAAGGCTGCCTATTCAACCATAAAAGAGCTTGCAAATGCCGCAGAGAGCCGCTACAAGGGGCTTAAAGTCGATGTTCTTGCTATGGAAAACAACTTCTTCGGAGAGCTTATAACGGTTACAGGACTGCTTACGGGAGGGGATATAGCCGCACAGCTAAAAGGAAGAGATAACGGCGACGCCGTCCTCATTTGTGAGAGCACTCTGCGCTACGAGCACGACAAATTCATTGACGATACAACGCCGGAATATGTTGAGCACGAGCTTTCCGTTCCCGTGCTCATGGTGCCGAACGACGGATATAAGCTGCTCTGCGCAATGCTTGGCGAAAGCGCAGACGATGAATGTGAAGTAATATACGAATGATGTTCCGTTTGGAGGATTGAATATGTCAAAACCTATCATTGCCATAGTGGGGCGTCCGAATGTGGGAAAATCCACGCTTTTTAATAAGCTTACCGGAAAAAGGCTTGCTATTGTGGAGGATACCCCCGGCGTTACACGAGATCGCATTTACAGCGAATGCGAATGGCTTAACCACACAGTAATGCTGATTGATACCGGCGGTATAGAGCCGAAGACCGATGACGGTATGCTTGCAAAAATGCGCGACCAGGCTAATGTTGCAATCGAAAGCGCAGATGTGATTATTCTTGTAACAGACCTTATGTCCGGAGTTACGGCGAACGACGCCGACATTGCTTCAATGCTGCTGAAAAGCGGAAAACCGGTGGTGCTTTGCGTAAACAAATGCGACAGAATAGGCGAGCCGCCCGCAGAGTTTTATGAATTTTACAACCTCGGTCTTGGCGACCCGGTGGCGGTTTCGTCCGTTCACGGTCACGGAACGGGCGATCTTCTTGACGAGTGCTTCAAATATATTGATTTCGACAAAGAAGATGAGTATGATGATGATACGGTAAAGGTCGCAATTATAGGAAAACCGAATGTCGGCAAAAGCAGCCTTGTAAACCGTATCGCCGGAGAGGAAAGGGTAATTGTTTCCGATATGGCGGGAACGACCCGTGACGCCACCGATACGGAGGTCGAAAATAAATACGGCAAATTTGTGCTTATTGATACTGCGGGAATCCGCCGCAAAAGCAGGGTAGACGATAATGTGGAAAAATACAGCGTGCTTCGTTCCTATATGGCGGTGGACCGCAGCGATGTTTGCGTTATTATGATTGACGCAACGGAGGGCTTTACCGAGCAGGACAGCAAGGTTGCCGGCTATGCTCACGAGCAGGGAAAAGCCTGCGTTATTGCGGTCAACAAATGGGACGCAATCGAAAAGGACGGAAATACCATGAACAAGTTTCAAAAGGAGCTTGAAACGGATTTCAGCTTTATGTCCTATGCGCCGATTGTGTTTATATCCGCACTTACCGGGCAAAGAATAGATAAGCTTTTTGAGCTTATTGTTTCAACCCATGAGCAGAATTGCCGAAGAATTTCCACGGGCATGCTTAACGATATGCTTTCGTATGCTACGGCTAAGGTGCAGCCGCCCTCCGATAAGGGCAAACGCCTTAAGCTTTATTATATGACCCAAGCGTCTACAAAGCCGCCGACATTTGTTGTGTTCTGCAATCGCTCCGACCTGTTCCATTTTTCATATCAGAGATATATCGAAAATCAAATCAGAGAAACATTTGGACTTACCGGCACTCCGATAAAAATCGTTGTGCGTGAGAGAGGCAAAGACAAGGGCTGATTTTTTCCCGGAGGACGGAATTTTGGACGATTTTGGAATGATATTTTATATATGCATGGGTGTTGTAGCAGTTTCTTACCTTATAGGGAGCTGCAATATGGCAATAATTATATCAAAATTTCATAAATTTAGAGATATTCGTGATTACGGAAGCGGAAATGCGGGTACGACAAATATGCTCCGCACATTTGGCAAAAGAGCCGCATCTTACACCTTCGGTGGCGATTTTATAAAAGGCGCAATAACCGTTTTTGCCGCAAGAGCGGCATTAAATGGATTTGAGCTTCCTTTTGACATAGGGTACATCGCCGCAATCTTCGTTGTGCTTGGACATATTTTTCCGGTATACTTTAGGTTTAAGGGCGGAAAAGGCGTTGCCACGGCCTTCGGCGCAATGCTTGTGCTTAACTGGATTGCTTTTGTCACAATACTTATAGGACTTGTGCCGATGCTGTTTGTCATAAGAATAGTTTCGGCAATATCACTTTGCGGTGCCGCACTTTATCCCGTTCTTACTGCGTTGGTGCTGTTTTTACAAAAGGCGGACTTTATTACGGAAATTTTACCGGATACGATATGTACGCTTATTCTGACGGCACTTACTTTTTATGCCCACAGAGAGAACATTGCCCGTTTTCGCAACGGAACAGAGAATTTTTTCGGAGATAAGAAAACATGAAGCTTAAATTCAAAATGTCAGAACTGTTTCCGAAATTTAAGAGCCGCATTAAATTCGGGCTCAAAAAAATCAATCTTTCGGAGCGGCAAAAGAAAATATCAAGCACCGTTTTTGTTGCGGTTATTGTTTGCGGATTTTATCTTTGGCTCGGGATAAGTCTTGCAAAATATCTTCCGCAGGATTCGAGGACGAATCTTTCCTCACTTTTGATAATGTATGCGATTTTTCCGTTGCTTGTACTGTTTTTCAGCATAAAAAGAATAATTGGCATTATGCTTGGAAAAGAGGACAGAGAAATTCTTGAACCGGTAAAAGACGATGGTTTTCAAAGCGATGACGAAAAAGAAACGGCTGAAGTTAAATAAAAGTAATAAAAAATCCGAATGCAATTTCTGCATTCGGATTTTTTTGAAAGATATAAAACGCTGCGTTATACGGAAAATAGCCCTGCCTATATGGGCAGGGCTAAAATAAAGCTAAAGCAATTCGGTGTCAGATAGCACGGGTGACTTTGCCGGAGCGCAGGCAGCGAGTGCAAGCGTATACATGGCAGGGCTTACCGTCAACAACAGCTTTTACGCGACGGACATTAGCTTTCCAGGTTCTGTTGGACCGTCTGTGGGAATGGGAAACTTTGATACCGAAGGTAACACCTTTTCCGCAGAAATCACATTTTGCCATAATGGCACCTCCTTTGTTCTTTCAGAAAGTCAACATTCATTATTTTATCAGATAAAATATAAAAATGCAAGGGCTAAAACGCAAAAAATGCACCGTTTTTTGCAAAAATTACGGTATAATATGAAAAAAATTGTGTTTACAAAAAATTTACGCCAAGTTTTGTATTAAGAAGCCCCTCTCTACTTGTAAAAACGGCACTTTTCTTATATAATATAATAAATAAATATGTAAAAATATCAGGAGGAGATTATGCCCTCAATTTTTGGTGAAAGCCTTCAAACCATGCTTTATATTTTTATAATACGCCTGATTATTGCGCTTACGGCTTTACCGGTACACGAATGTGCTCACGGATACGCCGCCCTGCGGATGGGCGACCATACTGCGGAACGCCAAGGAAGACTTACTCTTAATCCTCTTGCGCATTTTGACCCGATAGGAACAACTGCGATAATACTCTTCGGCTTCGGTTGGGCAAAGCCCGTTCCGATAAATCCGCTGAATTTCAGAAACCCAAAAAAGGGAATGATGCTTTCCGCTCTTGCCGGACCTATGGCAAACATCGGGCTGGCGTTTCTTTCCCTTGTGCTCTATAAACTTACTCCGCTGCTTTCGGTTATAGGGCTGGGCGCAAGCTTTGTAAGCACACTTAATCTTTTCTTTTTCTATTCTACGGCAATAAATATTTCTCTTGCGGTTTTTAACCTGATTCCGATTCCGCCGCTTGACGGTTCAAGGATTGCGACATATTTTCTTCCGCATAAAACATATTTCAAGATTATGCAATATGAGAATTATATTATGATAGGCTTTTTTATAATTCTCTGGCTTGGACTGCTGGATGCGCCGATAAGCTTTGTGGACGGAATAGTGACGAATGCGCTTGATTTTATCACTCTTCCGGTGGATTGGCTTGTCAATGCGATAATAAGATAGAGATAAAGGTTTGGAGATGCAAACTTGACGGAAAAATTACAATACAAGCTGGAGAGCTTCGAGGGACCCCTCGATTTGCTGCTTTTTCTTATTCAAAAGCATAAGCTTAATATTTATGATATAAATATCTCCGAGCTTTTGGAACAATACACCAATGCGATAAAAAGTGTTGAAAACCTTGACGACCTTGAGGGAGCCTCGGAATTTCTGGAGATGGCTGCGCGCCTTGTTTATATAAAAACCGCTATGCTTCTTCCAAAGGATGATGACGAGGATAAGGACAAGCTGCGCCGGGAACTCCAGGGAGAGCTTATTGAGTACCAGGCTTGCAAAAAGGCGGCGGAGGATCTTCGGCAGGGATATTGCGGAGGAAGCATCTTCTCCCGCAGTCCGATGAAGATAGAGGCGGACAACACTTATGCCAGAAAGCACCCGCCGGAGGATATACTGAAGGCGTATCTTTCTGCCCTTGGGCGGAAGCAGCGTAAGCTGCCGCCGCCTGTGGAAGCGTTCAGCGGCGTTGTCCACACAAAGCTTATTTCGGTGCCTTCAAGAGCCATAATTCTTTTAAGGCGGCTTTATAAAAAAACAAAATTAAAATGGAGCGAGCTTTTTTCACGCTCCGGGCGAAGCGAGAGCGTAGCCATGTTTCTTGCGGTTCTCGACCTTGTTAAGAACGGAAGAATAAAAATAAGCGACGATAACCAGACCATTGCTTTAAGCGGCGGTCAAAAGCATAGGAACAGAAAGGAAAAGGAGGACGGCGAGGTTGCAGCTGGAACAGTATGAAAAAATCGCCGAGGCGATTCTTTTTGCGGGCGGAGAACCTGTTGAGCAAAAGGTAATAGCTGCGGCTATGGAGCTTGATGAGGAAGCGGCTGCGGCGGTTTTGGAAAGCCTTCGTACAAAGTACGAAAAATTTGAAAGCTCCGTGCAGGTGCTGCGGCTTGAGAATCAGTGGCAGCTTTGTACAAGAAAAGAGTACGAGCCGTATATACGCAGCGCATTCGAGATAAAGCGTAATGCGCCGCTTTCTCAGGCGGCTATGGAGGTTCTTGCGGTGGTTGCATATAACCAGCCGGTAACAAGGGCATTTGCGGAGCAGGTGAGAGGCGTTGATTGCTCCGGAGTTATGTCAACCCTTGCGGAAAAAGGGCTTATTGAGGAAGCCGGAAGGCTTGACCTCCCCGGTAAGCCGATAGCTTACAGAACAACGCCGCTTTTTCTGCGCTCCTTTGGGCTTTCCTCGCTTGATGACCTTCCGCCTATAATTGACGAGGCGGAGCCTGCGGAAAAAGAGGAAAAGGCGGAACTTGAGGATCAGCAATCCTTGTTTGACGAAAACTGAAAAAGTGTTGCCGCTTTGCGGGAGGTGAAAATACGGGCTGGCTGATTTTTTTTGGAATAATTGCGCTTATAGTGCTGCTTCTTTCGCTGCCCGTTTTTGTAACAGCAGAGTGGAACGAAAAGCTGACAGTAAAAATCAAATATCTGTTTTTTCGCTTTACGGTTGTTCCCGCACCGGAAAAAAAGAAAAAGCCGAAGCAGGAAAAGGAGCCGGAGCAAAAACCGGCAAAGCCGAAGAAAAAGCAGCGAAAAAAGCATACGCCGGATGAGATTATTGACGGCTTCATAGACGCCGTACACAGGTACGGCCCCGGAACAAAAATGATTCTCCGCAATATAAGAGTGCATAAGCTGGAAGGCTTTTGGAAAATTGCGGGGGAGGACGCCGCAGCCTGCGCAGTTCGTTACGGAAGGGTGTGCGCATTGCTTAATACGGCGTTTGGATTTATAAGAAATCTTGTGAGGATAGAAAAAACAAAACTAAAAGTTTATCCCGATTTTCTTGCCGAGGAAGAAGAAATCCGTGTTTATACGGAAATTGAAGCAAATCCAATAGTGATTCTTATCGGAGGCGTAAGGATTGCCTTTGCATTTCTGAAAAATATGATAAAAAAACAAAAGAAAGAAACTTCAAAAAAAGGAGCGTACATAAATGAGTGAAAAAAACCTTGAAGGATTGCTTAATGTTTCTCTTGAAAACATCAAAGGGCTGGTGGATTCCAATTCCATAATCGGAAGCCCCATAACAACCCCGGACGGGACCACCATAATACCGGTTTCAAAAGTCAGCTTTGCTTTTGCTTCCGGCGGTTCCGATTTTCCGTCTTCAAATCCAAAGGAAATGTTCGGCGGCGGAAGCGGCGGCGGCGTTACCATTCAGCCTACGGCTTTTCTCGTAATTAAAGGCGACAGCGTCCGCATGATTCAGGTTGCGGATAAAAATAATATTTCCGAACGCCTTGCAAATATGGTGCCGGACGCAATAGATACGGTTTCCTCGCTTATAAGCGGAAAAAAGAAGAATGCAGAGGAACCAACCGTCGTTGAGGAGATAAAACCCGAAAAACCGGTTTCCAAAGAGGCTGCGGCAGAGGAAAACACAGCAAAATAAACATAAAACGCACAAATCCCGCATATGCTTTGCGGGAGTGATAAATTTGCGGAAGACAGCTGCACTTATTTTGTCCGTGCTTATGATTTTTGTCTTTGGCGTTGACGCCTTTGCGGAAGCAAAGGGCGCAGTGCTTATTGATGCGGAAAACGGAAGAGTACTTTTTTCCCATAACAAAGACGAACGCTTGCCTATGGCAAGCACAACAAAAATAATGACTGCTTTGCTTGCTCTTGAACAGGCGGACGCCGACGAGTGGTTTACGGTAAACGGTTTGGCTATTGCTGTGGAAGGCTCATCAATGGGGCTTTTGCCGGGGGACAGAGTAACTTTGCGCACACTTGCGGAGGGGATGCTGCTTGCGTCTGGAAACGACGCCGCAAATGCTGCGGCAGTGCATATATCGGGTTCTGTGCCTGCATTTGTTCGTTTAATGAATAAAAGAGCGTCGGAGCTTGGGCTGAAGAATACAAGCTTCATGACGCCCTCTGGGCTTGACGGAGAGCAGCACTATTCCACTGCATATGATATGGCGCAGCTTGCAAGAGAAGCTGTCAAAAATCCGGATTTTGCGGCAATTTGCGGCAAAAGCAGCCTTTGCACCGAGTACGGAAACCCTCCGTACACAAGATGGCTTTCCAATCATAATAGGCTGTTAAAAACCCTTGAGGGGACAAACGGAGTTAAGACCGGATTTACTAAAAAAGCCGGAAGATGCCTTGTTTCGTCGGCGGAAAGGGATGGGGTAAGCCTTATTTGCGCAACGCTTTCGTGCCCGGACGATTGGGAATATCATACCCGGCTGCTTAATGATTATTTCGCCGTACTCAAAAGCACGCCGCTTGAGCACAAGGTTTCTGCCGTGAGCATACCCGTTACCGGAGGAACGGCAAAAGCGGTTGCGCTTTGCCCCGCAGCGGTTTCCGCCGCACTCTTTGCGGAGGAAGAAGATACATTGCAGGTTGTTTTGAGCACGGAACCTTTTTTGTTTGCACCGGTGGAAAAAGGTGCGGTTGTCGGTTGGGCAAGCTTTTATACGGATGGCGTGCTTGTTGCAAAAACTCCGCTTGTTACAAAAAATCCGGTTGAAGCAGTCAAAACCGAAAAAAGCTTTTGGCAAAAAATAAAGGAAAAATTTTGTTTTTAGGAGAGAAAATGAAGGATACAAGGATTCAAAAAGCTATTTCCGATGCGGGCTATACCTCCCGCAGAAAAGCGGAGGAGCTTATTGCGGCAGGAAAGGTTAAGGTCAACGGTCGTCCTGCCGAAATCGGTATGAAAGTTGATGTAAAGCATGACATAATTACCGTAAACGGCGAGGAAATTCAAACGGCGGCAGGGGAAAAGCTTTGGTACATCGCCTTAAACAAGCCCCGCGGTTTTGTTACAACAACATCCGATGAGCTTGGAAGAAAAACCGTAATGGATCTTGTTTCGGACATTCCGACAAGAGTTTATCCGATAGGACGCCTTGATCGCAACAGCGAGGGTCTTTTGCTTATGACCAATGACGGCGCATTCGCAAATATGATAATGCACCCAAGCGGTAATATCACAAAAACATATAGGGTCACCGTTAGGGAGGACGCAAACGAGGAGCATCTTGTTCGCCTTGCCGAGGGGGTTAAAATCGATTCCGGAGTAACAAAGCCGGCGCAGGTAACGGTGCTTGAAAAGGGCGAAAACCGTACCGTTATGCAGTTTATTATCAGTGAGGGCAAAAATCGAGAGATAAGAAAAATGTGCGAGGCAGTTGGTCTTACCGTAATACGCCTTAAGCGCACCTCAATAGGTGCAGTAAGGCTTGGAATGCTTGCGCAGGGAAAATGGCGCGAGCTTACGAAAGAGGAGCTTACGGGGCTTAGAAACGGCTCCAGAAAGGGCAGCACAGAACAACCGCTAAAGAAGAAAGAAAATTCCCCGGCAAAGAAGCCTTTCAAAAGAATAGCAAGAAAACCTTAAAAAATAAAAGCCAAAAACCGTGCTCAATAAGCTTTTGAGCACGGTTTTTCATAAAAGAAAAAGCCCAAAGAAAACCTTTGGGCTTAAAAGAATTCCTATTAAATATCAGCTAAGATAGATAGTTGCCGCATAAACAAGGACGGTAATTACAAAGAAAGCAATGGCAAGATATTTGGTAATACGGCAAAGTCTTGCTTCGTTGCTCTTTGCTTCTGCGTTGAAACCGCCGGAGCTTTTTCCGCCGAGAGCTGCCATACCGTCAGCCTTGCTGCTCTGAAGAAGAACGGTGATGGTGATAAGAACGCAGGTTATGATAAGAAGAATACTTCCGATGATTTCGTATACAGTCATAATAAACCTCCAAATAACACAATAGCTATATTATAATAACACAGTCGTTGCTAATTTGCAAGCACTTTTTTCAAAAAATAAAAAAGTGGTTTGATTTGCCATGTATTATATAAAAAGTATGTGAAATAATGATAACAGCCGCTTGATTTTGATTAAAAATGGCGTTTGCTTAAAAAATATATTCAAAATCAAACAGCTTTTTGCGGGTGTTTCGTATGACGGAAACACCCGCTTTTGCTTTTAATTACACAAAATCGGGAATATCATCCGTATCGGAAAATTCCACAAATCTGTCCTCGTAGGTTCCGTCCGCAATTTTTTGAAGCTTGCCCCTTCTGGGGTAGAAAACCTCAAATGCGGCGAACGCAGCAAAAACAGCAATGAATGGAGTAAGGCGTTTAAGAGCCTTGTTTGCGGAAACACCGAACAAAACTCCGAGTGCAAGCACAAAAGCTTCGCACCAGAGAAAATCTCTGTAATCGAAGTCCTTAAAGATGTCGGAGGCTCTGTCATACCATTTTCTTAAGAATGCGTGCATATGCATAATTCAAAATCTCCTTTCGGATTATAATTTATAATGTTATTTGTTCAAAAAGGTCGCCGTCTTTCGGAATCGCACCGGCAGCAGGAAGGTTTCTTGTGCGGAAGCGATGCGCATTTTCAAGCATACCTTCGGCAAAGGGCTTTACCGAAGCAACAACGGCGTTCTTTTTAAGAGTCATTACGGCAACGCCCTGCGTATCCCTGGCAGCCTTTGGCGGAACGGCACCGGAATGTACCAAAAGTATACGCCCGCCGGAGGATGTAAGCATATACTCTCCGTCCTCCTCGATGCGGAAGCAGGCAACAAGCGGCGATTTGTCGCAATATGCGCCGATAAGGCGTTTGCGCTTGGTTTTTGTTTCGTAGGACGAAAGCGGAACCTTTGCCGCTTTTCCGTTCTCATAAAAGAATAACATAAAACCTGTGAACTTTTCAACCACCGCCATAAAAATTGCGCTTTCGCCTTCGTCAAAACCAAGCTTTGACGGAATGTAATCTCCCATAACGCTTGCTTTTGTATCGTCAAAATCGGCGGCACAGGCTTTGTATACCTGACAGCGGTTGCTGAAGAAGAGAAGCTCGGCATTATTTCGGCTTTCGGAGGAAAGAATAATTTCATCTCCCTCTTTAAGTTTTTGTTCGCCGGACATACGCAGGGACTGCGGGGTGATTTTTTTGAAATATCCCTCTTTTGTAAAGAAAAGAGTGATCGGATAATCGGGAACCTCTTCAACCGGCACGGCTTCTGCGGTTTCGCTTACATAAATAATTTCGCTTCTGCGAGGCTGGTCGTATTTTTTGCTTACATCTTTAAGCTCGGAAATTATTATATTGTTTATTTTTTGCGGATTTGCAAGAATATCCTCCATTTCGGCGATTTCGCTGCGAAGGCTTTCAATATCCGCCGTGCGCTTAAGAATATATTCACGGTTGAGATGGCGCAGCTTTATTTCCGCAACAAATTCAGCCTGCACCTGATCTATTCCAAAGCCTATCATAAGGTTTGGAACAACCTCGTTTTCGCTTTCGGTTTCCCGAACAATGCGAACGGCTTTATCAATATCAAGCAAAATTTTCTGAAGACCCTTCAAAAGATGCAGCTTGTCTTTTTTGCCGTTAAGCTCAAAGAAAACCCTGCGGCGGATGCATTCTCTGCGGAAAGCGATCCATTCGGTGAGAAGCTGTCTTACGCCAAGCACCATCGGTGCGCCGCCGATGAGAACATTAAAATTTGCGGAAAAGCTGTCCTCAAGCGGGGTTGAGCGGTACAGCTTTTGCATAAGCGCATCCGGGTCAACGCCGCGTTTTATATCAATGGTGAGTTTAAGACCGGAGAGGTCCGTTTCATCACGCATATCGGAAATTTCCGTGATTTTTCGCAGCTTTACAAGCTCCACCATTTTGTCCATAATTGCCTCTATGGTAGTTGTGGAGGGAATTTCCGTAACCTCTATGCAGCGATTTTCTGAATCATAGCGGTATTTTGCACGAACGCGAACGGTCCCCCGTCCGGTTTCGTATATTTTGCGAAATTCGCTTTCGTCATATATTATCATTCCGCCGCCTGCAAAATCCGGCGCAGGAAGCGTTGAAAGAATATCATGGTCCGGGTTTTTAATAAGCTTTATTGTGGTATCGCATATTTCCGAAAGGCGGAAAGGGCAGATTTGCGACGCCATACCGACGGCGATACCCACATTATAGTTTACAAGAACCGAGGGGAATGTAACCGGCAAAAGCGAAGGTTCCTTCATGGAGTTATCATAGTTATCGACAAAATCGACGGTATCGCAGTCTATATCACGAAAAAGCTCCGCCGAAATCTTGTCAAGCTTTGCTTCCGTATAACGGGAAGCGGCGCAGACCATATTGCGGGAATATGCTTTGCCGAAGTTTCCCTTGCTGTCAATCCAAGGGTGCAAAAGTGCGGCGTAACCCCTTGACATACGAACCATTGTATCATAGATTGCGGCGTCGCCATGCGGATTGAGCTTCATTGTCTGTCCGACTATATTTGCGGATTTTGTTCTTGCACCGTTTAACAGCCCCATTTTGTACATTGTATAAAGCAGCTTTCTGTGGCTGGGCTTAAAACCGTCTATTTCGGGGATGGCACGGCTTACTATAATGCTCATGGCGTAGGGCATATAGTTTTCTTCAAGCACATCGACAATATGTTGCTCAACAACAAGACCGGCATTTTCAAAATTTGCGGTTTGCGTTGTTTTAGGCTGTTCTTTTTCTGTCTTTTTTCTTGCCATTTTTCACCTTTAGGTTAAGTTAATTATTTATGATATTTTCCGCCGGAGGAAATTTGGAATGCACGGTAAATCTGCTCCAAAATCAAAACACGGGAGATTTGATGAGTAAAGGTCATTCTTGAGAGGGAAAGCCGAAGGACGGCTTTCTTTTTTACCTCATCATAAAGTCCGTAAGAGCCGCCGATTACAAAGCAAAGCTCGCTTGCAGCCTCGTTTGACATAAGGGCGGAGAGTCTTTTTGAAAAATCCTCGGAGGAAAGCATTTCGCCTTCTATGCACATTGCTGCGATTGCTGCATTTTGCGGGATTTTTGCGAGAACAGCGTTTCCCTCCGCTTCTATGCAGCGGGCGATTTCTGCCGAAGAAGGCTTTTCCGGCAGCTTATATTCAGAGACTTCGGTAATTTTAAGCTTGCAATAGGGAGAAAGCCGCTTTTCGTATTCCGCAGCGGCGTCCCGCAGATATTTTTCTTTAAGACTGCCGACGCAAATAATATTTATTGTGCGCATTTTTCCTCCGTTAAAGCAAAATATTTTCGGAAAGCTCGCTGCGCGGCGCAGCAAAAAGTATGTAATCGTCGCTGCGGCGCATTCCCGCAAGGGAAAGCTCGGCTGCTGCGGTTTCCTCCGCAAGGCGGGGAAGGTTGTTTTCCTTGCTCAGATGACCGAGGACAATACGGGTTGTTCCGCTTCTGACAAGGTCGGGTAAAAATGCGGAGCAATCTGCATTTGAAAGGTGACCAAGCTTTCCGTCTATTCTCATTTTAAGTGAATACGAATAGTGTGCTCCGGCCATGAGCATCATTTTGTCATAATTGGATTCTATGAGCACGGCGTCGCTTCCAAGCAGGTGCTCACGAGCATCGTCTGTTATAAAGCCGGTGTCGGTACATACGCAAATGCGATGTTCATCGGGTGTGGAAACGCTGTATCCACGGCTTCCGATGCTGTCATGGGAGGTGGCAAACGGCTCTATAAGCATACCTCCGAGAATAAAGCCTCTGTCGTCGATCTCACAAAGCTCCGCCTCCGGGGGAACACAGTCGTACACGGAAAGATAACGCAAAACAGCGGAGGTTGCATAAACCGGAACGTTGTATTTCTTCAAAAACACTTTAAGCCCCTTGATGTGGTCTATATGCTCATGAGTTAAAATAATTCCGGAGAGCTTTTCCGGCAAAATGTTTCGTACCTCCAAAGCGTTGGCAACGCTGCGGCAGCTTATGCCACAATCGACAAGTATTCCGCCGCCGCCAAAGCCTATATAGCATGAATTACCTGCGCTTGAGCTTGCAAGAGTAAAAAATGTTGCCAAAGGCTGCCTCCTGAATGTTCAGACGGAGCCGCTTTTCATAAAAACCGCTCCGCCAAAAAATTTTTGTTATACCGTCGTATATGCGGAGGAACCCTCCGGAACGGTTACACGCTCTATATCGGCACCAAGACCGCGGAGCTTGTCAACAAGGTTGGTATAGCCGCGTTCAATATGGTGTATCTCTTCAATTTCGGTTTTTCCGTGGGCAACAAGTCCGGCAATGACCATTGCCGCACCGGCACGGAGATCCGCCGCACGAACACAGGCACCGGTAAGGGATTCTACACCCTGCACAACGGCAACCTTTCCATCAACGGAAATGGAAGCACCCATTCTGCAAAGCTCGGAGATATATTTGAAGCGGTTATCCCAAACACCCTCCGTAACAATGCTTGTTCCTCTGGAGATTGCAAGCAGGGTTGTCATCTGGGGCTGCATATCTGTGGGAAAACCGGGGTAGGGCATGGTTTTTACATTAACATGCTCAAAGTGCTCAACCTCGCCGGAAACACGGATTGCGTCGTCATATTCAATAACGGAAGCACCGGTTTTAACGAGCTTTTCGGTAATTGCCTCAAGGTGCTTGGGAATAACGCCTTTAATAAGTACATTGCCCTTTGTGGCGGCGGCGGCTACCATATAGGTGCCCGCCTCTATCTGGTCGGGAATTATGGAATAATTTGCACCGTGCAGCTTTTCAACGCCGTGGATTTTTATAACATCGGTGCCGGCACCTCTTATATCTGCGCCAAGGGAATTAAGAAAGTTAGCAAGGTCAACAATATGCGGTTCCTTTGCCACATTCTCAAGAATGGTAAGCCCCTTTGCCATTACTGCGGCAAGCATAACATTTATGGTTGCTCCTACGGAAACAACATCAAAGTAAATATGACTTCCGAGAAGGCGGTCGCAGTTTATGGAAACGGAGCCGTGACCGATAGTAACATTTGCACCAAGGGCTTCAAAGCCCTTTATATGCTGGTCGATTGGGCGCACGCCGAAATCGCAGCCGCCGGGAAGCGGAACATTTGCCTCGCCAAATCTTCCGAGAAGCGCACCGAGAAAATAATACGAGGCACGAAGCTGCCTTGCAAGATCTTCCGGGACTTTGTGAGAGGTTATATTGCTTGTATCAATAAAAACAGAGGTACGGCTTACCACACGAACGGTGGCACCCATAAGCGAAAGCATATCATAAAGAGTATAAACATCGCTTATATCGGGAATGTTTTCGAGAAGGCAGGGACCGCCGGCAAGAATGGTTGCCGGGATTATTGCAACGGCGGCGTTTTTTGCTCCGCTTACCTGAACTTCACCCTTAAGAGGCGTACCGCCTCTGATTACGAATTTATCCAATATACTATCCCCTTATACAAGTAGATTACAGTTACAATTATTATAGCATATAAATCGAAAATTGCAAAGCATTTATACCATATTATTTTTTATTGGGGGATTTTATACGGATATAAAAAACTTCCCCCGTCGATCGGCGGGGGAAGAGCTTATTTGGAAACATATTTTGCAGGGTTGACATATTGACCGTCAATACGAATTTCAAAGTGGCAATGTGTACCGGTGGAGTTGCCGGAGGAGCCCATTGCAGCGATAATATCGCCCTGATTTACATATTGACCTACCTTTACATAAAGATTGCTGTTATGTGCATAAAGCGTTTGGATACCGTCGCCGTGGTCGATGATGATGTAGTTGCCATAGCCGGTCCTGCCCCATTTTGCTTTTACAACCGTACCGGAGGCGGAGGCGTATATGTTGCTTCCATAGCCGCAGCCTGCAATATCCATACCGGTATGACCGGGATACCCCCAAATACCGCAGCTTACATATCCGCCGATGGTAGGCCAGATAAATCCGCTGCTTCCGCCGCCGGAGGGCTTTACCAGAACAGCCTTTGTGCCTATTGTAACCTCTCTCGGAACAGGCTCGGTAATAACCTCTGTGGCAAGGACCTGACGGTTTACAACAATGCCGTCCTCGTATGTAACAAGAGCGGTTACCTCCTGTTCGCCGGGAACACCTTGTTTTGTGACCTTTGAATAGGTGGTATAGTATTTGTCGCTCTTAGTATAGTTGGTCTTATAGGGGATTTCTTCCGTGTAAACCTCACGCTTTGTATTGGTAACATTCAGCAGTGAAACGGACTTTGATACTATAAGCTTATCGCCGACATGGATATCGCCGGATTCTATTCCGGGATTCATATTGCAAAGCTCACGATAGCTTATTCCGAAATAAGCGGCAATCGAAAGCGGAGCGTCGCCCGCCTCAACGGTATAATATTTTTCGCCCTCGATCTCCGTATTGATAAGTGTTTTGAACTCCGATGTTGCCATAATGGAGGAGGCGGGGTAAACACCGTCTACAAGGGAGATTTTTTGAACAAACTGCATTTTTGATTCGGTATCATCTTCCGCACGGTATTGTTCACGGTATTCGTCGAGGGCTGTAAGCAGGCTGTCTGCTTCATCGGTGGAGCAGATGAACTTATCGTCGATATAAAGCCCGTATCCCTCATAGACATTTGCACCGGAGGAACGAAGGATTATGTTTGCAAGCTCCTCCGGTTCGGTAAGATCAAGGCTGCTTACGGGAACGATAGCATATTGCGGGGCTGCGTTTACTGCGTCCTCAACCTCCGCAGATGTGCGGCTGCGGATTATCTGTTCCGCCTCGTTGTAGGTGTTTTCGCTTTTTATATAGGCGATTGTTTTGCCGTTGGATTCAAGTGCAAGCCCGTAATCAAGATTTTCAAAATACCGTATTGTTACCACAAGAAAAACTGCGGCAAAAACGGGCGCAACATAGTTAAATACGGTGCAGAATATCTTGAGCATAAACACAAACCAGCAATGGATTACCGTTCCGGCAGCGGAAAGGTTTGTTTCAAAGCTGTTTTCTTTATAGTTGTTAAGAACGGAAACAGCAGCAGCGGCTCTTTTTCTGTAAGCGAGAAGAGCGTGATACTTTCCGATAAAGAAATTCCGGAAAGAAGCTTTCGTATGTAACCATATGCGCCTAAAAAAGACGAGTATGTGCTGTTTAATATACCTTGCTTCGTTTGTAACAAGGTGGCAAAAGCCCCTTACCTGACGGATAAAACGCATACCTGTCATATAGAGAAATTCATATATGCGAAGATAAAGATACTCAAGAACCGAGTCAAAACCGGCTTTTTCTTTATCCATGGTTTTGACGCTCAAAAGCATACACCTCCCTTTCTTAAAATCAATAAACTAAATTATATAACAAAACACCTGCGAAAGCAAGCAAATTCATACATTGTTCCGAAAACTGGAATAAATTAGAAGCATTTTTCTTAAAAATAGAAGCTTTTCGGATAAAATATAAAAAAATCCCCGGTCGATTGACCGGGGAAATAACCCCAAAACTATCTGTCCTCTCGGAAGTAGGAAAGACCAAGGTGCTGCGGGGGCTGGCTTTCCTTGCGGTTACGAATACTTACTATTACAAGGACAACGATTGTAACGATGTAGGGAGTCATTTTGAAAAGTTCCTGCACGCTTACGCTGAGGTTGGGAATATAGTTGTGAACAATAAAGAGTCCGCCGAAGAGGATGGAACCGAAAATGCTGATGTTTGGCTTCCATACGGCAAAGATAACAAGGGCGATGGAAAGCCAGCCTCTGTCGCCGAAGCCGTTGTTGGACCAAACGCCGCAGGCGTAATCCATAACATAATAAAGTCCGCCAAGGCCGGCTATAACGCTGCCTATACAAGTGGCAAAATACTTATATTTGCTTACATTTATGCCTGCGGCGTCTGCGGTAGAGGGATTTTCGCCAACGGCACGGAGATTAAGTCCAACCCAGGTGCGTTTTAGCACAAATGCTGCGGCAACGGCAATGATTATTGCAAGGTACGCCATAAAGCTGTAGGAGAGGAATATCTGACCAAACCAACCGAGGTTATCCGCAAAGGGAAGAGTTCTTTTGAAGCAGTTGCTGGTTGCGGTAAGCGCAATGGAGGGCATATCGGAATTAAGAAGCTTAATCAGGGAACCGCCGAAGAAGTTGCCTATACCGGTGCCGAAAGTAGTAAGCGCAAGACCGGTAACATTTTGGTTTGCACGGAGGGTTACGGTAAGAAACGCATAAATAAGACCCATAAGGCAGGAACCGAGAACGGAAGAAAGAGTGGGTATAAGCACGGCGAGAAAAGGATTTATTGCATCCGGAGAGGGCAGTGATTGTTCATAGAAGAAAGAACCGATTACGCCGCAAATTCCGCCGACATACATAATTCCGGGAATACCAAGGTTAAGGTTGCCGGATTTTTCGGTAATGATTTCGCCGGTTGAACCGAAAAGAAGCGGAATACCCTGCATAACCGCACGCTGAATAAATGAAGCTAACATTATTCTTTTCCTCCTTTCACGGTTTCACGGCGTTTTACGCTGTAATTTATAAAGAACTCGCTTCCGATAATAAAGAAAATAATTATACCGGTAAGAATATCGGAGAAAGAGTCGTTAAGACCAAAGGTGGTGGAAATTTCTCCTGCTCCCTTTTGCAGGAACACAATAAGGAATGAAGTAAGAACCATATAGAGCGGGTTAAACTTTGCAAGCCAGGAAACCATAATGGCAGTAAAGCCTCTTCCTGCGGCAAGATCTCTTGTAAAAGTGTGGTCTGTGCCGCTTACAAGAAGAAAACCGGCAATTCCGCATATTGCGCCGGAAAGAAGCATTGTGCGAACAATAACCTTTTTAACATCAATACCGATATATCTTGCGGTATTTTCGCTTTCGCCGACAACCTGAATTTCATAACCGTGCTTGCTGTATCTAAGATAGATATAAACCGCAACGGTAAGTACGGCAACAATTATTATGTTAATAAGATAATCGTGCCCGCCGATTGCCGGAAGCCAGCCGGCTTTTGTTGCGCCGTTTATAACGCCGACCTGACCCGAGCCTTTGGGAACTGACCAAATGTATGCAAAAAACGAAACAATCTGTATTGCGATATAGTTCATCATAAGAGTAAAGAGGGTTTCGTTTGTGTTCCATTTTGCACGGAAAACTGCGGGAATAAGACCCCAGATTGCGCCTGCCGCAACGGAGGCGATTATCATAACGGGGAAGAGGAGAAGGGTAGGCAGCTTATCTCCGAGGAGGATCATGCAGCTTGCGGTAGCAAGTCCTCCGACAAGAACCTGACCCTCTGCACCGGTGTTCCAAAAACGCATCTTAAATGCCGGAGTTACGGCAAGAGAAATACAAAGAAGAATTGCGATGTTTTGGAAAAGCCCCCAAATACGGCGGGGTGTTCCAAAGGAGCCGTCGATCATGGTCGCATAAACGCTTAGAGGGTTTTTTCCGGTAAGTAAAACGGTAATAAGAGCACATACAATAAGTGCCGCAGCGACGGAGCCTATGCGGATTAGCCATGATTTCCACCATATCATGGAGGAACGCTTGACTATATGAAATAAAGGCTCGTGCTTTTGCTTTTCGGAATTATTCATTTGCTTCACCTCCGTCCGACTTGGTCATAAGAAGACCGACCTCCTCTTTTGTAACCGTTCTGGCGTCAACCATGCCGGTAACCTTACCGGAGGAGATAACCATAATACGGTCGCAAAGCTCAAGGAGAACATCAAGGTCTTCGCCGACAAAGATAACGGCAACGCCGTTTTCTTTT
Organism: uncultured Oscillospiraceae bacterium; assembly: GCA_934466455.1. Lineage (GTDB taxonomy): Bacteria > Bacillota > Clostridia > Oscillospirales > Ruminococcaceae > UMGS1668. The sequence continues at coordinate 142,343 of CAKSLF010000002.1, read as the reverse complement.
TGCTGGTTAAGCAGGTTATAGATAAGGTAAGAGGAGTTTATATCAAGCCCTCTTACGGGATATGCAGCCATAAGAACCGTAGGTGCGGACGCAATTTCTCGGCCGACAAGAATTTTTTGAACATTACCGCCGGAAAGACGACGGACGGGGGTGTTTGCATCGGGAGTTACAACCTCAAGCTCGTCGATTATCTTTTCCGCAAGGTCACGGGGCTCTTTCCGTTCGAGGAACATGGTGTTTCCTTTGTTATAGCTGCGGAGCATCATGTTATCGACTATATCCATGTCGCCGACAAGACCCATACCAAGGCGATCTTCCGGAACAAAGGAAAGACGAACGCCAAGCTCTCTTATCTGGAGAGGAGTTTTGTCACGCAGATTATCAACCTCGCCGGTTTGCGGGTTGTTATACAAAATTTCGCCGGAGCTTGGGTGGATAAGACCGGCAATGGTTTCAAGCAACTCGCGCTGACCGCTGCCGGCGATGCCCGCAATTCCGAGAATTTCGCCGGAGCGGGCTTCAAAAGAAACATTGCTGAGAATTGGCAAGCCGTCCCGCCCGGTATGGCTGATGTTTTTAACAATAAGGCGGTCGGCAGTGTTTTTCGGTTCGCTTCTTTCGATATTGAGGGAGATTTTTTTGCCGACCATCATCTCGGTAAGCTCGGATTCGTTCGTATCGCAGGTGTTGACGGTGCCGATATATTCGCCTTTGCGAAGAACGGAAACACGGTCGGAAATTTCAAGCACCTCGTGGAGCTTATGGGTTATTACGATAACGGCTTTTCCGTTTTCCTTCATACGCCGGAGAACATCAAAAAGCTTTTCCGTTTCCTGAGGAGTAAGAACGGCGGTGGGTTCGTCCAAAATAAGAATATCTGCGCCCCGGTAAAGTACCTTGATGATTTCTACGGTCTGCTTTTCGGAAACCGACATCTCATAAATTTTTTTCATAGGGTCGATTTCAAAACCGTATTGTTCGCTTATCGCCTTAACTTCTTCGGCGGATTTTTTTAGGTTGAATCTGCCTTTTTTGCCGGAGCCGAGAATAATGTTTTCGGTTGCGGAGAAAACATCAACAAGCTTAAAATGCTGATGTATCATACCGATTTTATAATCGAATGCGTCTTTCGGCGAGGCGATTGTTACCTCCTTGCCGCCGACAAAAATTTGCCCGTGGTCAGGAAAATAAATGCCGGAAATCATGTTCATAAGCGTTGTTTTTCCGCTTCCGTTTTCGCCGAGAATTGAAAGAATCTCGCCGTTATTTACGGTGAGGCAGACATTGTTGTTTGCAACAACGCTTCCAAAGGTTTTTGTTATATTTTTTAGCTCTATTGCAGCAGTGGAACTCAACCGTTTTTCCTCCCGTCCTTAATTTTCAAAAATAAAATATAATGCTCTAATTATAATACATTTTTCAAAATTAAAAAACAATTTATTTTGGATTGCGACAAAAAATTACCGTATAAAAACCCAAATAGGGCGGGGCTTTTGAAAACCCCGCCCTGGTCAGACTAAAAATTAGTATGCAGAGTTAAGAGTGGTAATGCCGTCGATGGAAACATTGAAGTAAGGAGCGGAACGCATCTCGGACTCATGGAAGTAGCCGTCAGAAACAACCTCGGTATCGGGGGTGTAGTCGGCGTCGGTGTTGACATCTGCCATATAAGAGGTAAGGGTTTCGCCGTTTACGGTGAAGGTGGAGGTGTCAAATACATGGAGAGTGCCGTCTGCAAGCTTCTTCTCTGCTTCTGCAATGGCTTCGGCAGTGCCTTCGGCTGCAACAGCGATGTTGATGTCGCTGAGCTCAACGGAACCGTCGGTAATACCTTTGCACCAGTCGGTAGCAATCTCTTCGCCGTTAAGATAGCAGTTTACGATGTACTCAAAGTAAGGAGCCCAGTTGATTCTGGAGGAAACGATAAAGGTGTTGGGGCAAGCGGAAACGGTGCTGCCGTTGTAGGAAACATTGGGGATACCTGCCTGTTCGCAAGCGGTAGGAGCACCCATGGAGTCGGCGTGCTGGCTGATGAGTTTGCAGCCTCTGTTGATAAGAGTAGTTGCTGCTTCTTTTTCAGCGGTTTCGTCGTACCAGCTGCCGGTGAACTGAACTTCCATGGTAGCGGAAGGGCAAACGGAGCGAACGCCAAGGAAGAAGGAAGTATAACCGGAAATAACCTCTGCATAGGTATATGCGCCTACATAACCGATTTTTGCTTCGGCTTCGGTAAATTCGCCGTTGGTGATCATCTCGTTGAGCTTAAGACCTGCTGCAATACCTGCAAGATAGCGGCCTTCATAGATGGAGGCAAAAGCATTGTGGAGGTTTTTGATGCCTGCGGTGTGAGCGGTTGTGCCGGTTGCATGGCAGAACTGAACATCGGGATATTTTTCGGCAGCCTGTGCCATAAAGGGTTCGTGACCAAAGGAATCGGCAAAAACGATGTTGCAGCCGCGGTCTGCAAGGTCAAGAGCCGCTTCGTAGCATTCGTTGCTTTCGGGAATGTTGGTTTTCATAAGAACCTGGTCATCGGTAAGACCGAGGTTTGCGCAAGCGGTCTTTGCGGCGTCGATAAAGTTTTTATCATAAGTGGAGTTTTCGTCGTGAAGGAATATAAAGCCGATTTTGAAGTTTTCAAGACCTTCTTTTTTCTCGCCCTGTGCTTTGGTATCAGAGCAGCCGGCAAGAAGAGTGAGCATCATGATTGCTGCGAGAACAAACGCAAGAATCTTTTTCATTTTGTTGTGCCTCCGTTTACTTTTGTTTTAGTCTGAGTATTTTTTGTTTTATAAAAAAGCATATCGCTATGCTGATTTATCTTTCCTGTTTTCTAAAGGTGATCTTACCGGTTTTGGCATCAAGCTCATCGACAATGGCAAGGGATTCAAGACGAATACCCTTGCTGCGGATAAGGTCGCCTCCGAGCTGAAAGCCTTTTTCAATGGCAATGCCGATTCCCTCAACGGTTGCTCCCGCCTCGTTTACAAGCTCAAGCAACCCTTCAAGAGCCTTGCCGTTGGCAAGAAAATCGTCGATGATGAGAACATGGTCGTCCGGACCGAGATATTTTTTGCTGACGAACACATCGTAAATACGCTTTTTTGTAAAGGATTCAACCTTTGTGCGATAAACTTCGCCGTCCACATTAAGGCTTTCGGTCTTTTTTGCAAAAAGAACGGGAACATTATCAAAATAGGTAGAAACGATTGCCGCAATACCGATTCCGGAAGTTTCAATAGTAAGGATTTTATTTATCTTACAATCGGAGAAGAGGCGTTTCCATTCCTTTCCCATTTCCTGAAAAAGAGAAATGTCCATCTGGTGGTTCAAAAAACAGTCCACCTTCAGGACATTACCGGGACGCACCGCTCCGTATTCAGCTATGCGATCTTCAAGAAGTTTCATTGAAGGATGCCTCCGTTTCACAAAAAAAGCAATACAGAAAATTCATATCACGCTTTGAAGTGTACTACCATTCTACAAATTTTGCAATAGGTTTTCGGCATTTTCTACAATTTTGATAAGCTGTAAAGCTAAATATTGCACACGCTTTGTAAAATGGGTATATAATTCGTGTAAAAATCGGCTAAAAAGATAATTTAACATAAATACAGGTAAATAAATAATAAAAATAGGTTAAAATGCACAAAAGTGCTTTTTGCGCTTGACTGAATCTAAAATCTGTAATAACTTATATGGAGAATGGGGGCGCAGAAAATGGTGCGGAAAGTTCTTATTGGCAGAGTTAAAAACAAACGCCAATTTGATGTAAACTTTGATGAAAGGTTTTATCATATTCCGGAGGCTGTGCTTCCTAAAAATATGTTGCCGGTTGAGTACATTGCGCTTTACTTTACGGAAGAAAAAGCCGAGGACAAAAACACGGTTTGCCTCCGCTATTACGGAAAAGTAATAAAAACGGAGCTTGTTCTTCGGGAAGAAATAAGCTCTTTGCCGTCTTCCAATATAGGAAAGAAATATTATAAATTCACCGTTGACGAATGGCAGAAACTGCCGAACCCGATAGTCAAAGACAGGGGCGGCATATTTGCAATGGGCTTTGCAGACACGGAATCGCTGCTTAATGCAAAGAAGTTCTCGGATATTGTGCGCATCGGTGGCGCAAAGCCGCACGGCAAAAGAGGCGGAGCCTTCTTCTCTAAAGAACAAATAGAAAATGTTAAACTTTCGGAAGATCTTATCAGCGCAACGGCTCTTGCGGAAATTATAAGTGCGGCGGGAGAAGCTAAAATTATTCCGACAAAGATAACCGGCTATTTGCTTAAAAATGGGTATTTGAAGATAAAGCGCATGGGAGAAAGAAACTATCGGGTCGCAACGCAAAAAGGGCAGGAGGCAGGAATTTTCAGCGACAGAGCAGAGCGCAAGGGAAAGGAATATTATCTTACTCTTTATGATAAGAGTGCGCAGCAGTTTGTACTGGATAACATAAACGAAATCGCAAAAATTCGCCTTAAAGAAGCGTATGCAAACAAATAATTTTGAAAAAAAATATTGAATTACGGCGTGGATAAAGCTATACTATGACATATAGAAAAAAGCTGTTTGAACAGCTTTTTTATTGGTGTAAGGTTAGAACAGTCTAACCAAAAGGAGAAAATATGAAGGTATATACTTTTGGAAACAAAAATAACCCGGCAATAATGCTGCTTCCGTGTACCTGCTGCCACTGGAACGGAAACTTCGAAAAGGTGATTCCGCTTTTGTATCCGTTCGTTCACTACGGAAAGTTTAAGCTAAAGCTTTTACAAAAGCGGCTTGAAAGGCGTAAAAAAGAAATGCCGGAATATGTCGGAGAATTTATGAAAAGCTTTGGTGAAGCAAGGCAGTATGTTACAAAAAGAAGCTGCAAAAATCAATTCTATTCCGACCTTGTAACTCCGCTTCCCGATAAAATAAATCCGAAAGGAACGGAAATCCACATTTTTTATGCGCTTAAAATGGGAGAAAAATATCGTGCCCGCTATATGCGGCATTTTGCAAAACCGATTATTCATGAACAAAATCTTCAGCATGAAGAGCTGCTTGTGCGATATCCGGAAAAATGGGCAGAGCTTGTAAAATCAATAATTACAAACAATAAAGGCATCTGCGCTTAAGAAAAGCACGGGTGCCTTTGTTCTTTTTATTATTGCTTGCTGCAGAGTCCCTGCATAATGTCGCCGAGGATTCCGTTTTCTGCAGCCCAGGCAACATTGCCGGGATTTACTCTTTCGCCCGAAATTATCAGCGTAAGCATTGCGGAGAGTAAAACCTCGCTTGCATCGGGAAGCTCCACTATCATATCGCCATACTGTTTTATATCGTGGCGTTCAAGTATTTCTCTGTAATCCGTGCGAAAATATGGAGAACCTATGGCGTCACGGATAAAATTGAACAGGGTTTCACTGTATTCCGGAACAACAAAACTCTGGTTGATTTCAGGATGCTGAATGGTTTTCTTTTCCGTGTGCGGGTTTGTGAGCAGATAGTCGGTATACCTTAAAATATCACGGTGCTCAAACGGGGAGGCAGAAACGCTTAAATCTCCGTCCCATTTTTTGAGCATGCTCAAAATTCTGCGGTCGAGCACGGCAAGAGCTTTTGCCTTCAGCTCCTCCGGAATTGGGTAAAATCCCTCGGCAATGCTGCAGGCTATAGCTGCAAGAGTGTCGCTGTCGCCGCCCATTGATATTGCTTTTTTTAGCGTATCCTCAAAGCTGTCCGCTTCAAAAAACACCTCAAACGCAACGGGAACGGTGCCTTGGCAGGTTTCGTCAAAATTATAATGAGGACGGATTTCGTCAAGGGTTTTGCTGAAATCATAATGATATTTAAGCTCGATATATCGCTTTATATAGTCCTTATCCCTGCCGTTTCTCGCCATAAAAATTGCTGTGGCAACGGCGGAAGCACCCTTTATGCCTTCCGGGTGGTCGTGGGTGACTTTTGCGCTTATTTCGGCAAAACGCTGAACCTTTTCAAGGCTGTGGAAATACCACGCAACGGGGGAAACCCGCATTGCGGAGCCGTTTCCGAAGCTGTCATAGGGCTTTGGGTCCGGATTTTGGAGCCATGCGGAAAAACGCCCGCCGTAACCGGCATTGGGGTATGCCTTGCCGAATTTTTTCATCGACTTTATCATGCAGGCTTCCGTCTTCTTTTCGTCACGCTTTCCGCTCATAAGAGCGTCGGCGACGGCAATCGTCATAACCGTGTCGTCGGTGAAAAAGCATTTTCCCTCAAACGGAGTAAAGTTCTCCGTCTTTATATTGTTAAATTCATATATACTTCCGGCAATGTCGCCGATTATTGCACCAAGCATTTTGTCCTCCGATACTGTTTAAGTATGTACATATTTAATATACCACAAAAAACGCCGTATGGCAAATGAATTTGTTAACAAATTGTACTTGATTTATGCGGAGAAAGGGTGTATTATTGTTTAGCACTCGAAAATAAAGAGTGCTAAAAAGCTTATTTTGTTTTACATATACGGAGGCGCATTATTTATGGCAAAAAAAGAATTTAAGGCGGAGTCAAAGCGGCTTTTGGAGCTTATGATAAACTCCATATATACCCATAAAGAAATTTTTCTGCGTGAAATTATCTCAAACGCAAGCGACGCAATCGACAAGCTGGCATATGTTGCCCTTACCGACGATAAGGTTGGAATGAACCGCTCGGATTTCAAGATCGTTGTTGTTCCGGATAAGGAAAAACGCACCCTTACCGTTTCAGATAACGGAATCGGAATGACAAAGGAAGAGCTTGAGCATAATCTCGGAACAATCGCACAAAGCGGTTCTTTCAAATTTAAGAAGGATTTGGCGCAGGATGAAAACAAAGAGAACGATACCGATATAATCGGTCAGTTCGGCGTCGGATTTTATTCCGCATTTATGGTAAGCGATAAAATCACCGTTATTTCCAAGGCTTACGGTTCCGATAAGGCATATAAATGGGAATCCGAAGGTGCGGACGGTTATACCGTTACCGAATGTGAGAAGGACTCCGTCGGCACAGATGTTATTATGCACATAAAGCCGGATACAGAGGAAGAGGATTACTGCGAATATCTTGAGGAGTACGGACTTGAGCATCTGATAAAGAAATATTCCGACTATATCCGCTATCCTATTCGTATGGAGGTAACAAAGAGCCGCCAGAAAGAAAAACCGGCGGACGCTCCGGAGGATTATAAGCCCGAATGGGAGGAATACAAGGAATGGGAAACCGTAAACTCCATGGTTCCCGTTTGGCAGAAGAATAAAAAAGATGTTACCGAAGAGGAATATAACGATTTTTATAAGCAGAAATTCGGAGATTTTGAAGACCCGCTTTGCAGCATAAGCGTTGACGCAGAGGGTCTTGTAAGCTATAAAGCGTTGCTGTTTGTTCCTGCAAAAGCACCGTATGATTATTATACCCGTGACTTTGAAAAAGGCTTGCAGCTCTATTCCTCCGGCGTGCTTATTATGGACAAATGCTCCGACCTTTTGCCGGAATATTTCCGCTTTGTAAGAGGTGTTGTGGATACTCCCGATGTTTCTCTTAATATAAGTCGCGAAATGCTTCAGCACGACCGCCAGCTAAAGACGATTTCAGCAAATATCGAAAAGAAGATAAAAGCAAGACTTATAAAGATGCAGCAGGAAGAGCCGGAAAAATACGAGAAATTCTGGAATGCCTTTGGAAGACAGATAAAATACGGCGCAGCCGCAGATTACGGTATGCACAAAGATCAGCTTTTTGACCTTATGATGTTCAATTCGTCAAAGGAAGGCAAGCTTACATCCTTCGAACAGTATGTTTCCCGTATGCCGGAGGAACAGGAGTATATTTACTACGCCGCCGGCGAAAACGAAGCCCAGCTTGCAAAGCTCCCGCAGACGGAGCGTATTCTCGACAAAGGGTACGAGATTTTTTGGTGCACCGATGATGTGGACGAGTTTGTAATGCAGTTTGTCGGTGAATATAAAGGCAAAAAGACAAAGTCCGTGAACGACGACGACGCTTTGCCGGAGAGCGAGGACGAAAAGAAAGCGGCGGAGCAAAAGACCGCCGACAACAAAGAAGTGCTTGATTTTATCAAAGAAACCCTTGGCGACAAAATAAAAGAGGCAAGAATTTCGAGAATACTTAAATCCCACGCCTGCTGCCTTACCGCAGACGGCGGAGTAAGCATCGAAATGGAAAAGTATATGCGTAAGCAGGGAGGCGAGCTCGCCGGATTTAAGGGTGAGCATGTTCTCGAACTTAATGCAGACAGCAGCGCATTCTCCGCAATAAAGAACGCTTTGGGTACGGATAGGGAGCTTGCCGCAAAATATGCAAATATACTTTATGACCAGGCACTGCTTATTGCGGGACTTCCGATAGAAGACCCTTCCGAATATTCCGACCTTGTTTGCAGTCTTATGAAATAAACGGTAAACAAAAAAATGCTCCCGAAAGGGAGCATTTTTGTTATATACTTATTTGTTATACAGCAAATCAAATTCATCGAAAAACTGCGGGTCTTTTGGGCAGGAGCTTTCCTCCACCTGTATGGTGTGGGAAGCAAGCTTTGTTCCGGCACGCACGGCTTTTTCAAGGCTGTACCCTCTGGTAAGCCCCATAACCGTTCCTGCGAGGAAAGCGTCGCCCGCACCTGTCGAGTCGATAAGCTCTGTTGGAAGGGAGGGGCAAAATCCGCCGGTTTTGCTTATGTGGTCGTAATAAACTGCGCCTTTTACACCCATGGTGATGACCATAGACGGGATGCTCATGCGCTTTGTCTGTTCTTTAAGCAGGCAAAGCATTTCGGCGGGTTCGGTATTTTCAAGGTACATATCAAAAAGCCGTCCGGCTTCGATTTCATTGCAGATAAAACAGGCGGTGCGGCAAAGATAGAGCGGGTGAGCAAGTATTACGCTCATATTGCCGACGATTACATACACATTTTTACGGTATTTTTCCGCAAGGGCAAGAACCTTTGCGGATATGCTGTCGGAAGCGTCCATCTCAAGGATTATATTTTTGCAGTTTGCGATTATTTCATCGCCGTGTTTATCTATGTATTTTTCAAGGGCGACAACATCGGGCATTTGCGAAATGGAACCGGCAAGGTCGCCGTTTTCATCCATAACCGCAAGCCACATTCCTATTCCGTTTTCCTCAACCGTGGTTATGTATTTTGTTCCGACTCCTTCTGAATTAAGCCTTGCAACAACATCCTGACCGATGCAGGTTTTGTCGGTTACGCTTACAAATTCCACAGGCATACCTACATTCGCAAAATCCTCGCACACATTACGGGAAACTCCGCCATGGACAATTTTTACCGAACCGAGATTGCGTCCGGTAGAAACATAGTGCCTGAAGGGAAAGCCTTTGACATCAACAAAGGCTACGCCGAAAACCGCCGTTGAATCCAAGAAAAAACACTCCCCATAAAAAACTCATATCTACTATACCACAAAATTCACAATAAATCGACATTTTTTGAAAATAAAAAAACTGATTAAGCAAAATATTTTAGCCGGCAGACAAAAAATATGCGCAAAGGTTAACTTTTTGCGCAAACTGTGGTATAATCAAAATGTATAAGGCTTTTTGCCGGTATTTTTTAAGGAGATGTATTTATGAGCGAATGTAATCACGATTGCGGAAGCTGTACGGCGAACTGTTCCTCAAGAACACAGGGAAAAGAAAGCTTTCTTGTTCCCGAAAACGAGCTTTCCGATGTGAAAAATGTTATCGGCGTAGTAAGCGGAAAAGGCGGAGTCGGTAAATCCCTTGTAACTTCTCTTTTGGCTGCACTTATGCAGCGCAGGGGGTATAAAACCGCAATACTTGATGCGGATGTAACGGGACCTTCCATTCCGAAAACCTTTGGCATAACCGAAAAAGCGGAATCCGCCGGTATGGGCGTGCTTCCCGTAACAAGCAGAACGGGCGTCGAGATTATGTCCGTTAATCTTCTTTTGGAGGATGAAACCGAGCCTGTTGTATGGCGCGGACCGGTTATTGCGGGAACGGTAAAGCAGTTCTGGCAGGATGTTATCTGGAACGATGTTGATTATATGTTTGTAGATATGCCTCCGGGAACGGGAGATGTTCCTCTTACCGTGTTCCAGTCGCTGCCCGTTGCGGGAATAATCGTTGTAACCTCTCCGCAGGAGCTTGTCGGAATGATTGTTGAGAAAGCCGTAAAAATGGCGGGAATGATGGATATTCCCGTGCTCGGTGTTGTTGAAAATATGGCAAGCTTCAAATGTCCGGATTGCGGAAGCGTTCATCGGATATTCGGAGAAAGCCATGTTGAGGAAACCGCAAAGAAATACGGAATTCCGGTAACGGCAAGTATTCCGATAGACCCGGAAATAGCAAAGAAATGCGATGCGGGAGAAATTGAAGACTGCAGCGGGGATTGGCTTGACGGCATAGCCGATACACTTGTTGCAAAGCTTGGATAAAATCTGTTTTTTGGAGGGACCAAATCCCGATGACCTATTTATCTGATATTGAAATTGCCCAAAGAGCAACCCCGGAGCATATACTCCGGATTGCTGCCCGTGCTCATATTGATGAAAAATACATTGAGCAGTACGGAAACAACAAAGCTAAAATTGACCTTTCCTTTTTGGAGCAGCCCTCCGAAAAGCAGGGCAAGCTTGTGCTTGTTACCGCTATAACCCCAACGCCCGCAGGTGAGGGAAAAACCACAACCACAATCGGTCTTGCGGACGGCTTGCGCCGGATAGGTAAAGAAGCTGTTGTGGCAATGCGAGAGCCTTCTCTCGGACCGGTCTTCGGAATAAAGGGAGGGGCGGCAGGCGGCGGTTATGCTCAGGTGATTCCTATGGAGGATATAAATCTTCATTTTACGGGAGATTTTCATGCCATAGGCGCAGCAAACAATCTTCTTGCCGCAATGCTGGACAACCACATTCAGCAGGGAAACGCTCTCGGAATCGATGCAAGAAAAATAACATGGAAACGCTGCGTTGATATGAACGACAGGCAGCTTCGCAATATTGTTGACGGGCTTGGCGGAAAGGCAAACGGCGTTCCGAGAGAGGACGGCTTTGATATTACTGTCGCAAGCGAAATTATGGCTGTGCTCTGCCTTTCAGGCTCAATAAGCGACCTTAAACGGCGGTTGTCAAGAATAATTGTCGGCTATACCTTTGACGACAAGCCGATTACTGCTGGCGACCTTAAAGCTCAAGGAGCGATGGCTGCGCTGCTGAAGGATGCTCTGAAGCCGAATCTTGTGCAAACTCTTGAGGGCACGCCCGCCTTCGTCCATGGCGGACCGTTTGCAAATATTGCGCATGGCTGCAATTCCGTTATTGCAACAAGGGCTGCGCTTAAAACCGGGGAATATACGGTTACCGAGGCGGGCTTTGGCGCAGATCTCGGTGCGGAAAAGTTTCTTGACATAAAGTGCCGCATGGCGGGTCTTGTACCGGATGCGGCGGTTATAGTCGCAACGGTAAGGGCACTTAAAATGCATGGCGGGCTTGATAAAAAATCGCTTGATAAGGAGGATATGCCCGCACTTGAAAGAGGTATTCCGAATTTGCTGCGCCATGTTTCAAATATCAAAAATGTATACGGCTTGCCCTGTGTTGTGGCGGTAAACCGTTTCCCCTCCGATACCGATAATGAAATTGATTTTGTTATCGAAAAATGCAGAGAACTTGGCGTAAACGCCGTTCTTTCCACCGTTTGGGCGGAGGGAGGAAAGGGTGGCGAGGCTCTTGCAAAAGAGGTCGTGCGCCTTTGTGAAAATGAGAAAGGCAGCTTTGCCTTTGCATATGAAGACGATTTGAATATAAAAGAAAAGATAAATTCCGTTGTCAGAAAAATTTACGGCGGCGAGGGCGCAGTTTTTACTCCGGCTGCGGAAAAGCAGATTTCAAAGCTGGAGGAGCTTGGATTCGGCTGCTGCCCGGTTTGCATAGCAAAAACGCAATACAGTTTTTCCGACGACCCATCAAGGCTCGGTGCGCCGAGCGGGTTTTATATAACCGTAAGAAATGTAAAAGTTTCCGCCGGAGCGGGATTTGTTGTTGTGCTTACCGGAGATATTATGACAATGCCCGGTCTTCCGAAAATTCCGGCTGCGGAAAAAATCGATGTTGACGAAAGCGGGAAAATAACGGGGTTGTTCTAAAAAAAACAAAGGCGGCTGCTTTTTAACGGCAGCCGCTTTTTTTATATTATTTTTTACCGAACAGCTTTGCAAGGGGTCCGACGACATTTTTAAGGTCCTTAATAGCTTCGTTAAGGTCGGCAATGTTTATTTCGTCTATCTTTTTAAGTGCCTCGTCAACCCCGGAAAGTGCATCCGTAAGGCTTTCTCCGCCTTCTTTAATAAGATTGTTTGCATTAGTCAAAAGCTCGGTGAGGTTCGTTTGCTCAAGAATATCGGAAAGCTCCGCAGTAAGCTCGGAAATTTGTTCTATTGCTGCGTTTGCTTCGCTTATTGTACTGTTGAGCTTTAGGCAAAGAACGACGAGTACGGCCGCAATTATAAGCATAAATGCGGAAAAAATGACGGTTTGGGTTTTCATAAGCCTTGTCTGTTTGCGAAGAAGTTCGGTTTGCTCCGAAACAAGACTCTGATTGTTTTCTGGCATAGCGGTTCTCCTTTATGAAATAAAATTTGCAATTCCGAAAGAAAGCGCACCCATAATTATTCCGCATACGATAACGCCGGCTCCGATTGCAAGAAGAGATTTTTTTATCCGAAGCTGAAGAAGCGCACTTACAAGAGATGCGGTCCATGCGCCGGTACCGGGAAGAGGAAGAGCAACAAAAAGAAACAGCCCAAGCAGCTCCCAACCGCCGATTTCGGCGGCTTTTTTGTTTCCGCGGTCGATAATTTTTTGAAAAAACCATCCGACTTTTTTGAATTTTGAAAGATAGAGCAAAACGCTCTTTGAAAATTTTATCAAAAACGGAACCGGAAGCATATTTCCCAAAACGCAGCAGGCAAAGCTTGTGAGAAACGGCATATCGTTTGCTGCGGCATATATCATAGCTCCCCGCAATTCAATAAGAGGAGTCATGGATATTATAAAAAGATAAAGGTACTTTTCCAAAATATTCATCACCACCTTGATTATATTACCACAGAAAGGGAATAAAATAAAGCGAAATATAAATAAAGTTTCTTAAGACTTTATTGAGCCGTCAAAAAATAAGCGGCAAATCTTCCGCATTACCGCAAAAAAATATTAAAAGCCCTTTAATTTACAAAAGCTTTGTGGTACAATTACAATGTATTTTTATGACCGGGAGGACAATATGAAAAAAATTCTTTCTGTTTTACTTGCTGTTTTAATGCTTGTTGCGGTTTTTTCGGGCTGCAAAAAAGAAGAACCGAAAAACAATAACGGAAGCGACAGCCAACCTGAAAAAATTGAGATAATAAGCAGAAATCTTGATATAGTCGTTTATGACGACGGAACGCTTACCGATTATTGGAACGGCGTTATTGCGGCGTTTGAAGCTGCAAACGCCGGAGTTACCGTAAACGCCACTATGGGAAAAAACGCCGCATACGACCTTCGGGATATGATTCTCGGCGGAAGCTCGCCGGATTTTGTTTATCTTCCCTCAACGGAAGAAAGCGGAGTTACCGATGCGCTTATCAAGGATAGAGCAATGCTTTCTCTTAATGATGTGGCGGAAAGCGTTTCCGGGCTTGTTCTTAACGGAACATTCGATAACACATTCTGTAAGCCCTACGATGACGGAAAAATATATATTGCTCCGCTTTTCTTCGAGCAGGAGGGGCTTATTTACAATAAAAAACTGCTGAACGAAAACGGCTTTTCCGTGCCGAAAACATGGGACGAATTCATTTCTCTTGCGGAAGCTTGCGAAGATAAGAGTTTTTCCGCATTTACCTATGCGGGAAGAGAACCGGACGAATTTGTAAATATGTTTGCCGCAGCTCTTGCACCCGCTGTCGGAACGGAAAAGCTTAATGCTCTTCTTAATTGCGATAAAGAGGCTTGGACGGATAACGAGCAGGTAAAGGCTTTTGCGGAAAAGCTTGATGCAATCAAAAAGCTTGTTGTTTCCGGCAGCAGCACAAAGACAAAAGACGATGTTACCGAAAGTCTGAAAAACGGCGAGGCACTCTTTATTTCGGGCAGCGCAGCGGATCTTAAAGAGCTGCTTGAGGACGAAAATGCAGATTACGGCTTTGCCGCATATCCCGCACTTTCCGGAGAAAGCACTTCCGTTGCCGCCTTCTCCGAAATGTATATTCCGATAGAAGCAAAAAACGCCGACCTTGCAAAAGATTTTATAAAGTTCCTTTACAGCAGCGAGGCAGCGGCTGTTGCCGCACAAACCGCAGGAAAGCTCCCTCCTGTTGCAAATGCGGCGGAGCTTGTGCAGCAGTATGACATTGGAAAAGCGGAAAAAGAAGCATATTCCGCAGCGGGAACGGCTGTTGTCGCTCCGAAATTTATTGTAAAGGCTGCCGATAACGAAACTCTTTCCGATGAGTTCTGTGCGCTTGCGGTTTCTATATTCAAAGGTGATGTTGCACCGGATGAATTTGCGTCAAAAATGGTCGAATATATAGAAGAAAATTACTGATAAACAGGAGGAACAAAAACAATGGATAAGCCAAAGTTTTATATTACAACTCCGATATATTATCCCTCGGATAAGCTGCATATCGGTCATACCTATTGTACAGTTGCCACGGATGTTATGGCAAGATACAAACGCCTTCAGGGATACGATGTAATGTTCCTCACCGGCGTTGACGAGCACGGTCAGAAAATCCAGCAGAAGGCGGAAGCAAAAGGCGTTACCCCTCAGCAGTTTGTTGACGAAGTTGTTGCCGGAATAAAAGAGCTTTGGAAGCTGATGAATATTTCCAACGACCGCTTTATACGCACCACCGACGACTATCATGTGAAAAGCGTACAAAAGATTTTCAAACGCCTCTACGAGCAGGGCGATATTTATAAAGGAACATACAAGGGAAAATATTGCACTCCGTGCGAATCCTTTTGGACCGAAACCCAGCTTGTTGACGGGAAATGTCCGGATTGCGGAAGAGATGTTATTGATGCGGAGGAAGAAGCGTATTTCTTCCGTCTTTCCGCATATGCGGATCGCCTTGTAAAATATTATGAAGAGCACCCGGATTTCCTTTTACCAACCTCAAGGCTTAACGAGATGGTAAACAATTTTATAAAACCGGGTCTTGAGGATTTGTGTGTTTCCCGCACAAGCTTCAGCTGGGGCATACCGGTCGATTTTGACCCCAAGCATGTTGTATATGTATGGGTGGACGCTCTTACCAACTACATAACCGCCCTCGGTTATGAAAACGAAAAATATCACGATTTTGAAAAATACTGGCCAGCGGATGTTCACTTTGTCGGAAAAGAAATCGTGCGTTTCCATACAATAATATGGCCCGCAATCCTTATGGCTCTCGACCTTCCGATTCCAAAGAGGGTTTTTGGGCACGGCTGGCTTCTTATCGATGGCGGAAAGATGTCAAAATCCTTCGGAAATGTTGTTGACCCGGTAATCCTTTGCAGAAGATACGGCGTTGACGCTTTGCGTTACTTCCTGCTTAGGGAATTTCCGTTCGGTTCAGACGGTTCCTTTACTAACGAAGCACTTATTACCCGCATAAATACAGACCTTGCAAACGACCTCGGAAACCTTGTTTCGAGAACCGTCGCAATGGCGGAAAAATATTTCGGCGGAACCCTTCCGGAGGGAAGAGAGCCGGAGCCTGTTGACGATGAGCTTATAAATATGATAAAAGCTCTTCGTGAAAAATATGAGCACGAGATGGAGAGCTACGCTTTCCAAAACGCTCTTATGGAAATATTCAAGATTATTTCCCGTTCCAATAAATATATTGATGAAACTGCGCCGTGGGTCCTCGGAAAAGACCCGGAGAAGAAGAACCGCCTTGCAACGGTGCTTTACAACCTCCTTGAGGGAATCCGTGTTTGCGCTGTACTGCTTACTCCCTTTATGCCTGATACCGTCGTAAAGATTTTTGACCAGATAGGTGCTCCGGAGGAAGCAAGAGGCTATGAAACAGCGGGCGAGTTCGGCGTTCTTCCAGCAAATGTAACCGTACATAAGGGTGAAACCCTCTTCCCGAGAATTGACGCTCAAAAAGAGCTTGCAGAGCTTGAAGCGGAAGAAAAAGCCGCAAAAGCTCCCAAAACCGAGGATAAAAAGGAAGAAATCGTACTTGAACCGGAAATCGGAATCGAGGATTTCGGAAAAGTGGAGCTTCGTGTTGCAAAAATAGTTGCTTGCGAAAAGGTTCCGAAGGCAAAGAAGCTTTTTAAGATACAGCTTGATGACGGAATGGGCGGACGCCAGATAGTTTCCGGTATTGCCCAGCACTACACTCCGGAAGAACTTATCGGGAAAAAGATAATCGTTGTTGCAAATCTTAAACCTGCAAAGCTCTGCGGAGTAGAATCCAGCGGAATGCTCCTTGCGGGAAACAGGGAGGACGGTTCCGTCTGCGTTACATTTGTCGATGACTCCGTACCTGTCGGAACAAGGCTGCACTAATGGAATACAAAGGGATTTTCGATACTCACGCCCATTATGATGATGAGCGTTTTGATGAAGACAGAAGCACCGTGCTCGGCTCCCTTGCCGGGCACGGCGTTTCGCTTGTTGTTGACCCGGCTTGCGACCTTGCTTCCTGCGAAAAAACGCTGGAGCTTTCCCGCCGATACGGCTTTCTGTATTCCGCAGTTGGGGTACATCCCCATTCCGCAGAAAGCGACGGAAACGAAAATTGGCTGTTTAGGGTAGAAAAATTTGCAAAGCAGCCGAAGGTTGTTGCAATAGGAGAAATAGGTCTTGATTATCACTATGATTTTTCTCCGAGGGAAAAGCAGATAGAGGTTTTTGCCGCCCAACTCGGGCTTGCAAACGACCTTGGCTTGCCCGTGATAATCCATGACAGAGAGGCTCATGCAGACACTCTTGAGCTTGTACAAAAATACCGCCCGAAAGGTATAATCCATTGCTATTCCGGCTCTGCCGAAATGTCAAGGGAATTTGTAAAGCTTGGTATGTACATAGGCTTTACCGGTTCGGTCACATTCAAAAATGCAAATAAGCTGCTGCTTGCGGCGGCGGAGGTGCCCGATGACAGAATTTTGCTCGAAACAGATTGCCCCTATATGGCACCGGTGCCGTATAGGGGACAGAGGTGCGACAGTACCCTTATTCACGCAACGGCGGAACGCCTTGCGGAAATAAGAGGAACCGACGCACAGACTCTTATAAATCGGGCAAGAGAAAACGGATGCCGGGTTTATGGAATAACGGAGGGCGAAGAATGAGAATAAGAAGAAAGCCATGGGCAAGACCGGAGCTTGCCGAATGGGAAAACTGCATAGATGCTCCGGAGGAGAACCGGGGAAAATGGCATTCTGCTTTTAATAATGACCGACCGCTTATGATAGAGCTTGGCTGCGGAAAAGGCGGTTTTATTTCAAAGCTTGCGGTAGCGAACCCGGATATAAACTATATTGCGGTTGATATAAAGAGCGAAATGCTCGGTCTTGCTATGCGTAATATAAAAAGAGAGTATGCCGAAGCAGGACGCAGCATTGACAATGTGCTGATTTTCAGCCAGGAGATTATGCTTATAGACAAGGTCTTTTCTTCGGAAGATGTGTGCGAGCGCATTTATATAAATTTCTGCAATCCTTGGCCGAAAACCCACGACCACAAAAAACGCCTTACGCATAACCATCAGCTTATGCAATATCGTGAATTTTTACGGGACGGCGGCGAAATTTGGTTCAAAACCGATAACGATGATTTGTTTTTGTCGTCAAAAAGATATTTTGGAGAATGCGGCTTTGAGCTTACATATGTAACGGAGGATTTGCATAATTCCGGCTTTGAGGGAAGCCTTTCTACGGAGCACGAAAAGATGTTTTCCGAGCAGGGAATACCGATAAAATTCCTTATTGCAAAGAAAATTCCCCTTAAAGCAGAGGAAAATGTAAACGAATTATAAAAATATGCGAAAAACCTCTTGATTTTTGAGAGGATATAGTATACAATATTATTAGCACTCAGAAAGATAGAGTGCTAACGATATAATAAGCCAATCACTTTATAAATAGGAGGATTTGCAATGAATGTTAAACCACTGGGCGACAGAGTCGTAATTAAAATGATCGAAAGCGAAGAAAAGACCAAGGGCGGTCTTATCCTTACCGCAAACGCACAGGATAAACCTGAAATCGCCGAGGTCCTTGCTGTCGGTCCCGGCACTCTTGCAGACGGTAAAAAGGTAGAGATGGAGCTTAAAGTCGGCGACCATGTAATTATGGGCAAATATGCCGGTACCACCGTCAAAATCGACGGAGAAGAAATTATTATCCTCTCCCAGTCCGACATACTTGCAAAAGTTGAGGAATAATCCTAATCAGTTAATAATATCGGAGGTATTTATATATGGCTAAACAAATTATATATGGCGACGAAGCCAGAAG
Source organism: uncultured Oscillospiraceae bacterium (assembly GCA_934466455.1). Lineage (GTDB taxonomy): Bacteria > Bacillota > Clostridia > Oscillospirales > Ruminococcaceae > UMGS1668. The sequence continues at coordinate 123,810 of CAKSLF010000002.1, read as the reverse complement.
AGCGCTTCAGGCAGGTATCGACAAGCTCGCTAACACCGTTAAAATCACCCTTGGTCCTAAGGGCTGCAATGTAGTTCTTGATAAAAAATTCGGAACTCCTATCATCTGCAACGACGGTGTTACAATCGCAAAGGAAATCACTCTTGAAAATCCCTTTGAGAATATGGGCGCACAGATAGTTAAAGAAGTTGCAACAAAGACCAACGATGCAGCGGGCGACGGCACTACAACCGCAACCCTTCTTGCGCAGGCACTTGTTCGCGAGGGCATGAAAAATGTTACCGCCGGCGCAAACCCCATGCTTATCAAGCGCGGTATCCAGAAAGCTGTTGACGCAGCCGTTGCGGCAGTTCAAAAGAATGCAAAGAAAGTTTCCGGTTCTCAGGATATTGCAAGAGTCGCAACAATCTCCTGCGGCGATTCGGAGCTTGGCGACCTTATTGCAAGCGCAATGGAAAAGGTGACCACCGATGGCATTATCACCGTTGAGGACAGCAAAACCGCAAACACCTACATTGAGGTTGTTGAAGGTATGGAATTTGACCGCGGCTTCCTTTCTCCTTATATGGTAACCGATACCGACAAGATGGTTGCCGTTATGGAGGATTGCTCCATTCTTCTTGTTGATAAAAAAATCTCCTCTTTCCAGGAACTTGTGCCGATTCTTGAACAGGCTATGAGAGCGGGCAAAAAGCTCCTCATCGTTGCCGAGGATATTGAAGGCGACGCACTTACAAACCTTATTGTCAACAAGCTCCGTGGCACTCTTAATGTCTGCTGCGTAAAGGGTCCGGGCTTTGGCGAGAGAAGAAAAGAAATGCTTCTTGATATTGCTGCACTTACCGGTGCAACTCTTGTGTGCGACGATATCGGTCTTACTCTTCCCGATGTTAAGCTTGAGCACCTTGGCTTTGCAAAGAAAGTTAAGGTAGACAAAGATAAAACCCTTATTGTTGACGGCGGCGGCACGAAGGAAGAAATTCAGGCTCGTATCGCTATCATCAAAGCTTCCTATGAAACCGCACACAGCGATTATGACCGTGAAAAGCTTCAGGAAAGACTTGCAAAGCTTGTCGGCGGCGTAGCTGTTGTAAAATGCGGTGCAGCGACCGAAACCGAAGCAAAAGAGAAAAAGCTCCGTATCGAGGATGCTCTTAACGCAACCAAGGCTGCTGTTGAAGAAGGCATCGTAGCAGGCGGCGGCGTTGCCCTTGTTAATGTTATCCCCGATGTTGAAAAGGTTCTTAACACTACCCACGGCGATGAAAAAACCGGCGTTAAAATTGTTATCCGTGCCCTCGAAGAGCCAATGCGTCAGGTGGCTATCAACGCAGGTCTTGACGGTTCCGTTGTTGTTGATAAGGTTCGCCGCTCTAAGAAAAACGGCTATGGCTTCAATGTCTTTACCGAGGAATTCTGCGATATGATAGAAGCAGGTGTTGTTGACCCCGTAAAGGTAACTCATTCCGCACTTCAGAATGCAGCCTCCGTTGCTGCAATGGTTCTTACTACCGAGAGCCTTGTTACCGACATTCCCGAGAATAACGGCAGAATGATTAACACCGTTCAGGAGCAGATGCACCAGACTCCCCGTCCGGGCGGCTTCTAATATAAACAATATTTGAGCACCGTGTTAAATATAAAAAGCCCGGCTTTATTGCCGGGCTTTTTTGTGCATAAAAATGAGCACCGTACTAAAAAAATACGGTGCTCATGCGCTTTCTGCGAAAAAACGAAGCCGCCCGAAAACAAAATCGGGCGGTTTTTTGATAAAATTACTCCTTAACCTCGCCAATCTGGCGGTCAAGCCAAGTTGAAGCAAGGTCAAGCGCAGAATAAAGCCCGTCACGCTCCGCACGCTTGAGCACCATTTCGGTAGGGGCGGCGTTTGGGTCTGTGGACATCATCTGGAGGGTAATATGACTTGCCATTTCAATGCCCTCTGCTTCTTTTGTATCTGTTATCTGGAGCATTACAACATAAGGGTCGCGCATATCGCCATAATACAGTATTTTTTTGCTGCGAACAAGCGGGCGTCCCTTATATGTCATAAATTCCTGTTTTTCTTCTGCCATAATATCCTCCAAAATCAATCGTCAAGATAATTTTTCACCAAAATCTGAAGAAGCTCATCACGGTCGATGCGGCGAATAAGGCTTCTTGCGTTATTGTGCGTGGTGATATATGTGGGATCCTCCGAAAGGATATACCCGACGATTTGGTTGATAGGGTTGTACCCTTTCTGGCGAAGAGCATCATATACTGTGGTGAGAATAGCTTTTATCTCTTTCTCTTTATCTTCGCGGATGGAAAAGGAAATTGTAGGTTCGTTCATTTAAGGCGTCCTCCTCTCGGTTTTTCATAAGTCAGCATAGCTGAAAATAACACAACTATATATTACAACAAAACCGACTTTATATCAAGAGAAGATTTGCAAATAAATTATTAAAGTTGTTTTAAGTATGTGCAAGGAAGAGAATTTTGTGCTTTTTTATATGATATATTGACAAATCGGGTAAAATGCAATAAAATATATATTACAATATAATATGTCATACGGAACATGGCTGATTTTTTATCGGCACAGAGGAACGGGGTGTGATTCCCCGACGCAGAAACGGCACTGTAAGTGTGAAGACCGTTCTCAGGCGCAATGCGCAAGTCACTCGGCAAAACGGGGAAGGCGGGAACGGGCGTTCGGCAAATACCGCAGAGCACAAGTCAGGATATTCGGTTCCATTTTTCGGCGGCTTTCCCGCAGAAATGTATGAAGTGCATAAAAGCGTTTGCACCAAAGCTTATTAACAAAGCTTTGGTGCTTTTTTATCGGCAATTTCGGCAAAAAAGCCGTTTTGCATATACAAAAAAGAAACGGAAGGAGATTTTTTATGAAAAAAATCCTGTCGCTGCTTTTGGCAGCGATGATGATTGTAAGCATTTTTGCTGTTTCCGCATTCGCTTGGGAACGCAAGGACTACAATCTGCGTGTACTTACCTTTGAGGACGAAGACTACAAGGGCGGCGAAAACTATGTCGGCGAAAAAGATTGGTCCTCTCTTATCGATGATCCGCAGTACGGCGGACTGCTCCTTTACGGTGACGGCGGGTACGGCGTTTCTACCGAAGAAGATGTATACAAATGGAGCGACGATAACAACACTTTCCTCAAAAGTATGCTTTCACAGGCATATGGCTCATATTGCTATTGGAGCGGCGGTCATGCAGTTTCCAACTATGTTTCCGGCGAAGCTTCCAAATACGGTGACTTTAATCACCAGCTTACCGTTTACAAAAAAGGCGTTGAGGGAATCCAGAGAACCGGCGGCGGTCACAACGGTTCCAATAACTTTGTGGTTCATTACGGCTATATGGACGGTTCCCAGTTTAATATGACCGAGAGCCTTCCGTCTTTTTCTTTTTCCGACGGTGTAGCCCGTGTTGTTGACCATATGTATGTAAACAACATCTGCTATGCAATCAACTGCTATACCGACGGTAACGGACTTACCGCAAAAATCGGTCCCAAGGATTGGGTAAAGCTTGTTGCAACCGGCTATGACAAGGACGGCAAAGCGGTTGAAACCAAAGCGGAGATTTATCTCTGCAACGGCCCCGACAACATCGTTACCGATTGGACCAAATGGGATCTCTCCGTGCTCGGCGAAGTTACCAAGATAGAGTTTAATGTAACCGGTTCCAGCGATAACGGCTACGGCTTCTCTCAGCCCGCATATTTCGCATATGACGATGTTGCGGTACGCTTTAACAAAACCAGCGAGGAAATAGCTGCGGAGGTTGAAGGGCTTATCGACGCAATCGGAACTCCCATAACCAAGGACAGCAGCAAAGCTATATCTGAAGCAAGAGAAGCTTACAATTCTCTCAGCGATGAAGAAAAAGCTCTCGTAAGCAACTACGACAGCCTTAAATATGCGGAAAAAGTTCTTGCCGCACTCGGAAATGTAGAAAGCGACAATATCCATGTAGTAGGCGGAAGCACCATTGCAATCGAAAAGGGCGAAGAGAACCCTAATACCGGAGCACCCGCAATGAGCATGGCACCCGCAATGCTTGTGCTTGCAGCAGCGGCACTCGTGCTCAAAAAGCACTGATAATATATCACTTCTTTGTATAATTTGCGCCAAAAAAAGTTCCGTGCTCAAACCGAGCACGGAACTTTTTATATAATGGAAAACTATTTTTTGAGCGTACCGTAGATTTCCGCAAGATTTTTAATCATTTCAACGGCAGAATCCATCTGCTCTATGCAGGCAAATTCAAATTTTCCGTGGAAGTTATAACCACCGGTGCCGAGATTGGGGCAGGGCAGACCCATAAACGAAAGAACGCAGCCGTCGGTTCCGCCTCTTACGGGTTTTGAAACGGGAACTCCGCCGGCTTTTTCAATTGCTTTGCGGGCGTTTTCAATAAGGTGGAAGTGGTTTTCTATTATGCAGCGCATATTTTTGTAGTCAAAGCCGGTTTCTGCCTCCGCAACGCCCTCGCCATAGCGACGGTTGATTTCGGCGGCGGCACGGTGGATATAATCTACACGGTATTTAAGCTTTTCTTCATCGTGGTCACGGATTATGTAGGAAAGCTCTGCATTATCGCAGCTGCCGTGCATTCCGGTAAGATAATAAAAGCCCTGATATTCTTCCGTATATTCCGGACGCTCCATACGGGGAAGAAGAGCGTCAAAGTCCATAGCAACAAGGGCAGCACTTATCATTTTATCCTTTGCACTGCCGGGATGAACAGAAACACCGTTAAATTTGATTTTTGCATGGGCAGCATTAAATGTTTCGTATTCAACTCCGCCGAAAGCGTCGCCGTCCATCGTATAGGCATAATCAGCACCAAAGCGTGCAAGATTGAATTTATGAGCACCCCGACCGATTTCTTCGTCCGGAGTAAAGCCGATTTTTATGGTTCCGTGTTTAATTTCCGGGTGTGCGATAAGCTCCTCTGCTGCGGTAAGGATTTCTGCAATTCCGTTTTTATCATCTGCGCCGAGAAGAGTAGTGCCGTCCGTAACGATTATGTGCTTGCCGATGCAATCTGCCATTTCGGGAAAATCTTTGGACGAAAGAACTATACCCAGCTCATCGTTTAGCACAACATCTCCGCCGTTGTAGTCAACAATGCGGGGCTTTATATTGGTAAACGGAACCTCCTCAACAACATCCATATGGGAGATAAATCCAAGCACGGGAGCATTTTCACAGCCCTCGGAGGCCGGAATTTCTCCGTAAACATAGCCGTTTTCGTCCATCTCGACTCCGGAGATGCCAAGCTCCTTCATTTCATCGCAGAGTGCCGCACCGAGAACAAGCTGTTCCCGGGTGCTGGGGCAGGTTTCGCTGTTTTCATCGGAGCCTGTCGGATATTGAACATATTTAAGAAGCCGTTCATAAGCCTTCATAATATCTCCTCCTTATTCTCTTTGCGTAATACGCATATATTATATAGGTATTTTAGCAGAAAAGTTTGGGACATTCAACAATTATTTTTTTAACAAAATAATTGTGCAGTTTACACAAAAAATATGCACGATTTTCTACGAAACAAACAGATTTCCGCCGTACCCTTTACATTATACATGAAAAAGTTTATAATACATATTGTATGATGAGAAAAATTCATACGAAACACACAAAAATACTAAAAGAGAGAAGGAACGAAATGCGTAAGATCAAATGGTTCAAACTCATCGCAATCATTGCCTGCATGGCTCTTATCTTTGCCGGATGCTCCGGTGAAGGCGAGAAGGAAACACCTAATCCCTCCGAAGGCAGCACCCCCACAGAGGGCAGCGAACCCGTTGAAGAAACAAAAACCCTTAATGACTACACCCTTGATGAAATCATCGAAAAAGCAAAAGCAGAAGGCCACCTCGAATCCGTCGGTATGCCCGATTCTTGGGCAAACTGGGGCGAAACATGGGAAGGATACACCGCTACTTACGGCATCACCCATAACGATGCGGATATGAGCTCCGCAGAGGAACTTGCTATGTTCGAAAACGACCCCACCAGAGCAATCGGTGATGTCGGCTTCGGCTTTACCACTAAGCTTGTCGGCTCTGACGGTAAAGAGCTTGTTCAGGGCTATAAAACCTCTTATTGGGATTCCGTTCCCGATTGGGCAAAAGGCGAAGACGGCAAATGGATGATCGCATACACCGGATGCACCGCTTTCCTTTGGAATAACGACCTTATGAAAGGCGAAATGCCCACTTCTTGGCAGGCAGTTCGTGAAGGCGATTATAAAGTTGCTATCGGCGATGTAGTCGGCGGCGCAAACGGACAGGGCGCAGTTATCGCTACTGCTTATGCATTCGGCGGCGATATCGACAACCTCCAGCCCGCATTCGACTTCTGGAAAGAAATGGCTGAAGCAGGACGCATCAACGGCATCGATATTACCTACAATAACTTTGAATCTGGCGAAGTTCCTTTCGGCGTAATTTGGTCCTATAACGCATATTCCTATGCAGGAAAACTTGTTGAGGCAAAGAACTACAATGTAAAATATGGCATTCCTTCCGACGGCGCAATCCTTTCCGGTTATGCTTCCGTTATCAATGCAAATACCACTACTCCTTTTGCAGCAGCTCTTGCAAGAGAATACATCTTCTCTGACGAAGGTCAGATTAACCTTGCAAAATCCGGCGCAATCCCCACCAGAACCAATGTTGTTATACCCGAGGAAGTAACTTCCGCTACCTTTGATCCCGCAACCTATGCACATGCAGTAGGCTTTGCAGACGCAGACCACTATTCTGAGGTTTGCGCTCAGATAGGCGAATGGTGGGCAGAGAACATCCAGCCCCTTATCGCTCAGTAATCTTTAATTTTACTCACAGAGTAAACAAATGGGGCGTACATAACTTGTGCGCCCCATTCTTGAATGAGGTGACTCCATGAATAATGCTCCGGACAGAGCCAAAAAAAAGATAAAGAATACTAATAAATATCTTTACCTGTTAGCTCTTCTTCCTTTTATAGCAATCGTTTTGCTTTATGAACTTATTCCGCTTATAAGTCTTGTAGTAGACTCTTTTGGTTTGGATTCGGACCGCTCCGTTATTTTTTGTCTTGATAACTATAAAAAGATTTTTACTACTCTAAGCTACCAAAAAGCTATTACCAACAGTCTTAAAATTACTTTTTATTCCACAGCGGTCGGTATTATTCTTGCGTTTTTCGGCGCAAAAGCTGCGCATACCTCAAGGGGCAAGCTGCGCACTTTGTTTATGACGGTTCTTAATATGACATCAAACTTTGCCGGTGTGCCGCTTGCTTTTGCGTATATGATACTCCTTGGAAATTTTGGCGTTATTACTCAGCTTGCAAATCTTTATGGAATTGAATTTATTCAGAATTTTAACCTTTACAGCAGTAAGGGACTTATCCTGATGTACATATATTTTCAGATTCCGCTTTCCACCCTGCTTCTTATTCCGGCGTTTAACGGAATACGCAAGGAGTGGCAGGAAGCAAATATGCTTCTTGGCGGAAGAAACTCTACTTTTTGGTTTAAGGTTGGCATACCGGTTTTGATTCCGAGCATTTTCGGAACCATAAGCGTTCTTTTTGCGAATGCGCTTTGCGCCTATGCAACGGCGTATGCTCTTCTTATGAATAACTTTAACCTTATTCCTGTAAATATTTCCGCAATGTTCGTTGGAGATATTACATCAAAGCCAAAGCTTGGCGCAGCACTTTCCGTTGTTATGATGGTAATTATGTGCGCAGTAATTCTTCTTGACAACTATATTGTCAAAAAGACGACCGCTTGGAAGACGAGGTGAGAATATGAAAAAGAATAAGTTTTTCTCCAATGTCTTTATGGTGGCTATTATAATTTGGCTTTTACTTCCGCTTGTGGCGACATTTATTTATTCGCTTTTCAGGAACTGGACGGAGATTGTACCGAAGGGATTTACGCTTGCCAGCTATAATACTCTTTTCACAAGCAGCAATTTCTTTACGGCACTCTATCAAACCGTGCTTATTTGCATAATTCCGATAGTTATTACCATTATTGTTATGCTTCTTGCGCTGTTTGTTGTTACGATTTATTTTCCGAAGCTCGAAAAATATGTCCAGATTCTTTGTATGATACCCTATACAATACAGGGCGTTATCCTTTCTGTTTCCATACTAAGTGCTTATGCAAAGGGAAACCCCGTTCTCGGAAACAGAATGGTTATGCTTATCGGAGCATATTGCATAATTATTCTTCCGCATATATATCAGGGAATACGCAACAGTATGCACGCAATCAGTATGCCGATGCTTATTGAGGCGGCAGAGATGCTTGGCGCAAGCAGGCTTTATGCCTTTTTCAGAGTAATTGTTCCGAATATTATAAGCGGTATAACCGTTTCATCCCTTCTTGCCGTTGGTATCCTTTTCGGTGACTATGTAATCATCAGAAACCTTGGAGGAAGCGGAACCACGAACCTCCAGATTTATCTGTATCAGGCGATGAAACGCTCCACCGGCGAATCTTCCGCAGTCATCGTAATTATTATGCTGCTTACCTTTACCATTACGGCGATTGTGCTTGCGCTGCAAAGCAGAAGTAAGCTTGAAAAGGTAAAAAGAGAGGGGAGATAAGAACTATGGCATATATTCGTTTTGAAAATGTTAATAAATCCTTTGGCACGAACCATGTACTTAAAGATATAAACCTTGATGTAGAGAAGGGCAAGCTTGTAACCCTGCTTGGACCCTCCGGCTGCGGAAAATCCACCCTTTTGCGCTGCCTTTCCGGTCTTGAACAGGTAACCAGCGGGAAAATCTATCTTGACGGAGAGGATATTACCGATGTAAGCCCGCGCCGCAGAGGAATAGGAATGGTATTCCAGCAGTATTCTCTGTTCCCGAATATGAGTGTTAAGAACAATGTTGCTTTCGGGCTTAAAATGAAAGGTACTCCGAAGAACGAAATTGACGAAAGAGTAAAAGAGATGCTCGATATAGTCGGTCTTTCCGAAAAAATCGACCAGTTCCCGATGCAGCTTTCCGGCGGTCAACAGCAGCGTGTTGCTCTTGCAAGAGCAATGGTTACGGAACCGAAGGTCCTTCTTCTTGACGAACCGCTTTCTGCAATAGACGCATTGCTGCGCCACAATCTCCAGATAGAGATTAGGCGTATTCAGCAAAAGCTGAATATAACCACCATTTTTGTAACCCACGACCAGGACGAGGCTATGGTTATGTCGGATACGATTCACCTCTTTAACGAGGGCAGAATTGAGCAATCCGGCACGCCGGTTGACCTTTATACAACTCCGGCTTCAAAGTTTGCGGCAAAATTTATCGGAAACTACAATATAATCCCCGGCGCAAGCTTTAATGCCGCAATCGGCGAGGATTTCGGATACGAGGATGTTGCCATAAGACCGGAAATCGTAAGAATGAGCCATAATCCTATCGGCGGTGATAATGACTTTGTTTTCAAAGGCACCGTTTCCAGCCATATTTCTCACGGAAATATTATTCGCTTCAGAATTGAGTGCGGAACAATCTATCTTAACGCCGATGTTGTGTTCGAGAGGGAGATGACCTTTGCCGAAGGCGACGAGGTTTATGCCGCAGTTGACAAAAATCTTGTAATAGGTCTTTGAAAAAAGGACTTTTCGTGGTATAATCAATAAAACAGTACCGGAAAGCGCACTGCTTTCCGGTATGTTTATAGCTGAAATATAGGAGGCGATTTTGTATGACTCAAATATATGCGCACCGCGGATTTTCCGGTAAATATCCCGAAAATACGCTTCTTGCATTCCAAAAGGCGGCGGAAGCCGGCGCAGAGGGAATAGAGCTTGATGTTCATACCACAAAAGACGGCGAGGTTGTTGTAATGCACGACGAAAATGCCATAAGAACAACGGGAACGGATGCTCTTATTAAAGATCTCACTCTTGCCGAGTTCAAAGCACTGGATGCCGGTTTTGTAAAGAACGGCGAATTCGGCTTTGTTGCTCCGCCCACATTAAGAGAGGTATTTGAACTTCTTAAAGAAACCGGTATGAAATGTAATATTGAATTCAAAACCGGAGTTTATGAATATCCCGATATTGAGAGAAAGGTTCTCTCGCTTATTGATGAATTTGGATTTAGAGATAGGATAATAGTAAGTTCTTTTAATCACTTTACCTGTTGCCGCTTTAAGGAGCTTGCGCCAGATGTTAAGATCGGATTTCTTGAGGAAAGCTGGCTTATTCATCCCGGCGCATACACAAGAGCAAGGGGAGCGGAATGTTTCCATCCGTTCTTTAATATGCTCAACCACGAAAATATGCAGGATCTCCGCAACAACGGTATAGAGATAAACGCATGGACAATAAACGATGAAAAGGATATGCGAAAGGCTCTTAAGCTCCAGCTTGAGATTGGAATAACCAACTGGCCGGATAAATTCCTTGAACTCCGTAAAGAATATTGCGGAAAATAATTTATTGAAGAAAAACCTCTGTAAGGCAAAAAAGTTTTACAGAGGTTTTTTATATCAATCATCACTTTTGATAAATTTTGTTATACTGTCGTGATATTTAATTTTCGGGTCATCTTTTTGCACGCTGATTTCCTTGTTTATAAGCGCACCTATGATGATTATATTTCCAAGGACATATAGCCAGAACATGAGGATTATCATTGAAGCAAGAGAGCCGTAAATGAGAGAGTAGTTTACGGAAAGGCTTATAAACCAAGAAAAAATAAGGCTGGCAACGGTAAGCAGGAGGGAAGCAAAAACTGCTCCGGGCAGAGCAACGGTTTCGTATGGGCTGTACCATTGAGAGGTTAAATAAAGTACATACACGACAAAGGTTGAAAACACAATTAAGAGAATAAATCGAAACCATTCCCAGAGGTTTGCAAGGTCGGCAAGGTCGATAAATTCAATCTTTGCGAAAAAAGGTTCAAGAAAACCGATAAGCCATCTGCCGGCAAGAATAATAATTGCACTTATATAGATAAAAACAAGAAATGCACCCGCCCAAATAAAGCTCATAATAAAACGCACAACGGCGTTTCCGCCTCGGCTGTCGAATATACTGCGCAAGAGGTCGGAAAGCATACGGTATGCGGAACTTCCGGTATAAATCGCCGTAACTATTCCGACAGAGAGAAGTCCGGTTGACTGGGACCCGGTATACGAAAGATAATCTTCTATTATCATAAGAGCATTTTCCGGAATAAGCTCGGAAAAATCCTCAAGGAAGTTTATAATATCTTCGCCAAGGGTTCCTAAAAGCCATTGTATGCAAATAAGCGCAGGGAATATAGTCATGGTTAGAAAATACGAAAGAGCTGCCGCCGAGCGGTGAATTGATTTTCCAAAAAAAGCGGTAGCAATATTGGTTATTCCCTTTATGGAAAAGACACGGTTCATCGGTATATATCCTTTCGGTAGGAATTATATAGCAGATTATATTATAGCTTTTTACAGAAAAAATTGCAATAAGGGAATGTGTTCCGATATCTTTATATTGTTTGCAAAAAACGACAGTCTATGCTATAATAAAATTTGAAAATCGTCTTGATGCAAGGCGATAAATTTGTTAACAAAAAAGGATGCGTTATTGTGCGTTTCAGAAGAGCCAAGGGTGTTAAAACGATAGAGCGGTTATACAGAAAAATAAACGCCTCGGATTACGCAAAGGACTATGTTGAGGTTGAGAGATTTCTCGAATGCTGCAAACAATGTCCAAACTATAATACAAAATGGTCCTGCCCGCCCTATGACTTTGATGTTATGGAAAGGTATTGGAACAATTATAAATATTTGCACCTCTTTGCCGTAAAGGTAACTTTGGCGGATGATATTGCGGACAGCGTTATGACGCCGGAGCAGATAAACGACCTTGTAATGCGGATTCGCCATCAAAATTATATGCTTGCAAGCCGCTGGATTTTTGAGCTGGAAAAAGAAAATCCGGGTTCTGTTGCCCTTGACGGGGGTCATTGCGATAAGTGCAAACGCTGCACAAGGGCAAAAGGGCTTCCTTGCAGGTATGGAAAAGAAATTCATCCCGCAATCGACGCCATAGGCGGCAACCTCGTAAAGACCGCAGAGGAAATTTTCGGAACGAAAATCCTTTGGATAGAAAACGGAAAGGTGCCGGAATACTTTTTGTTTATCGTCGGGCTTTTGAGCAACGAGGAGAATATAAAAGAGGATTTTTAAGAACAAAATGAAATACGACGAGGCGATTGCTGCGCTTAACGGCGCAGACTGTTATAAAATAAAGGAAAAGCTTGATAGGCTGAAAAACACAATTTGTTTGGAAGAAAACGAAGAAAACGCATTGCTTGAACAAACCGTAGGAATACTTTTCTCCGTATGTAAGGAATGTAAAGATGAAGAACTTTACAGAGTGGAAAAGCCGGGAGAAAAACGGGCGGAAAACGAAACCGGGCTTTGGGAAGACGACAGGGAATTGTTCGGTACAGAATATCTTGAGTTTATTGCAAACCCTATAACCCCGTTTACGGAAAATCCTTTTAAATGCGGTGATGAGCTTTTGCTTTTAACATACCGCAAGGCAATTTCGGAAAATCCAAAGCTGGTTTTGCTCGAGGGAGTGAAAGAAGGCTCGACTGTGTTCGGAATTTTAGAGAAAGAAGGACTTTCCGAAACAGGAAGAGAAAATTACCTTTCAATATGCAGCTTTATAAAGAGCAAAGCGGAGAAAGAAATCCAAAACCATAAGTTGCTCTCAAAAATTGCAGAGCTGCTTTGCATGGACAGCGGAGCCGCAGGCTTTTGCTATAATGCCGGAGGAGCGCAGCACAGCGTTTTTTGGAAAGAGGAAGCCAAAATATATTTTAACTGCACAAGCAGCATCGTTTGCAGCCTTGTTTCAATAGAAGGAAATGGCGGCGAAACCGAAGTGAAAATAAAGCCACTTGCACATAATGCAAATAAAATTGAAAAAAATTCCCCGATAGAATACGAGGATTTTGGAGAAGTCGGCTGCTTTACATTTGAAATGGCGGATTACAAATAAAAAAGGGCGGTGCTCATTTTGAGCACCGCCCTTTTTTAGTCGTTGTCACATTCGAAAATAAGGTCGATTTCATATATTTTGCCGTCGCCGTTTATAAGCGTGGGAATATACCCGGCGTAACGATAGCCCTTTGCGGCATATTCGTCAATAATTTTGCGGTGTTCCTCAATTTTTGTGCCGAAAATTCCCGCACCGACGCGAAGGGAAACATAGTCGTATTGTTTCATCGCAAAAACCTCCTTATATTATAATACAAAAATTGATTATCTGACAAAGAAGTGGTCGAGATGCTTTTTGTTATTTACAATGCGCATTATGTAACCGACAAGGAAGACAACAAGGGATATTATGACGCCGATGTTGGAAAGGGCGGCATTGGTGTCCGCAAAGGTCATAGAAAAACCAAACAGGACAAAGCCTATTCCGACTATCATATCTGCTTTCGCCTCTCTGTCGCACCAGATGTTGTATTCATCCATACGGTTTGAACTTTTCAGCTTTTTTATAACTTCCCGTGGAATAAACTTGCGGCGTTTTGTGTTTTTAGCAATGCCGAGGAATATAATTCCAAGAATAAGACCTGCGGCAATATAAACATATCTCATATATCATTGTCTCCTACAAAGAACTTATTTACATTATACAGTAAAACAATACATTTTGAAAGAGCTTTTGCAAGGTTTGTTTCAAAAAAATTATGTGCTGAAGCAGCTTTGTTATATTGCACATATATTTGTACAAATTCTTTTAATCGTTGTCAAGCTTATTCGGCGATTGGACAAAAATAGAAAAACTGTATTGCCTTTGCGGGAAAGCAGTTATATAATTTTAAGAAAAGGTGAAAAAATCAACAAAAGGAAAGGAGGAAAAAACACTTGTTACGAAAAAACGGCGGAGAAATTTTGATGACAGAGGGTTGTATATGGAAGCAGATAGTAAAATTTGCCCTTCCGCTTGCGCTTGGGTATTTATTTCAGCAGCTTTATACAACCGTTGACAGCATAGTTGTGGGAAACTATGTCGGAAAGGAAGCACTTGCCGCAGTCGGTTCAACCTCGCCGATAATAAATACGCTGATCGGCTTTTTCTCCGGTCTTGCCACAGGCGGAAGCGTTGTTATTGCAAGAAACTACGGTGCGGGCAATGCGGAAAGGGTAGAAAAGGCGGTGCATACCGCAATCACCGTGATTTTAATTTTCAGTGTTTTTGCAACTGTTATAGGCATTTTTATGGTGCCGTATATGCTTGACCTTATGGATACTCCGGAGGATGTTTTCGGAGAAGCGGAAGCGTATCTTCAGATTTACTTTGCGGGCGTTTCTTCGCTTATGGTTTACAATATGGGTTCGGCAATTTTGAGAGCGGTGGGAGATTCCGTCCGTCCGCTTTGCTATCTGATATGTTCCTCCGTTGTTAATGTGGTCTTTGATATTGTGTTTGTAAAATATATGAATATGGGCGTTGCGGGGGCGGCGTATGCAACAATAATCTCGCAGGTAATATCCGCAATTCTGGTGCTTATATCCCTAACGGTAACAAACGGTATGTACCGACTGTACTGGAACAGACTGCGGATAAACAAGGGCGTGCTCAAAGAGATAATTCATATAGGAATGCCTTCGGCTTTGCAGCAAAGTATAACGGCGTTTTCAAATGTGTTTGTGCAGTCGTATATAAATGCCTTTGGTTCTTCGGTAATGGCGGGGTGGTCGTCGTATATAAAAATCGACCAGTTTGTAGTAATTCCTACGAACAGTATCTCTATGGCGATAACGACCTTTGTCGGACAAAACCTTGGGGCTTTTCGTGCGGACAGGGCTAATAAAGGCACAAAAACGGCAATCGGCATATCAATGGCAGCAACTGCAGTAATTGTTTCCGTGCTCGTTGCCTTTGCTCCTCAGGCAATTATGCTGTTCAATAAAGAAGCGGCAGTTGTGGAATGCGGAACAATGCTTTTGCGTATTATGACGCCGTTCTATATTATTTGGAGCATAAATATGATTCTTTCCGGCTCGCTTTGCGGTGCCGGAGATACAAGAATGGCAACAATAATAAAGCTTTTTTCTTTCGTAATTTTCCGTCAGATATATCTTTTTGTTATAAGCAGAATTTTCCCAAATGTGCTTTTTGCGGTTGCGATAGGCTATCCGATAGGGTGGACATTAAGTGCGGTTTTGATAGTAATTTATTACACAAGAAAAAACAAAGAAATTACACAAAGATTTTCTCGATAGGACTTCAAAAACCTCCCGAAAAATGCTACAATAGATTTGTATCTGTTTAGGCTTTTTTCAAAGGAGGTTTTGTTCTTGTATACAGGAAAATATTTTATTGAAAAACTCGGTCTAAAAGCTCATCCGGAGGGCGGATATTATAACGAATGCCTTAAATCATCCGATGTTATAGATGCCGCTGCGGTAGATTCCGCTTTTGACGGAAACCGCCGCCTTTGGACAAGTATATATTTTCTTCTGAAGGACAGAGAGGTTTCTCGTTTTCACCGTATAAAATCCGATGAGGTATGGTATTATCATTCCGGTACGCCTCTTGTTATACACATTATCACAAAAGAGGGCGAGCTTAAAAGAGTGCGCCTCGGTCTTGATGCGGACAGAGATGAGCAGCCGCAGGTTCTTGTTCCGAAGGGCTGTATTTTCGGCGCAATTATGGACGGTCCGGGATATTCCCTTGTTGGGTGCATGGTTTCTCCGGGTTTTGAGTTCGGTGATTTTGAGCTTCTTTCCAGAGAGGAGCTCTTGAGGGAATATCCGCAGCACGAACTTATTATTAAGCGTCTTACAGAATAATACTTAAAGCAGCAATATTCCGACGGCAAGACCTATGCCGGCGGATATTGCCATTTTAAGCGCAAATTTTGCCGTGTCCCATGTAAGAATACGGCGGCGGTATTTAAGAGCGCAAGAATCATTTGCGTATTTTTCGGCTTGATTTTCGAGCACGGAGTCCGGTTCCGAACGGCGATCATCGTTTACAAAAAAGAGTATTTTTTCAAAATATCCTCCGTCAACATTGTTTATTTCTATAATTTTTTTATTAACTCCACGCAGCATTTTAGGCGTACCTCCGTAATATAATTTATCCATTATATTTTTTATTTTCGGGGGGCTTTTTATGCACGGAAACAGGTAATTTTTTGTGAAAACGCAGATTATACATAAGGTATATCGAGCACGGAACCGGTGTTGAAAACTATGTTGAAAATGTTGAAAACCCATGCAAAAGAAGCTTTATTTTATGGGAAACAGCGGGTTTTTGGTATGTTAAAAACCAAATTTTGTAATCATACAAACAGTTTATCACACTTTACGAGGGAAATTTGAGCATTTTTTATGAGCACGCCGTGCTCATAAAAATATACAAAAGTCACTTTTTGTGCTCATTGAAAGGAAGAAAAAATGAAAACGGAAAAAACCGTTGACGGAATAAAAGTAACGGATATAAGCGGGCTTTCTCTGCCGGAAACGCTGGATTGCGGTCAGTGCTTCCGCTGGAAGCAGGCTGCGGACGGAAGCTGGTGCGGCGTCGCTTACGGGATTTGCAGAAATATTCGCCGGGAGGACGGCGGAATAACGATAATCGGCGCAGACGAAAAAGAGTTTTCGGAAGTATGGTACAATTATTTCGACTTTGGCAGAGACTATGACGAACTGAAAAAAGAATTTGCGGAATGTGAAATATTGCACGATGCCTGCGAGTTTGCCCCTGGAATACGGGTGCTCCGCCAGGAGCCATGGGAAGCGTTTATCACATTTATAATAAGCCAGAACAACAATATTGCAAGAATAAAGGGAATTGTAGAGCGTATTTGCACCGCATTCGGCACGGAGATAGGGGAGGGCGTATATGCGTTTCCTACCCCGCAGCAGCTTGCGGCTGTTCCGGCAGAAGAGTTTACAAAGCTTGGCTGCGGTTACCGTGCGGATTATCTTGTTTTTTCCGCAAACGAGGTCGCAAGCGGAAGGCTTGACCTTGCCGCCCTTGCAAAGCTTCCGACGGCGGAGGCACGCAAACGCCTTCTTGAAGTGTACGGCATAGGTCCAAAGGTTGCGGACTGTGTGCTGCTGTATGGGCTTGGAAAAACAGAATGCTGCCCGGCTGATGTTTGGATGAAAAGGGTAATATGCGCCCTTGGAGGGAGTATGCCGGCTTGTGTGACGGATTATGCCGGAATTGCGCAGCAGTTTTTGTTCCATTATGCACGAAATTATCCGGAAAAATTCGTGAAAAATAACGAATGAACAGCTCTTGAAAAGAAGGGGCTTTTGTTATAAAATACAAATAGAATTTATTGCAGAAAGGATTGAGTCAAATGCCGCTTGTCGGAACAAAGGAAATGTTTGAAAAAGCATATAAAGAGGGCTATGCCATCGGTGCTTTTAATGTAAACAATATGGAGATTATCCAGGGCATTACAGAGGCAGCCGCCGAGGAAAAAGCTCCGCTTATTCTTCAGGTTTCCAACGGTGCAAGAAAGTACGCAAAACCCATCTACCTCAAAAAGCTTGTGGAGGCGGCGGTGTATGACACAGGTCTTCCGATTGCGCTCCACCTTGACCACGGCGACAGCTTTGAGCTTTGCAAGGACTGTATAGACAGCGGCTTTACTTCCGTTATGATAGACGGCTCAAAGTATAATTTTGAGGACAATATCGCCCTTACAAGACAGGTCGTTGAATATGCTCATGCTCATGATATTTGTGTTGAGGGAGAACTTGGAACTCTTGCCGGAATCGAAGACGATGTTAATGTAAGCGCAGAGGACTCTTCCTATACAAGACCCGACCAGGTTGAGGAGTTTGTTGAGCGCACCGGCGTTGACTCCCTTGCAATTGCCATCGGCACAAGCCACGGCGCATATAAATTCAAACCGGGTCATAAACCCATGCTCCGCTTTGATATTCTTGAAGAAGTGGAAAAACGCCTCCCCGGCTTCCCGATAGTTCTTCACGGAGCTTCCTCTGTTCCGCAGGAATGGGTAAAGGTTGTAAACGAGTTTGGCGGTCAGATGCCCGACGCTATCGGTATTCCGGAAGAACTGCTTGCAAAAGCGGCAAAGATGGCAGTATGCAAAATCAATATAGATTCCGACCTGCGCCTTGTTTGCACAGCTTCCGTCCGTGAGCATCTCTTTGAGCATCCCGACCATTTTGACCCAAGACAGTACCTTAAACCTGCAAGAGAAAATATAAAAGAATTGGTAAGGCATAAGATTGTTGATGTTCTCGGCTGCAACGGAAAAGCATAATAAAAAAATCATTGCTGATTTCAAAAATCCCTGCACATTTTTTAATGCGCAGGGGTTTTTGTATTTATATTTGCTTTGCTTTCTGCTATAATAGAAAAGTATAAAACGGAAAGGAGGAGTCTTTGTGGCGGAAAATGCAAAAAATATATGCGTCGGACTGCTTGCTCATGTTGACGCCGGAAAGACTACTCTTTCCGAAGCACTCCTCTATACGGCGGGTCAGCTAAAAAAACTCGGAAGAGTTGACAGTAAGGACGCTTTTTTGGATAATAATGAGCTTGAACGCCGCCGAGGGATAACTATTTTTTCAAAACAGGCGATGCTCAAAACAAAAAATATGAGCATAACCATGCTTGATACTCCAGGGCACATAGACTTTTCATCGGAGGCGGAGCGTACCTTGCGTGTGCTCGACTATGCCGTGCTTGTAATAAGCGCAAGGGATGGGGTGCAGCCGCATACGGAAACTCTTTGGCGACTGCTTTTGCGGTATGATGTGCCGGTTTTTCTGTTTGTCAACAAAATGGATCTTGACGGAGCAGATAAAGCTGCGGTTTTGGCGGATATAAAAAAGAATCTCTCTCAAAACTGTATTGATTTTTCCGTTTCCGATGAAGAGATTTGTGAAAATGCCGCACTTTGTGACGAGAGGCTTATGGAAAAGTACCTTGAAGAAGGAATTTCTTTTGGGGATATTGCCTATGCCGTTCGTGAGCGCAAAATATTTCCGTGCAGATTTGGTTCTGCTCTAAAGCTTGATGGGGTAACCGAGCTTATAGGCGATTTGGAAAAGTATACTGTGCAGCCGGAGTACAAAGCGGAATTTGGGGCACGGATATTCAAAGTTGCAAGAGATGCTCAGGGAAACCGCCTTACATATATGAAAGTAACGGGGGGAAGTATTAGAGCACGCAATGTTATTTCGTACTTTTCCAAAGACGGAGAAGCTGCGCTTGAAGAAAAGGCAAGTATGGTGCGCATATACTCCGGAGAAAAATTCGAGTCCGTAGATGAGGTTCCGGCAGGCGGAGTATGCGCCGTTCTTGGGCTTTCCGAAACATATCCGGGGCAGGGAATAGGCTTTGAAAAAGACTTTTTGAATCCGCTTTTGGAGCCGGTTCTGACCTACCGTGTTATTTTGCCGGAGGGAATAAGTTCGGTGGAATTTTTGCCTAAGCTTCGCCGTATCGAGGAGGAGGACCCGCAGCTCCGTGTAAGCGGAAATGCCGCCGGAGAAATATATGTCCGTCTTATGGGAGAAATTCAGGCGGAGATTCTTCAAGGTCTTGTAAAAGAGCGTTTTGGCGTTGAAATAGGCTTTGACGAGGGCAGTATAATTTATAAAGAAACCGTTGCGGAGCCAATAGAGGGCATCGGGCATTTTGAACCGCTGCGCCATTATGCGGAGGTGCATTTGCTTATAGAACCCGGCGAGCCGGAAAGCGGAATTGCCGCAGACAGCATTTGCAGGGAGGAAGTGCTCGGGAAGAATTGGCAGCGGCTTGTTGTAACGCATATATTGGAGAAAACGCACAGAGGCGTGCTCATCGGAGCACCTCTAACAGATGTAAAAATCACACTTACTGCGGGGCGTGCTCATGTAAAGCATACCGAGGGTGGAGATTTTCGGCAGGCAACATACCGTGCAATCCGCCAAGGGCTTATGAAGGCGAAAAACATACTTCTTGAGCCATATTACGCCTTTCGACTCGAAATTCCTGCGGAACAGCTTGGAAGAGCGATAAATGACATACAGGCAATGGAGGGAAAAATAGCCTCTCCCGAAAGTGACGGAACCACTGCTGTTATAAGCGGTCGTGCGCCGGTTTCGGAAATGCGCTCTTATGCAAAAGATGTTGTTGCATACACAAAAGGCAAGGGGAAGCTTGCGCTTTTTCCGGACGGATATTCGCCGTGTCATAATGCGGAAAAGGTTATTGCCGAAGCCGGTTACGACCCTGAAGCAGACCTTTTAAATACGCCGGATTCCGTATTCTGTTCTCACGGTGCAGGCGTTATAGTTAAATGGTATGATGTTGAAAAACATATGCACATTACCGCAGAAACGGTTGCCGATACCGGAGAAAATTTACCGTCACTGCCGAATATTCGCCTTCTGAAAAGAAATCTAAATATAGATGACGATGAACTTGAGGCGATTATGGAACGGGAATTTGGTCCGATACGCCGCAAACAGTATTCCGAAGCCGTTCTTTATACCCAAAAAACAACTCAGCAAAGCGAAAAACAAAAAAAGGACTACATTATAGTTGACGGCTACAATCTTATGTTTGCATGGGACGGGCTTTCTGCAATGGCAAAGGACAATTTTGATGCAGCACGCCATATCCTTACGGAAATTCTCTGTAACTACCGTGGATACACAAGGTGCGAGCTTGCCCTCGTTTTTGACGGGTATAAAGTAAAAGGAAACACCGGAGAAAAATCCGATTACAACGGCATAAAGCTTGTGTACACAAAGGAAAACGAAACGGGCGATATGTACATCGAAAGGCTTGTTAAAGAAATAGGAAAAAACTATTCTGTACGGGTTGTAACATCGGATAATCTTATTCAGGTTTCCGCATTACATTCTGGAGCTTTGAGGGTTTCTGCAAGAGAATTTATAAAAGAGATAGAGCGAACAAATGCGCAAATAAAGGAAATAATAGCGCAAAACAGTGCAAAACGATTTTTTTACAGGTTGGATATTCCGAAGAAAGACGAATAACGCCCGCAAGTATAATGCGGGCGTTATTTTTTTGCAACAAAAAAAGCCTGTCCAAAAAGGACAGGCTTTATGTTTTTCAAAAAGAAAATTATTTGACCTCGACGGATGCGCCGGCTTCTTCGAGTTTCTTTTTGATTTCTTCGGCTTCGGACTCGGAAACGCCCTCTTTAACAGCCTTCGGAACATTGTCAACGATCTCTTTGGACTCTTTAAGGCCAAGTCCGGTGATCTCTTTAACAACTTTGATAACGGTCATCTTGGTCTCGCCTGCACCGGTGAGAACAACATCCCAAGAATCCTTGGTTGCAGCGGCAGGAGCAGCAGCGGCTGCACCGGCTACCATAACGGGAGCGTCGGCAGAAACGCCGAATTCTTCGCAGATTGCATTTTTAAGTTCGTTTGCTTCGATAAGGGAGAGAGCTTTGATCTCCTCCAGAATGTTTTGGATCTTTTCAGAAGCCATGGTGGTTTACCTCCTGTAACAATTTGAAATTAATGATTGTGGTGCGGCAATTAGGCAGCTTCGCCTTCGCCGTCAGTGTTTCCGCCTTCGGGATTTGCGATTTTGTCAAGCGCAACGGCGATACCTTTGATCGGGCTGACAAGAGCCATAACGATCATGGTAAGAATCTCTTCCTTGCTCGGAGTCTTGGACAGCTCGATGACCTGTGCCTGGTCAAGAACTTCACCATCAAGGAATCCGGCTTTCAGAGTGAACTTACCTTTGGAGTCGTCTGCAAATTTGCCAAGAATTTTTGCGGGAGCAACAGGATCGTCGTTGGAAAGAGCGATTGCGGTGCTTCCGGACAGGTAAGAGGTAAGACCGTCAAGACCTGCTTCCTTAGCTGCAAAGCGGAGAATGGAGTTTTTTACGACGGTGTATTCAACACCGGCTTCACGAAGCTCGCGACGAAGTTTTGTATCGTCGGCAACATTGATTCCGATGTAGTCTACAAGAACGCCGGACTGAGCTGCTTTAAGTTTTTCAACAAGCTGCTCAACTGCTTCTTTCTTTGCTTGCAAGATTTTTTCACTGGGCATTAAAATTCACCTCCTGCGTTGTGATGAGAGCTTTTCGGTAAAAGAAAAGCTCCCTCCAAAAAGCCGTGGAAGGAGCGTAATAATCAAATTATACACCTCATCCTCGGCAGGCCGACAAAGCGTCATTTAAGCATAAAAGCACCTGCTGTCTTTGGACAGCGTTAATATTATATACCTCGGATATTTGTTTGTCAAGAGTTTTTTGCGGTATTAAAGGCGTTTTTTGCGTTTATAGTTGCCATATTTTCTGTGGTTATAATTTCTGATTATCATAAGAGCAATATAAAGCGCAAGAAGAATGAAAATTGTAATTATAACAAATTTGAACCAAAAGGAATGGGTCATTTTCGAGAAGCTTTTAAGCCCGGAAAGAAGGTCGCTTTGTTCCACATCCTCCGCAGAAACAAGAGGAACGCTGCCTATGGTTTCACCGGCAAGAACAAGATTAAGCTTTCCGATTTCTTCACCTTTTGTTATGGGTGCCTCGACGGATTCCGGAAGGTCAAATTCATAGCTTATCGAAGAAACGGCTATATCGGCGGGAAGAAGCGTGCGGAAGGTTTCGCCTATCATAAGGTTAAGATGGCTCTTTTGCCATGCAAGCTCAAGCGGAACCTCGGCAATCTGGGAGCCGCCCTCTACAATGGTTTTTATTTCAAATTCGGTAAAAGCCCACATATAAAGGTTTTTTGCGTCAACAAGGGACTGGCTGTAGCCGTTGTCAAGCTCATAGGGTGCCCCAAGGTCGATTTGATAGTATGCGAAGCCTTCGTATTCCGCATATGAGGCGACATTGCGCCCGATTTCGGAATTATAACCGATTTTTCCGCCGATAACGGGAGAGTAGTAATGAACATTTCCGTTCATCATAAGACCGTTTTCGGTACTCCAGATAAGTTTATCGTGGGTGTCGGTCTGTTCGCAGGTGTACGAGGTTTTCTGAACGACTTCACGGTATTTGTCAAGGCTCATTGCGTATTTTGTAATGAGGTACATATCATATGCGGTTGTGTAGTTTGCGGTGTCGTGCAATCCGTGGCAGTTGGTAAAGCTTGTATCTTTTGCGCCGATTTCCATTGCCTTTTGGTTCATAAGCTCGACAAAAGCATCCTGGCTTCCCGCAACAAGTCTTGCAAGGACAAGAGCAGCGTCGTAGCCGGAACGGATAACAAGGTCATAGAAAAGCTCGTCCGCAGTAAAGATGTTTCCGGAGCGCATACCGCTTAAAATAACGCCGCCTTTTCTGTTATCATAGAGATAGTTTTGGATGGGCATATCGTAGGTTCCCTGTGCGTCCCAGCCGCCGGCGGCGTCTATATTTTCAATGGTGACGATTGCAGTCATAATTTGGGTAAGCTCAAGAGGGTACATACGCTGTTTTGAATTTTTTTCATAAAGCACATTGCCGTTTTCGTCCGCAAGATAAACCGCTTCCGAATAAACATCGCAGGAGGGCGTATATTTCATCTCGGCAAAGGCGGAAACGCCAAGAGAAGCTACAAAAATAAAAGCAAGAATAAGTGCAACAACCTTTTTCATAAGTTCCTCCGAAAATAAAAAACTTGCTTGCGTCAGCAAAGAATGGCAAAAAAATCTTGCTAAAAAAGCATCATATTGTTATACTGTCATTATAGCAAAAAAATTCTTGTAATGGAATAGCTTATTTTTCGATTTAATTAAATTTAATTATTTGTTAAATATTTTTTTAAGACACGGTTCGTGCCTTTCGGAGGTTTATATGATATATGTAACGGGCGATACCCATGGAGATATAGCAAGATTCAAATCCTCCGGTCTGCATAAGCTGAAAAAGGGCGACAGCATTATTGTCTGCGGAGATTTCGGATTTGTGTGGGACGGCTCAAAGGAAGAAATGAATAACATAAAATGGCTTTCAAAAAGAAAGTACAGGATTCTTTTTGTAGAGGGCGCACACGAAAATTTTGAGATGCTGAACAAGTATCCGAAAGTTGATTTTATGGGAGGAAAGGCAAGGCAAATTTCAGAAAATATTTTTCAGCTTATGCGCGGAGAAATATATGAAATTGAGGAAAAAAGAATTTTTGCTTTCGGCGGGGGAGATGACGAGGAGCTTGAGCTTGCGGATATTCGTGAGTGCAGCGGTTTTCAGCGGCTTCCCACAGAGGAAGAATGTGCTCACGCAAGAGAAAATCTTGAAAGAGCGGGCAACAGCGTTGATTACATAATCACATATGATGTAGGATTTAAGCTTCGCAGTATGCTAAAAATGGAAAGCAACTGCTTTAATAATCTGCATACCTATCTTAACGAGGTTGCGACAGGCTGCAAATTCAAAACATGGTTTTTCGGCTGTTTCCATATGGATAAACGCATTCCGCCGATATATCATGCCGTATACCGGAATATATATGAAATTGAAAGCGGAAAAAAGTTATAAGAGGTTGACTTTTTGAAAAAAGTCTGGTAAAATACACAGGAATAAGGGAGTAGTCGGCGTCAAAAGGCGCAGCTTTGCCAACATACTGAACTGAAATCGGTTCTGGTTTTGCTTTAATTGATGAGACTTATCCGCATTTTGCGGATAAGTCTTTTTATTTTTTTAACACGGAGGGAACAGAATGACAGTATTTGAGATTTTTTTTATAGGTATCGGTCTTTCCATGGATGCCTTTGCGGTTTCCGTATGCAAGGGGCTTTCTGCGGGAAAGGTCGGCTTTAAGCATATGGCACTTGCGGGTGTTTGGTTCGGCGGATTTCAGGCTCTGATGCCGCTTATCGGCTATCTTCTCGGCTCTACATTTGAGCAATATGTAAAAAGCATCGATCATTGGATAGCGTTTATACTTTTGTCAATAATCGGTGCAAATATGATTAAAGAGTCGTTTGACAAAGAAGAAAACGGACAAAATTCCTCATTTGCTTTTTTGAGCATGCTTATGGTTGCCGTTGCAACAAGCATAGACGCCCTTGCCGTTGGAATTACATTTGCTTTTTTGCAGGTAAACATTTGGCTTGCAATAGCCATAATCGGTTGTACGACCTTTATTATTTCCGCCGCAGGAATTAAAGTCGGAAGCGTCTTCGGAATAAAATATAAATCCAAAGCGGAGTTTTTCGGGGGAGCCGTGCTCATTTGCCTCGGAATTAAAATATTGGTTGAGCACCTTTTCTTTTCCTAAAGAAAAATACAGCAAAACAGACGCATTATTGGATGCGTCCTTTTTTTTGCAAAAAATCAATGTAAGGTAAGCATAAATATGCACACCTTGGAAAATAGATGAAAATATGGGTTGTATATTTTATTCTTTAGGTATATACTTACATTAAACAAAAAACGACAAAAATATACAAACATTATAATAATTCTTATGCTGGTGGCAAAAATGCAAAAATTATCAAAACTTATTTCAGCAAAAACATGCCCGGAAAACTCTTCCCTTTGGCTTCCGCTCTGGATGCATTTGCGCGATACTGCGGAAATAATAAAAAAGCTTGCGGAGGAATGGGTCCCGGATTCGGTAATAAACGCAGCCGGGTTGACCCGGGAGGAATTTGAAAAAGTTTCCGTCTGGCTTGCGGCAATACATGATATAGGAAAATGCACCGCACTTTTTCAAAGCAGAATTACCGAAATGCTCTCCGAAATAAGAGAAAAGCTTATCGAATCGGTAAAAATTCTGCCGGCATCGGACTTTAGGGACGCACGGCATTCCCCCCATGCCGCTGCGGGAGAGGCAATATTGCTGAGCTACGGTGTTTGCAGAGGAACGGCTTCGATTGTAGGCTCTCACCACGGAATGCCGCCGGAAATACCGGTTTCAAGAGAATATGATTTATCAAAACAAATAAACATTTACGGAAAGAACTATTTTTGCCCGAACGATAAGGAAATGTGGCGGAGCTGTTGGGAAGATTATCTTGAGCAAGCCGGAGACCTTGCGGGATACGATAGCTATGAGGAAATTCCCAAAATTGAGCTGCGTGCGGCGCAGGTGCTGCTTTGCGGGCTGTTAATAATGGCGGACTGGATTGCCAGTAACCCGAATTACTATCCGCTTATTGATATAGACAGCACCGGCTCGGAAGAACTATATGAGCATCGCACGGAAAATGCATGGAAAAAGCTTAAATATATGGAGAATTGGCACCCGCAATATTGCTCTATGGATGAAGAAGTTTTCGGCGAGCGTTTCGGATTTGCGCCGAACCGGGTTCAAAGAAAAGCTCTGGATATCGTAAACGGGTGCCGAAAGCCAGGCATTATGATAATCGAGGCACAGATGGGCGTAGGAAAAACCGAGGCGGCACTTGCGGCTGCAGAGGTCATGGGGTGCAACTCCGGCTGCGGAGGATTGTTCTTCGGCTTGCCGACGCAGGCTACGACAAACGGAATATTCAAAAGAATTGAAAGCTGGGGCGAGAAACAGGCGAAAGAAAGCAATGCCGAAATTTCCATAAGGCTTGCTCACGGCTTGGCGGAGTTGAATAAGGATTACCGGGAGCTGTTTGAAGGGTATTCAAATGCGGATGCGGAAGACGGGGAAGGAAAACTTATAGTAAACAGTTGGTTTAAGGGCAAAAAGCAAGCCTTGCTTGCAAGCTTCGTAACGGGAACAGTTGACCAGTTTCTGCTTGCCGGGCTAAAGCGCAAGCATGTAATGCTGCGTCATCTCGGGCTTGCATCAAAGGTTGTGATTATTGACGAATGCCATGCTTATGACGCATATATGAGCACATATCTCGACAGAGTTATACAGTGGATGGGCGCATATCATATTCCTGTAATAATTCTTTCGGCAACGCTTCCGTCAAAAAGGCGTTCAAAGCTTATAGACGCATATACCGGAGCAAAAAAGGTTGATGAAAATGCCGAATGGCGCAGCACAAGAAAGTACCCGCTTATAACATGGACGGACGGAGCGGAGGTTAAGCAGGATACCGTCGAATTAAGTGAAAGCGGCTTAACGGTAAAAACGGAGAACATAAAATACGACGATATAGTTGATAAAGTAAAAATTGCCGTTGATTGCGGAGGGTGTACCGGGATAATTGTTAATACCGTTAAGAAAGCGCAAGACATTGCAAACCAACTGAAAACCAAAATACCGGAAGCAAGGGTTATAGTTTTTCATGCGCAGTTCGTTATGACGGACAGAATAGAGCGGGAACGGGAAATAATGAACCTTGTCGGCAAAAATTCTGATAGGAAAAGCCGGGAAAAGCTTGTTGTCGTCGGAACGCAGGTTATGGAGCAATCTCTTGATATGGATTTTGACTTTATGATAACGGAAATTTGCCCTATGGATTTACTGCTGCAAAGAATCGGAAGGCTTCACCGCCACAAGCGGGAGCGACCGAAGGGACTTGAAAAAGCAACCTGCTGCGTGTTGACCGGGGAAAATGGCGAATTTGACGGCGGAAGCGAAGCCATCTATACAAAATGGATGCTTATGCAAACGAAAAAGCTGCTTCCCGATGAGATTGTAATTCCAAAGGATATACCAAAGCTTGTTCAGGACGCTTATGAAGACAGCGGAGAAGAATGCGCCGAAAAGAGCGAGTTTGACCTTAGAACAGGTAAAAAAAAGACGAATGCCGAAGCGTTTTTACTTGGCGGACCGCCCGATCCGGAGGAAAATACTCTTGAGGGTTGGCTTGACAATGGTAAAAAAATTGATGACAGCTATGCGGAGGCTTCTGTGCGCGACGGCGACGGTTCGGTAGATGTTCTTGCAATGGTGTTGCACGGCGACGGAACGGTTCACTTTTTACCGTGGCAGGATGAGGGAAGATCCGTTCCGGCAAACGCAATTCCGTCAAAAGAGGAGGCAATGAAAATTATGCGCCAAAGGCTGCGTTTGCCGTCGTATTTAAGCAGGCGTTGGAATATTGACTCTACGATATCGGAGCTTGAGAATATAAACAGAAAATGGCTTTCGGAATGGCAAAACAGCCCATATCTGAAAGGAGAGCTTGTATTGCTTTTTGACGAATCATTATGCGCAAAAATCGGGAATACGATTTTGAAATACAATAAAGACACGGGTCTTACATACGAAAGGGAGGATGTTAATGATTGAAAAGGAGTTTAATCTTCTTGATGAAAACTGGGTGCGGGTTATTACGCCGGATTGCAAAATCAGGGAAGTTTCGCTTACGGATGCAATACTGCATTCGCACGAATACAGCGACCTTTGCGGCGAGCTTCCCACTCAAAATGTGGCTGTTATGCGCCTTTTGCTTGCGGTGCTGCATACGGTTTTTTCAAGAGTTGACAAAGACGGAAATCCTGCGCCCATTGATGACGAGGACGAAGCGTTTGAACGCTGGAAAAGCCTTTGGGATTTAAAGCAATTTCCCGAAAAGCCAATCAGAAGCTATCTTGAAACGCAGCGGGAAAAATTTTGGCTTTTCCACCCGGAAAGACCGTTTTACCAGGTACCGGAGGCAAAAATCGGTACAAAATACGGTGCGGCAAAGCTTAACGGGGAACTCTCCGAAAGCAATAATAAGTTAAGATTGTTTAACGCATGCTATGGCAAAGAGAGACGTCTACTCACATATCAAAGTGCCGCTAGATGGATTCTGTATGTGAACGCATATGATGACAACTCTGGTAAGCCGAAAGGCAAAGGACCAAACGGAGAAAAGTTGCCAGCAGTGGGAGCAGGATGGCTTGGTAAGCTTGGGCTTATTACAGCCGAAGGGAGAAATCTCTTTGAAACGCTGATGCTCAATTTTGTGATGCTTAAAGATGGAAATGAGCTTTGGGGAGAGGAAAAACCTGCGTGGGAGCTTGAAAAGGCAAAAGCGGCGGAGCGCAGTGAAATAGCTTTGCCGGATAACCCTGCTGAATTGTACACGCTACAATCAAGACGCTTACTTTTAATAGGAAAAGACGGAATGGTTACGGGCTACTATCTTCTGGGAGGGGATTTCTTCAATAAAGAGATGGCATTTGCGGAGCAAATGACCATATGGTCGCCGATACCTGCAACGACAAAAGACAAATCCGTAATAGGTTTTAAGCCTTGTCGCCATGATAGCTCAAAGCAGATGTGGCGGGAATTTCCGACAGCGTTCCCGGCAGAGGAAAAGGGCGAAAAGCATACTCCAGGAATAGTAAGTTGGGTTTCGAAACTGAAAGCGTATGAACTGCTTGATGATGAGCAGTTGATAAAATTTTGCACAAGCTCTGCACAATATGGCGATAGTGACTATTTTGTTTCTGATGTATTCAGCGATTCACTTTCGTTCCACAAAAAGCTGATTGAGGAGGCAAACGATGGTTGGCGAAGCGCAATAGCCGATGAAGTGGCAAGATGCGACCAGCTTGCAACGGCGGTAGATCACCTCGCAAATGATATAGATGCGGCTATGGGCGAAGATGAAGGAAAATCGTATGTTAACGCGAAAGAACAGCTCTACTTCAGGATAGATGTTCCCTTTAGAAACTGGCTTGAGTCGATAGACTCGGAGTGGGGAACCGACGAAGCCGAGGAAGACAGAGAATGCTGGAGAAAAACCGCACAAAAAATAGCTGTTGCCCTTGGCGAAGAAATGGTTGCCAATGCCGGAGAGGATGCCTTTACCGGAAGAATAATCAAAGAAGAGGGAAAAGCCGCAAAATTTTATTCCTCTTCAAAGGCTCTTATTGACTTTAGATATAATGTCAGAAAAATTTATAGTTAAGGAGGAAAGATATGTCTGAACAGGAAAACAAATCGGCAATGATACGAAAATTTGTTGCGTCAAAGCTGGATTGGCTTCATAAAATGCCCGAAAATGCATATCGGGCGGAGCTTGCCAATCTGCGCAGAGGAGCGGGAAAAAAGCCAGGAGATCTTCCGGAGCTTTGGGGCACGATACTCAAAGATATGCCGGAAGAATTCCAAGGCAAAGGCGGCGAAGCTTCCCGCGAGGAGTGGGCGGTTTATATTGCACTCACAACCTTTGCGGTGCATCAGCAGGGGCGTTCTCAGAATGAGTGGATGAGCAGCGAATGCCTATTCGGAAGCGCAGTACGCAAGCTCGTACCAAATGAAGATGATTCATTTGAAAGAGTACTGCGCCGATTCAATGCTTTTGCAACGGCAGCCGACATAGATGAAGCGGCGCATTATTTGCGCGGGCTTGCGCAGTTGCTTAGAAGCGAGGGAATATCTTTTAATTATCCGGAGCTGGCGGCGGATTTACATCGTTTCCAGACATATGAAGGAGCTTCGAAAGTGCGCCTTAAATGGGGACAGGATTTTTACCGCATAAAGAAAAAAGAAAATACAGAAGAAAATACGGAACAATAATTGAAAGGAAGTATAAATATGAATAAGAAAAATGTATATGTTGATTTGCACATTCTCCAGACCGTCCCGCCAAGCTGTGTAAACAGAGATGATACCGGAAGCCCCAAAACAGCAGTTTACGGCGGAACCGTAAGAGCCCGTGTTTCTTCTCAGGCATGGAAGCACGCAATGAGAGAAATGTTCCGTGAAGAAATATTTGGAGTAGAACCAATAGGTATACGCACGAGAACAAGCAATGTGATAAAAATGGTTGCTGATGAACTTGTGAAAATGGGCATAGATGATGGTGAGAAAAAGGCGGTTAAGAGGTTTTCAGATATTGGCGTAAAAGCTAAGGAATCTAAAAACGATAAAGACTCTGATTCACTAATTTTTATTACCCGTGAACAAATAAAGGCTATGGCAAAACTGATAGCCGAGAACAATAACGAAAAAGACACATTTAAGTTGGCACTTAAGGAAGAACCGTCCGTTGATATGTTGCTATTCGGAAGGATGATCGCAACGACTGACAAGTCTAAGAGTGTATCTCTTAATTACGACGCCGCTGCGCAGGTTGCACACAGCATTTCCACGCACACTGTACATAACGAGTATGATTACTTTACCGCAGTTGACGACTGTGCGCCGGAGGATAACGCCGGAGCGGGTCACCTTGGTACAGTTGAGTACAATTCCGCAACCATTTACAGATATGCAACAGTAAATGCGGCGGAGCTTGCAAAAAGCCTTGGAAAAGAAGATGCCGCCAACACCATAAAGGGCTTTGCGGAGGCGTTTATCCGCTCTATGCCCACCGGAAAACAGAATACATTTGCAAACCGTACTTTGCCGGACGCAATTTATGTAACCGTTCGTAACGACCAGCCGGTTAACCTTTGCGGGGCGTTTGAAAAACCTGTTTACACAAGTGCGGGCGGCTATGCGGAGCCCTCCGAAAAAGCACTTGTTGACTATGCCAAAAAAGTATATAAGGACTATGTGAACGAGCCGGAAGCCGCATTTGCCGTAGGCGATAACATGGAAGAACTCGCCGAAACCATGCCGCTTAAAGAGCTTCTTGAAAAAGTAAAGGACAAAGTAAGCGAATGCCTTGAGGGAGAGATGTAAAATGCCGACCTTGCTTATACGCATGGCTGCGCCGCTTCAGGCGTGGGGCGTTGATTCCAAATTCGAAACAAGAAGAACCGGGCGTGAGCCTTCAAAAAGCGGCATAATCGGCTTTTTGGCGGCGGCTCTCGGATATAGGCGTGACGAAGATGATAAAATAGCGGAGCTTAGCTCGCTTAATATCGGAATAAGAGTTGATAAGGAAGGAAAGCTGCTTAGGGATTACCATACGGTACATAAGCCGGTGCCATATGTTACCAACAGATATTATCTTTCCGACGCAATTTTTCTTGTCGGAGTGGAAAGCCCGGATACCGAGCTTATAGAAAAGCTTGCGGATGCGCTTGAGCATCCCGCTTTTCCGCTGTTTTTGGGAAGGAGGTCCTGCCCGCCGACGCTCCCGATTTGCCTTGGAATAAAAAATAAAGACCTTAAAAACGCATTGAAGTCCGAGCCATGGCTTTTGCCGAAAGAGAGTAGAAGCAAAGACGATTATTTGCCATACAGATTGATTATGGACGCTTCCGGCTGCGAGGGAAAAACAGCCATGGTTCAGGATATTCCCTTGTCGTTTAACCCGGAACACAGAAGGTTCGGATACAGAATTGTGCAGGAAGACGAAATCGAAAAGCCACATGATGATTTTGAAACGGATGATAGCAAGGCTTTTCATGACGCTTTTGCGGAATTGGGGTGAAGCTTATGTATTTGACGAGAATGGAGCTTGATACAGGAAAAAGGAATACCATGATTGCACTCGGTTCTCCGCAAAAGCTGCACGGTGCAATAGAATCTTCCTTTGATTCTTCGGAAAGAAAGAGAAAGCTTTGGAGAATTGACCACCTTGGCGACAGAACATATCTTTTACTTCTGAGCGAGGACAAGCCCGATCTTTCGGCGGCTGTTGCGCAATTCGGCGTTTCCGGCGTTGAAAACGGTTTTGAAACCAGGGATTATTCCCGGCTTTTGGAACGCATCGAAAATGGAGGCGTGTGGCGGTTTAAGCTTACGGCGAACCCGACAATAAGCACCTCGGAAAAGTGTAAAAGCGGGGAAAGAGGCAATGTAAAAGCTCATATTTCCGATAAGTATCAAGTTAAATGGCTGCTGGACAGAGCAGAAAAGCACGGGTTTGCTATTGATGAAAATGAGCTTTGCGTTACAGGCGTAAAATGGTATATTTTTAGAAAGGGCGCAGAAAGAAACAGGGTATCCATACTTTCTGTTACTTATGAGGGAATACTGAAAGTAACGGATAAAGACAAATTTTGCAATACCCTCATCAACGGAATCGGCAGAGAAAAAGCATATGGGCTTGGTATGCTGACTGTGGTAAAGGGGTAAACAAAGCTGACGGCATTCCGGGAATGATAAAGCCGGATATACAGGCACTTCCGCAAATCAAAGACCGTATGACCTTTCTGTATCTTGAGCATTGTACTCTTAACAGGCAGGACGGAGCCATAACGGTTATGGACGAGCGTGGAGAAATACACATTCCCGCTGCCGCCATATCGGTTCTTTTGCTTGGACCCGGAACAAGAGTTACGCACAGAGCAATGGAGC
The DNA here is from genome assembly GCA_934466455.1 of uncultured Oscillospiraceae bacterium. Lineage (GTDB taxonomy): Bacteria > Bacillota > Clostridia > Oscillospirales > Ruminococcaceae > UMGS1668. The sequence continues at coordinate 90,781 of CAKSLF010000002.1, read as the reverse complement.
TTATGGGAGATACCGGGGTAAGCGTAGCCTGGGTAGGGGAGCACGGCGTAAGGTTTTATGCCTGTGGAAGAGCACTTACAACACATTCCGGGCTGCTTATGAAGCAGGCAAAGCTTGTGAGCAATATGCGCAGTCACCTTGAAGTTGTAAGAAAGATGTATCAGCTGCGCTTTCCTAACGAAGATGTTTCAAACCTTACAATGCAGCAGCTTAGAGGAAGAGAGGGCAGCCGTGTTCGCTCGGTATACAGACGATGCTCAAAAGAATACGGCGTTCCATGGGACGGAAGGTTGTACAGACCGGACGATTTTGCCTCCGGAGACGCAGTTAATCAGGCACTTTCTGCGGGTCATGCCTGTCTTTACGGATTGGCGCATGCCGTCATTACTGCTATGGGCTGCTCGCCGGGGCTGGGGTTTGTACATATAGGTCACGAGCGTTCCTTTGTTTATGATATAGCCGATTTGTATAAAGCGGAGGTTACTATTCCGATAGCTTTTGAAGTTGCAAGAGAGGATCCGCCGAATTTACCGTCGGTTGTAAGAAGGAAAGTTCGTGACGCTATGGTCGAACATCATGTGGCGGAAAGAATGGTTCACGACATAAAATACCTTCTTTCCGAAGAAGGCAGCGAAAATGATTTTGACGGAGATCCGGGCGATGAGCGTGAAGCTGTTTACCTTTGGGACGACCGCAAGGGTGCAGTCGAAAACGGAAAATCCTACGGCGGGGAGGACGGCGATGACGAATGGTAGTGCTGACCATGACTGATTGCCCTCCAAGGCTGCGAGGAGATTTGTCAAAGTGGCTGTGCGAAATTCAAACAGGAGTATATGTCGGACAACTGAGCGGAAGAGTGCGTGAAGCGGTATGGAAAAGAGTATGCAAAAACCTTTCATCCGGTCGTGCAACAATGGTATACAGCTCAAACTGTGAGCAGCACATAAAATTTGTTGTTCATAATACAACATGGGAGCCTGTTGACCTTGATGGCATAACCCTTATGCGGAGACCGCTTTCCGGAAAATGCGCAGAAGAAGCAAATAACAATGCCAAAGAACTAAAACCCGGCTTCAGCAAAGCGGCACTTATGCAAAAGGTTAAAAGAATAGAATCCGCTAAGGCGATAAATAACGATTTGTGCGATTTTGCAGTTATAGATGTTGAAACAACGGGGCTTGATCCCGAAAAGGATTCAATATTGGAAATAGCCGCAATAAAGTATTGCAGCGGAGAGGAAACGCAAGCGTTTAATCGCATTATAAAATGCGGGCATCCTCTAAAAGCCGAAATTGTAAATCTTACCGGTATAACAGACGAATATGTTGAGGAAAACGGTGTTGATATATCGGAGGCATTAAATGATTTTTGGAACTTTGTAGGAAAAAACAGTCTTGTCGGATACAATATTCCGTTTGATATGTCATTTTTGCGAAATTCGAGCATTGCGCATAATGTGAATATGAATTCAAATAGGTGCATAGATATTTTGCCGTTGGCAAGAAGAAAAATAACGGGTATAAAAAACTATAAAATGCCTACGGTTGCCGAAAAATTGGAGGTTGCCATAGAGCAGGCGCACAGAGCGGAAAACGATTGCAGAATAGCTTTTGAGATTTATCGTAAACTGAATAAAAAGTGACGGTTTTGGGTTTGTAAAGCTGATTATAATGGGATCCTTTTAGTCTTTTCCCCGCGCAAGCGGGGGTGATCCCGGAGGCGCTTTTTGTTGTACGGAGTACGATATCTTTTCCCCGCGCAAGCGGGGGTGATCCTTCTTAAAAGCTCCATAGGTAACTCCAGTATCGCTTTTCCCCGCGCAAGCGGGGGTGATCCTCAGTAACAATAGTGTCATAATTACCAATAAGACTTTTCCCCGCGCAAGCGGGGGTGATCCTTTTTCCTTTCCTATTGACAAGTTACTTACTTTCTTTTCCCCGCGCAAGCGGGGGTGATCCTGAACTTTTGCTTCTCTTTGCCATTACCGCTTTCTTTTCCCCGCGCAAGCGGGGGTGATCCCAGACAGCGGCGGAACCGGCAGACGGCGGCGGACTTTTCCCCGCGCAAGCGGGGGTGATCCCATTCTCATTATTATCTTGCAAATACTTATCTACTTTTCCCCGCGCAAGCGGGGGTGATCCCAATAATACAAACTACCAAAAAAAGCAAAAGAGCTTTTCCCCGCGCAAGCGGGGGTGATCCTGGCTAAAAAAGCATTAAGAGCTTCAACAACAGCTTTTCCCCGCGCAAGCGGGGGTGATCCTCTTAAACAGAATTATAATGAGCGTGTAGGTTGCTTTTCCCCGCGCAAGCGGGGGTGATCCCCGTTACTAACTTAAAGACGAATAATGCGGGAACTTTTCCCCGCGCAAGCGGGGGTGATCCTACGATTTTCTTCTGTATCTTGACGCATTTGTACTTTTCCCCGCGCAAGCGGGGGTGATCCCCGCAATCTTACGCAGTTTTTCGCATCTTTTGGCTTTTCCCCGCGCAAGCGGGGGGGATCCTTATTCAAGGCGCAAAAGACATTGTAAAAAGTCCTTTTCCCCGCGCAAGCGGGGGTGATCCCTAAAGCCTACGACAAACCGCAATGCAATGCAACTTTTCCCCGCGCAAGCGGGGGTGATCCCAATACGGCGTAATTCCGTCAAAGCTATCGTCCCTTTTCCCCGCGCAAGCGGGGGTGATCCCAAGTTACAGAAAACATAGACAACCCGGTATGGCTTTTCCCCGCGCAAGCGGGGGTGATCCGCCGGTTTCCGCATTCTGTCACAAAGTCCATTTCTTTTCCCCGCGCAAGCGGGGGTGATCCTAACCGCAACAAGCGGAACTATCGGCGGGTGCGCTTTTCCCCGCGCAAGCGGGGGTGATCCGCACTATGTCATTGACAAACTGGCAGTACTGCACTTTTCCCCGCGCAAGCGGGGGTGATCCCGGTATCCGACAAGCTTGAGCTTAGAGGCTACGCTTTTCCCCGCGCAAGCGGGGGTGATCCCAAATACCGCAAAATGGATGGAAAAGCAGCAGCCTTTTCCCCGCACAAGCGGGGGTGATCCTGAGTAAAGTTTACGATGACTGTGAAAAGCCGTCTTTTCCCCGCACAAGCGGGGGTGATCCTCTGCATATATTGCCGTTGCTGTCGCCAAAGCACTTTTCCCCGCACAAGCGGGGGTGATCCCATCTCTACTGAGAGTAATTACTCAAAAAGGCTCTTTTCCCCGCACAAGCGGGGGTGATCCTCCATTTCGTGGCAGATGGCGGTATCCGCCGCACTTTTCCCCGCACAAGCGGGGGTGATCCCCGAGAGCCGTTTTTGCCTTGTCAAAGTCAAAAGCTTTTCCCCGCACAAGCGGGGGTGATCCTGAGTAAAAGCGTTATCAAAATAAAGTTGGGGTCTTTTCCCCGCACAAGCGGGGGTGATCCCACATCCATCGGCTCTGCGCAAAAGTGCATACCCTTTTCCCCGCACAAGCGGGGGTGATCCCACCAAAGAAAATAAGCGGTTAGGGTTTACATACTTTTCCCCGCACAAGCGGGGGTGATCCGCACCGACCCGTTTATTTCCGGGCTTTTCGGCTCTTTTCCCCGCGCAAGCGGGGGTGATCCCCGGGCACCCTTTTGCCCGAGAACATCAAGTCGCTTTTCCCCGCGCAAGCGGGGGTGATCCCTATGGTCACGCCGCCGCACAGGGTGAATGTGGCTTTTCCCCGCGCAAGCGGGGGTGATCCTCGAGAACCGGAAGCTCAAAAGTGCTTTCAACACTTTTCCCCGCGCAAGCGGGGGTGATCCGCATTGGGGGTGTAAACGCTTTGGCAATTTACACTTTTCCCCGCGCAAGCGGGGGTGATCCTAATGCCGTCCTGCCGCCGCTCAGCCGTGCTCACTTTTCCCCGCGCAAGCGGGGGTGATCCCTTTTTCACCTAAAAGGCAATCTTGGAACATGTCTTTTCCCTGCGCAAGCGGGGGTGATCCCGCCTATAAGCGGAAAAACATAATTTCTGTATCCTTTTCCCCGCACAAGCGGGGGTGATCCCCGTAAACTCCCGGCTCCCACACATTGTTGTCTCTTTTCCCCGCACAAGCGGGGGTGATCCCGTCTCCACTGTACGGCTTTACACGGTCCCAAACTTTTCCCCGCACAAGCGGGGGTGATCCCTACCCCGAGTGCCCGGCGATATACAAAGCCGCCTTTTCCCCGCGCAAGCGGGGGTGATCCGCTGGTCGGCAAGTCCGGCGAAAAAGCCGCCTGCCTTGATGTATTCCTGTTTGTTGATTACAAAGCTACTCATTGAAAAAATCCTCCCGGTTATATATTGACTTTGCCTTTCGGCGGGTTTATAATTTAGGGGACTGGACGGCGGCAAGACCGCCCAGCCGATAGAGTTTGCGACTTTGAGAGGGGGCAAGCTCTTTTTTTATGCGCCTTTTACGGCTTTTTTGATTTCGGCTATTGCTTCGTCGGCGTTTTCACTCGTTTTGACGATTGCGATAATCAAGTTTACTAAAGCCTCGAACTGTTTGTCCGTCATTTCGTCCATCCTGTCTCCTTTCCGGCTCTTGCTGGTTTATCTTAAAAACAGCTCTTTGATAAATGTCGTTTTAAGAGTTGATTTTTTCGCCCGGTTTGAGCATGATTAACCGAGAGAGGCTACCTACTTGCGATAGGCAAAACGGCTAATCTCAAAAACGCTGTTTTATGAGGGATTGCCGCTTGCCGTTAGAGGCGGGCTCTTTTAAGTGAACAAAGTTTTAAGGAAAGACCGTCACTTTGCTGAGTGACGGTCTTTTACTTTTATGCCGATGGCTATCGCTTTTCCAAACAAATGGACCGTTATTCCTTCTGTAATACAGTCTCCATTGAATATTAGCAAATCTTCCAGTATGTACAATGGTAAACCTGCTATAATGTTTAGAGGAAATAGCAATGGGCAGATGACAGTTGTTGCGGTAGTATCGGACAAAAGGCTTGATTTGTTTGTTCAGACGGCTTATGTGGGCATAAAAAATAGAAACCTTGCCACGCCGATAGATGAACAAGCCTCTATCAATACGCCCGAAGCGAACAATGGTACGGTTTCTAAAAATAGTATGCTCTGAAACGGGGGAAATGTCAATACTAAATTTTCGATGCGGCGTGACACAGATTATATGAAAGCAGTTGAAAGCGGCGATACGGAAACGGTGCAGAGGCTTGTTGACGAGGCGGCAAAGGCAGCGGGGTATGACACCGAGCCGCTTTATCACGGAACACGAAGGTTTGGCTTTACAAAGGCCTTCTTGCCGGACATATAGAACAGGGCAGGCAGGACGCAAAAACCATTGGGCGCAGACTGGAAGCTTATCAAAGCAAGTTTAAGCAGGTGAGAAAGCGCATAAAAGCGGAGCCTTCACACAAAAAACAGCAGCCACTGTGCATTTGTCAAGCACAGTGGCTGTTGCCGTATGAGATTCAGGCTGTTTTCATATTTACACGAAGCTTATCGGCAATAAGTGCAATAAATTCGCTGTTGGTGGGTTTGCCTTTTCCGCTGTGTATCGTATAGCCAAAATAAGAATTGAGCACATCAACATCGCCTCTGTCCCATGCCACTTCGATTGCGTGCCTTATGGCACGCTCAACACGGGATGAGGTTGTTCCGTGCTTTTTGGCAACAGACGGATAAAGGCATTTTGTAACGGAATTCATAATGTCGATGTCGTCAACCGCCATCATAATTGCTTCTCGAAGATAATGGTAGCCTTTTATATGTGCTGGTACGCCTATTTGGTGAATTATGTCGGTTATTACAACCTCGAGGTTTGTGTTGCTTTGATTTTTGGAAGAGGATGCGCTGAGCGCATTTATACAAAAGCTTTTTATGCGTTCCGCAAGAGCGTTGCAGTCAACGGGCTTTATAAAGCAATACGCTGCGCCTCCGGAAAGAAGCTCACGCTCCACAATAGAATTATCGGCGGGAATTATTGCAATAAAAAGGGGAGTGCTGTCGCCGAGGCTTTCGCCGCATTGCTTGATAACTCCAAGCATATCCGTGTTTTGCATAAAAGCATCGCAAATAACAATATCCGGCTTCTTTGCAATAACGGCGGCAGAAAGCTCTGCACCGTTGCGGCTTACACATTCCGTAATAAAGCCGGAGCCGAGTGCCTCCGTACAGGTACGGTAAAATTCGTTGTCATCATCGCAAATTATTATTCTTACTTTCTTATCCATTTTCCTGCTCCTTCTCCGCACTTTTGCAATTTTTTGGTGCTGCGGCTATGTTGTGCGGTAAACCGTAGCTGGGAATTTATGTAATTCCTTGCTAAAATAATACCACATATTTCCAAAATGTCAATAATGCCACACAAAATTACAAATAGGTTTTTCGGGTAAATAAATGGAAAAAATTGTACAAAATGACGAAGCACATATGCTTTGCAAAAATATTTGCCGACAGAGGGGGAGGAGGGGCAGAATTTATTTGATTTCCATAGAAACGGAGTACATATTTTCCGCAAAAATGGCGTAACCCTTTTGGGGGTCGTTTACAAAAACATGGGTTATTGCGCCTATCAGCTTGCCGTCCTGAATAATCGGGCTTCCGCTCATGGGCAATTGTGATTAAGAATAATATTACATCCACAATCTGCGCTGATTTCCTTCTGCGGAAATGCCGAAAAAAGCGGACTCAAATGAACATAGATTTTGGCAATAATCTCCCGTACGCTTAATTGCAAAAACAACTTTGTTAAAAAATTTAGAATAATTCTCATGGATAAGCAAATCCGCAAAGGCTTTAGACATCAAATCGGGGTCATTATAAAATGCTCCGCAACCAAATGCGCCCAAAATCAAGCAATCGACTTCTTTAGACATGGCGACTTCCAAAATATTTCTGATTCGGGGTTTATATATAGCCATGAGCTCATCGTCAGAGTTATTTGTATGATTTTTTAGATAAGGTGCCGAACATGTAATTACATCTACATCAAATGGAGTATCTAGCATTTGCGGAATTTCGTCGTCAGATTTGAAAACGGTGATGTTGGGAGAATAAATTATACGATCGGAGAAAAAATAGTCACAATTCAGGTAATGGTACTGATAATAATGCTTCAGAAAATAGGGCTGCGCCAAAACATTATACAGATCGCTGCATCTGCATAGACACTCCTCCTGCGCCATGGCTCCACGCTTTACACCGCCACCCGGTTCATGAGGATTGGCGAAATTTAGTACGGCAATCTTAGAAAAAAGTGGGCGCACTTCTCTGGCATATCGGAAAGTGGTGTGTTCAATTACATCAACTTTTCCATCTCCACGGATTCTTCGAATCGGAGAAGTATAGTTATCAAGATACAACTGACTATTGCATTGACTGTTCATCATCTGATTGGATAAAAAAGGACTTTGACGGATTGCTTTTTGCGTGTCTTCAAATGCTTCCATTAGCTCATAAGCGGTCATATAGAATCAACTCCACTATCTGTATTCGGCTACTTATTATAACACAGAAAACAGAAAATTGATATGCAAGTCGTCCGGGAAAAGGGGAGGAGGGGCAGAATTTATTTGATTTCCATAGAAACGGAGTACATATTTTCCGCAAAAATGGCGTAACCCTTTTGGGGGTCGTTTACAAAAACATGGGTTATTGCGCCTATCAGCTTGCCATCCTGAATAATCGGGCTTCCGCTCATTCCTTGGACAATTCCGCCGGTCTGCTTTAGGAGCTTTTCATCGGTAACCTTTATTACCATATTTTTTGTAAGAGCATTTTCCGAAAGAGAAATTTTTTCAATGTTGATTTCATATTCCTCCGGTTTGCTCCCGTTTATGGTAGAAAGGATAGTTGCTTTGCCCTCATGAACCTCCTGCTTTGGCGCAATTGGAAAAGTGAAGCCGTCGGGCTCGGATAAAAGCGTTCCGTAAACCCCGGCTTCACCGTTTATTTTTACAGTGCCGATGGCTTTTGTATCGGAAAAACTGCCGCAAAGCTCTCCCGGTACGCCGGAAACGCCTTTTTTGACCTTGCCGATTGCGGCGGGAACGATTTCGCCGGAAAGCAGGGAAAGAGTTTCGCCCGTGTCAACATCGCATACTGCGTGACCAAGCCCGGCAAAGGTCATTGTTTCCGGGTCGAAAAAAGTCATCGTACCGATTCCTGCAGAGCTGTCCCGAACCCATACGCCGATTTTGTAGCCGCTTCCGTCGGCGGCGAGCACCGGTTTAACGGAAACCATGCTTGTTTTTTCGTCACGCTTTATGAGCATGCTCACGGCGGAGCCGCCGGAATTGCCGATGCTCAAGGCGACATCTTCGTTTGTGTAAACCTGTTTTCCGTTTACGGAGCAAATGATGTCGCCCTCGGAAATTCCGCATTCAACCGCAGGGCAAACAAAGCCTTCGTCGGTGGAGATTCTTGAAAGTCCGACAATGAGCACGCCGTCCGTGAACATTTTTATTCCAAAGGGTGTGCCGCAAACGGAAACTATCTTGTCCTCGGTAAGCTCAACCCGAACATCCTTTATTGGGATAATTCCGAGAAGCCGCAGCGTTGCCGGGTATGAGCTTTTACTTTGACCGAAAACCTCTGCAGAGCCGTCCTTTCCACAGAATGTTATAATTTTGTTGTAAGATGAATTAAATTCCGTTTTGCCGCTGCCGGAATAGTATTTATCCGGCAAAATTTGCTGAAAAGTAAGGGCAGCACTCATCAAAACAGCCAAAACCCCGATTAAAACAAAAGCACTTCTTCTGTAAATCCTAAAAAACAATTTTGCCACCTCCTCAAAAAATATTTTTTGCAGTGCAAAATTATATATCCGAGGCAAAATAAGAACAAAGCGGCAGCTATTTTGCGGAACGATAATTGTAAAAATTATTTATTGCGGCGCAATCAGATGCAGCGTAAAAATGTTGACAGAAAAACAAAAATTTATTATAATTAATATAGGGCAATTTTTATTGTTCGTAAAGAATACTTTGCTTTAAGCAAAGCATAACATCTGTCACATGTTGTTTTATAAAAGGAGTGTATTTACTATGGCAGATATCAAAAAAATGTACGAAAAATTAAAAAATTGCATTTCAAAGATGATGAAATCCGACTGGGCAGAGATCGACAATGTTCAGCGTTACAGAATGGGAGAGGCTTGCAACAAGGCAGATATGCACCTTGGAATGACAAGCCAGCTTGAGAGGGAAGAACGCCAAAAGGGTTCTTCAAACTCCGGCGGGTATTACACAAGTTGGTTTTAATATAAGAACAGAACCGATTATTGCCGCCCGAAAATAAAAACCGGGCGGCAATCCATAGCATTTGCGTGTTTTATATAATAAATTTGATAAAAAAGCTTGACTATATTTTCCCTTTGTGGTATAGTGAATATACCTCTAAAAGGGTTTATTTTTTTGTGAAAAAACAGCGTCCTTTAATTGAGGGAGGCAAAAATTCCAAGAATCAGGAGGTGCCGCAATGCGAGTCAAAATAGTGTTGGCATGCACAGAGTGCAAACAACGCAACTACACTACCATGAAAAACAAAAAGAACGATCCGGATAGGCTTGAAATGAAAAAGTACTGCAGGTTCTGCCGGAAACACACGCTCCACAGAGAGACAAAGTGATGAAAGGAAGTAATTAACAGTGGCAAACGAAAATACTGCTAAAAAGCCGTCTTTCATCTCAAGAGTAGGTCGATTCTTCAAAGACATTTCCGGCGAGCTTAAAAAAGTTGTATGGCCCAGCAAAAAGCAGGTTCTTAACAACACAATCGTCGTTATTGTCGTCGTCATTATCTCTTCGATTGGCATCAGTCTGATGGATTATTTCTTCGGTCTGATAAACAATCTGTTTTTCGGCTCTTAATGTGCGAAAGGAACTAACTTATGGCTGAAACTCCTAAATGGTATGTTGTCCACACATATTCCGGTTATGAAAACAAAGTTGCCGGCAATATCGAAAAAGTAATCGAAAATAAGCGTTTTCATGATTTTATTTTCGATGTAAGCGTACCGACCGAAACCGTAGTTGAGGTTACAGACAACAAAAAGCGTGAAGTAGAGCGCAAAATTTTCCCCGGCTATGTCCTTGTTAAGATGATTCTTACGGACGAGTCTTGGTATGTTGTCAGAAATACCCGCGGAGTCACAGGCTTTGTCGGTCCGGCATCAAAGCCGGTTCCGCTTAGCGAAGAAGAAGTGGCAAAGCTTGGCATAGGTTCCAAAACGGTTGAACTCAAATACGCCGTCGGAGACATTGTATCTATTGTCGGAGGTCCGCTTGAGGGGTTTGACGGAAAGGTTGAGTCCATCGATGTTCCGAACAACAAAGTTCGTGTTATCGTCTCCATGTTTGGACGCGATACACCTGTTGAGCTGGAGCTTGAACAGGCAGCCTACAAAAAATGACAGTATTCTTTTTGAGGTAGTCGGTCTTATATAAAGACCGATGAACGCAAAGCATAGGTGCTTTGCGTGTGGGAGGAATCGAAAATCTTATTTTAACAATCGGTTCCGCTTGACCACATAATGGTTGGAGGTTTGAAAACAATGGCACAAAAAGTTATTGGCTTAATCAAGCTGCAAATTCCCGCCGGAAAAGCAACTCCGGCACCGCCCGTCGGACCTGCACTTGGTCAGCACGGCGTAAACATTATGGCGTTCACCAAAGAGTTTAATGAACGCACCAAAAACGAAATCGGCATGATCATTCCGGTAGTTATCACCGTTTATGCCGACCACAGCTTCTCCTTTATCACCAAAACTCCTCCGGCAGCAGTTCTTATTAAGAAAGCAGCCAATGTAACCAAAGCTTCCGGTGTTCCGAACAAGACCAAGGTTGCAAAAATCACTTCCGAACAATGCCGCAAAATTGCTGAAACCAAGATGCCTGACCTTAACGCAGCGTCTGTCGAAGCAGCAATGAGCATGATCGCCGGTACTGCCCGCTCCATGGGTATTACCGTCGAAGACTAAGCGAGGAGGTTTGCAATATGAAACACGGAAAAAAATATGTTGACGGTGCAAAACTTGTTGAGCGCGCAAAGCTTTACGAAGCAAACGAGGCTCTCGATCTTGCTTGCAAAACCGCTACCGCTAAATTTGATGAAACCATAGAATGCCATGTTCGCCTCGGTGTTGACTCCCGTCACGCCGACCAGCAGGTTCGTGGTGCTGTCGTTCTTCCCAACGGAACCGGCAGAGAGGTAAAGGTTCTTGTTTTTACCAAGGGCGATAAGGTTCAGGCAGCTCTTGACGCAGGCGCAGAATACGCCGGTGCAGAAGAGTATATGCAGAAGATTATGTCCGAAGGCTGGATGGATTTTGATGTAGTTATCGCTTCTCCCGATATGATGGGCGTTGTCGGTAGACTCGGTAAAATCCTTGGTCCGAGAGGTCTTATGCCTAACCCCAAAGCAGGTACCGTAACTCCCGATGTTGCAAAAGCTGTTAAAGAAGCTAAAGCCGGTAAAATCGAGTATCGTCTTGATAAAACCAACATTATCCATTGCCCCATCGGTAAGGCTTCCTTTGGCGTAGAAAAGCTTCAGGAAAACTTCGACACTCTTATGGGTGCTATCGTAAAAGCAAAACCTGCAGCAGCAAAAGGTCAGTATGTCAAGTCCTGCGTAGTTTCCGCTACCATGGGCCCCGGCGTAAAGATCAACCCTGCAAGATTTGTGTAATTTTTAATTACGAGAATAAAACGGCTTCACCAAAAGGTGAAGCCGTTTTTTGCGTGATAAAAAGAGAACGAAAGCCCTTTCAGGGTTTGGAATAGAGATCAAATATATTTCTTCAATTTAAAGGTTAGCCCATCATATTGTCCGCCGACTTCGCCTATGTTACGATTGCACTCGATAAATCCAAGCTTTTTGGCACAGTGAATCATACGAACATTGCCTGACCAAGTTTGCGTGTAAATCTCGTCCTCGCCGTTTTCAAAATGGTAATTTATAAAGGCACGCAGAGCATTTGTGCCGATTCCGTTGCCCCACAAATTATGTTCACAAATATCAATACCCACGGCCAAATGGGCAGGTTGCCCATTTTCGGCTTTTCCGATCCATTCGTAGTTTTCGTCAATGTCATACGCGCTTACCCAACCAATATGCCTGCCACTCCATTCAATTTCAAGCCAATAACGACGGACGTTATTAGGACGATTCTTCTTAGATTCGTAATATTCCGTCCAGATTTTCCGCTCGGTTTCTGCATCCGTGTCCTCTTTTTCCCAGGGAGCATCCCAGTTTTCCCATTCACGCTCCACGGTGAACCAATGTACATAATCTTCAATGTCGGACTCTATCATATCCCGAAGAACGATGTTTTCAAATTCAATTCTCATAATCTGCTCCTTCAGGTTTATGCCAAATGCTTGTATTTAGTAATTGCTTAGCGATATGTTTTTTCTTAAATTACGGTTTTATTGACACAAGCACCGAAGCACTCTTTTTATTTATTAAATACATATTTATATACTTCGCACCCGTCCGTCATTCCGCAATAGGCAAAACCGTTTTTCAATGCTATGCGCTTTGTTGCTTCATGTTTGGGACTGCATTCAATAATAGCGTATTCGTGTGCGCTTGTTGCCGTTTGCAAAAGCGCAGCGGTAAGCTCGCTTGCATAACCCTTGTGCCACTCGGCAGGAGAAAGGACCCATCCGATTTCCGCACCGTGCTCGTCATAGCGGTGAAAAATCACATATCCGATGAATTTTTCGCTGCGGTCGCAGACCGCATAGATAAGCGGTGGGTCGGAAAGACCTGCTTTTTCGAGAAAAGCTTCTGCAGCTTTGCGGGAATAGGGTGGCTCAAGATATTCCATCACCCGTTCGTCGGATAAAAGCAGGTATAAATCTTCTGTGTCGCTTGGCAGCATTCTGCGTACAAGCAGATTCTTTGTTTTGCACAGAATCATTTCTTGCTGTAATTGCATTTGCCGTTGCCTTACCGATACGGCTGCTCTTTTGCTTCAAATAGTATTAAGTTACTGTTTTCCGCAATAATAGCAGTTCGTTAATAGTTCCTCTCGTATAATGTTAGGTTGTAACAACTACATTATATACGGTCAAGCGAAAAAAGCAAGCACTTATCAGTAATTTTCGGCTTTTACGACGAAGTATTCCCTGGGCTTTCCGCAGACCGGGCAGGATTTAGGTGCGGTAACTCCCGGGTGGGTATAGCCGCAATTTTCACATACCATCTCGGCGGGAGAATCGCTGCGGGAAACATTTCCGTGCTCGGGATTTTGTGTGAGCATTGCAAATTGCTTTTCATGCTCATTTTCGATATTGCCTATCTGCTCAAATTTTTTCGCAATATCATCAAATCCCTCTTCAAGGGCTTTTTTCGCAAAGGCATAATACATTTCGTACCATTCATAATGTTCTCCTGCTGCGGCGGAAATAAGATTTTCCGATGTATTGCCAACGCCGCATAGGTAATCGAACCATATTTGAGCATGAGCACGCTCGTTTTCCGCCGCTTTCGAAAAAATATTTGCGGCGTGCTCAAAGCCCTCTTCACGGGCTTTTTCGGAAAAGAAATCATATTTGCTCCTCGCCTGAGCCTCTCCGGAAAAAGCGGTCATAAGATTTTGCATAGTAACGGAATTTTTAAGCTCCATAATAAATCATCGTCCTTTCCCGGTTATTTTTGACGGTAAAACGGCAGCTGAAACAAAAAAGGCAAATAAATATGCGCAAAAAAGTACGAAAAGCTAATAAAAATGCCGAATGACCTTGACTTTTCTATTGGATATGTTATATTTTATAATGTTAATTTTGCATCTGTTGTTTGGCAAATGCTCACCGGTCAAAAGGAGGTGGCACTGTCGCAAATTGCCGTCTTCGGCAGAAAGCGATAGAAAACGATTGTTGAAAGACCGGGATTGTTTGTCATATGAAACACTGCACAAGCGGGAGCCTTCTAAAACCGGGCACTGCGGCGAACAAAAGCGTCAGCGGCAACGATTAGAGTTATATCCTTTTGCGGGGTCGGTTCCAAAAAGTGCGGTGGGTCGACAGGTTTTTAACATCACACTCTAAAATTTGTCATTAGAGTGTGTTCCATGCCGCAATGTCTGCGGCGTGTAAAATGGGATAGGCGATACGCCGGGTCCTGTTTTTACCTTGCGTGACTGAAATCCGCAAAAGGGGGATGCAGAATGGAAAATGAAACCATAATAAGCCTGCGTGATATTGTTGTTGAATTTGACGGGGAACAGGTTCTTCGCCATATCAATTTGGATATCCGCAATCATGAATTCGTCACTCTTTTGGGGCCGTCAGGCTGCGGAAAGACAACTACTTTGCGCATAATCGGCGGTTTTATATCTCCAAACAGTGGCGATGTTTTTTTTGACGGTAAGCAAATCAACTCTTTGCCGCCGTATAAGCGGGAGGTAAACACCGTCTTTCAAAAATACGCTCTTTTCCCTAATCTTAATGTTTTTGAGAATATTGCTTTTGGACTTCGCATTAAGAAAATCCCTGATAAAGAGATAAAAGAACGCGTTTTTGAGATGCTTGACCTTGTAAGTATGAGAGGCTATGAACGCCGTGATGTAAACTCGCTTTCCGGCGGACAGCAGCAGCGTGTCGCAATAGCAAGAGCACTTGTTAATAAACCGCAGGTTTTGCTTCTTGACGAACCGCTTGGTGCGCTTGACCTTAAGCTTCGCAAAGAGATGCAGATTGAACTGAAAAAAATCCAGCGGGAAACAAAAATAACATTTGTTTATGTTACTCATGACCAGGAAGAAGCTCTGACTATGAGTGACACCGTTGTTGTTATGCGTGCGGGAGAAATTCAGCAAATCGGAACCCCTATTGATATATATAATGAGCCGATAAATGCCTTTGTTGCGGATTTTATCGGAGAATCCAATATTCTTGACGGCGTTATGATAAAAGACTATGTTGCGGAATTTGCCGGACGCCGCTTTGACTGCGAAGACTTTAACTTTGCGGAGAACGAACCGGTTGATGTTGTTATCCGCCCGGAGGATATAAAAGTTTCCACCCCGGAGGAAGGACAAATTACCGGCACGGTAGAAAGCGTAATATTCAAAGGCGTGCATTATGAAATTGTTGTTGTTGATAAGCTCGGTTATCGTTGGAAGATACATTCCACACTTTATGAAGAACCGGGCAGGGAGGTCGGTCTTTCCGTAATCCCGTATGACATTCATATAATGCACAAGATGGCGGAGGCGGAAAAGAAATGATGAAGTCCCGCTATCCGGCGTTTCCGTATATTCTTTTTATGACGATATTTATCGTTGTTCCGCTGCTTATTGTGGTATACTTTGCGTTTACCACCTCCGGCGGTGATTTTACTCTTCAAAACATTATCAGGGTAAAGAACTATATCCCCGTAACGGTAAAAAGCCTGTATCTTTCTCTTATCGCAACGGCGATTTGTCTGCTTCTCGGCTATCCTTTTGCATACATTATGGCAAGAAAGACAAGCAACATACGCCGCACAATGTTTATGCTGATTATGCTGCCGATGTGGATGAATTTTCTTCTGCGCACATATGCATGGATGACGATTCTTGAGGACAATGGGCTTATCAATAAGTTTCTTGCTCTTATAGGGCTTGGTCCGGTTCATATGATAAATACCCAGGGAGCAGTTGTGCTCGGTATGGTCTATGACTATCTCCCGTTTATGATAGTACCTCTTTATACCGTGCTTATGAAGATGGATTACTCTCTTGTGCAGGCTGCGCAGGACCTTGGCGGAAATCCTTTTCAGGTATTTACAAAGGTGGTCCTTCCGCTAAGCCTTCCGGGAATAAGCACAGGCATCACCATGGTGTTTATTCCGTGCGTAAGTACTTTTGTAATCTCCAAAATGCTTGGCGGCGGAACGGAGCTTATGATAGGCGACCTTATTGAAATGCAGTTTACCGGAAGTACATATAACCAGAACCTCGGTTCCGCAATGGCGTTTGTATTGATGATAATAATTCTCATTTGTATGGGAGTTATGAATCAGTTTGATTCCGATGAAGAAGAAAAAGAGGGGAGGGTTATGGTATGAAATTCCTCTCGAAATTTTATGTGGGAATCATATACTTTTTCCTTTATATTCCCATTGCGGTGCTCATCTTCTTTTCGTTTAACGACAGCAAAAGCCGTGTCCTTTTTACCGGCTTTACAACAAAATGGTATGAAAAGCTTGCCACAAACGACTTGATAATCAATGCGCTTATCAATACCTTGAGCGTTGCTCTTATTGCGGGAGTTTTTGCCGTAATTCTCGGAACAGGCGCAGCAATCGGCATAAATGCAATGAACAAAAAGCTTAAGGGGCTGCTTCTCAATATTTCGTATTTGCCGATAATTAACCCGGATATTATTACGGGTATTTCCCTTATGCTGCTTTTCATTCTGCTCAAAATGGAGATGGGCTTTTCTACGCTTGTGCTTGCTCACATAACATTTAATGTACCGATAGTTATATTCAATGTGCTGCCAAAGCTAAAGCAAATGGATAAGAATGTTTATAACGCAGCTCTTGATCTTGGCTGTAATCCTATACAGGCTTTTACAAAGGTGGTTTTGCCGGAGATTATGCCCGGAATTGCCGCAGGCTTTTTGCTTTCTATAACCTATTCCTTTGATGACTTTGCCGTAAGCTATTTTACAAGCGGTTCTGCTTCTCAAACTCTTTCCGTCGTAATTTATTCTATGGTGAAGATGAAGGTAAGTCCCGAGATAAACGCACTTTCAACGATAATGTTCGCATTTGTGCTTGCCGTATTGCTGATAGTCAACATTTACGGAAGCGGAAAAAAGAAAAACAAAAAGCAGGAAGGAGAATATTGAATATGAAAAGAATAGTTTCTGTTGTTCTTGCCGTTGTAATGGTAGCTGCGCTTGCGGTTTCCGCATTTGCATACAGCACCTCCGGCAATTATTCCACAAAGGTGGAGGACGAGGAATATTATAAAAAATTTTATGGACAAGGAATAGAGATAAATGTTTGCAACTGGGGAGAGTTCCTTGCAAACGACCCGGTAAATTTTGTCGATGTCAATAAGGATTTTGAAGAGTTGACCGGAATAAAAGTAAACTATACTTTGTTTTCTACCAATGAGGAGCTTTATGCAAAGCTCCGCGCCGGCGGTTCTTATTATGACATAATCGTTCCCTCCGACTATATGATCGGAAGAATGATTGAAGAGGGTATGCTTAAAAAAATCAATTTTGACAATATCCCAAACTATAAGAATATTGACGATACTTATAAGAATGCAAACTTCGACCCGGACAACGAATATTCGGTTCCGCTTTTCTGGGGCGTTGTGGGAATAATATATAATAAGGATATGGTTGACGAAGAGGACATTACAGGCTGGGATGTTCTTTGGAACCCTAAATACAGCGGAAATATGCTTATGTTCTCCAATTCCCGCGATGCTTTTGCGGTTTCTCTTCTTGATCTTGGGTATTCTTTTAATACTACAAATCCCGACGAAATCGCCGCCGCCGCCGAGCACCTTAAAGAGCAGAAAGCAACCATGAACCCCTCTTATGTCATGGACGAAATTTATGATAAAATGGAAGGCGGCGAGGCGGCAATCGCCCCATATTATAACGGCGACGCAGTGCTTATTATGAGGGAAGCGGAGGATATGAACATAGATTTTTATGTCCCGGAAAATACAAGCATCTTTATTGATTCCATGTGCATTCCTTCTACATCCGAAAACAGCGAAGCGGCAGAGCTTTACATTAATTATATGTGCGAAGCGACCGTTGCTGCGGCAAACAGCTATTATGTCGGATATTCAACTCCTATTACCGCCGCAAAAGAACTGCTTGATGAAGACCTTCAGCAAAACGAGATAGCTTATCCGAATGCGGAGTTCCTCGGTTCGCTTGATGCTTTCCTTACTTTGCCGGAGGAAACCAGCAGCATTATGGACGAATATTGGACGGAACTTATGGCAACCTCCGCTTCCGTTTGGATTTATGCCGCAGTAATCGTTGTTGTTCTGGGCGGAGCGGCTGCATTTGTTATAATAAGAAAAAACAAACGCAAAAAGATGGATTACTAAATCAGATATAATATTATGTTAGTATTATGGAATGTAAATAACGCATAAAGTTGCATATGCAGCTGCAGCAGGGAAAATGAAGGAAAATCCTTGCTGCGGCTGCTATTTTTAATGCGAAAATGAATTTTTCTGCAAGAAAAACTGCATAATTTAAGAAAAGACTTTCTTCTGAAAATGGATTTGCAAAAATTTCCCTGTATTTAAGGCTAAAATTCAAAAAAAACTTAAAAAAAACATTGATAATTCAATTATTTTGTTAATAAAAAATTGACAAATCGAACTGTATAAACTATAATACTATATTATGTAGTTGCATAAAAATTTCGCAGCTTACATAAGAATAAAAAGGAGGAATTTAAAATGAAAAAAATCCTTGCTCTGTTGCTTGCTGCAATGATGGTTCTTTCTCTCGCAGCCTGCAATAACAATGAGACTCCTAACGACAGCAGCGAATCTCAGCCTGAGTCCTCTCAGCCTGAAGAACAGGAAGCTGTAACTGCTGAACTTAAGAGCCTCAAAAACAAAGAGTACGGCGTTGACTATGTTTCCCTGTACTCCAAATTCGGTAAAGAAACCTCTATTGCCGATGTTGAAGAAGATCCCGAAACTGGTTTTGCATACATCACCAAAGATGGTGTAAAATATGAACTCGGTCTTGACTTCCTCTCCATGGCTATGGTTTACAACACCAACCCCGAAGGCACCGACTACGCTTCTGAAGACGATGTCTATGTTCAGTGGTGGAAGCTCTACATCCAGAGATGGAATGCTCTTCTTCCTGAAGTTCCGCTTTACTCCAACGAGTATTATGATCTTTACAATGCAAAGATCAAAGGCGTTGAAGAGTTCCAGACCAACCCTTATTGGGATCCCGCATCTGCTCTGATCGACTGGACTTCTGAAAAAGATGACAACAGCATCATCCTTGGCAACACCACCGACCTTTCCGGTAAGTTCCGTTATTCTGTATTCGGCGCATCCAACCCCGGTGCTGCTGACCAGGATATTGAAAAGCTCACCAGCGGTCTTGAGACTGTTGCAACCGTAACCAAAGACGGCTCCTATGTTTGGAACGACACTGTTGTAGCTGAACATCAGGAAGTTAAAAACGAAGACGGCTCTCTTACCTACACCATCAAGATTGCCGATGACCTCGTATTCAGCGATGGTTCTCCTATCACCGCAAAGAACTATGTTGCAAGAGCTCTTGTATTCTCTACCCCTGTTGCTGCACAGGCTGCAGGCAAAGACCATATGGCCCTTATGCAGTATGTCGGTTACAAGACCTTCTCTGCTTATGACGGCACCAACGAAGGTGCAGACGCAACCAAGGTTATGGCCGGCGTTCGTCTTATCGACGACCACACCTTCTCTGTAACTGTTGACGCTGAATATGCTGATTACTACTATGCAATCGCATATGCAAGCTTCGAGCCCGCATACCTTCCTCTTTGGCTCGGCGACTGCGACATCATGGATGATGGCGAAGGCTGCTACCTTTCCGATAGCTTCTATGAGAAGAACGGTGACAAATATGTTATGGCAGACCACATTTCTAAATCTGCTGCTAACACTGACAACACCTATCCTTATTCCGGTCCTTACACTGTAAAATCCTATGACAACAGCGATAAATCTGCTGTTCTCGAACTCAACCCCAACTTCAAAGGCAACTACGAAGGCAAAAAGCCTACCATCGAAAAAGTTGTTTATAAGAAGATCGTTTCCGATACTCAGCTCGAAGACCTTAAGGCCGGCGGTATCGATGTTATCACCGGTGTAACCGGCGGTGACGAAACCAACGAAGCTATTGCTATGGCTGATGGCTCCGAAGGCGCATTTATCTATACTCATTACAGCCGCGCCGGCTACGGCAAGCTTGGTTTCCGTGCCGACTATGGCCCTGTACAGTATGTTGAAGTACGCCAGGCCATTGCATTCTGCATGGATCGCGCAAAATTCGCTAAAGACTTCACCGGCGGTTACGGCGGTGTTGTAGATGGCCCGTATTATTCCGGTGCTTGGATGTACAAAGAAGCCGTTGCACAGGGCATGGAGCTTAATGCTTATGCAACTTCTGTTGACAGTGCTATCGAAGTACTTGAAAACGGCGGCTGGGTTTATGACAAAGACGGCAACGACTATGTCGAAGGCGTTCGTTATAAGAAGATTCCTGCTGCAGAAGCAACCGAAAACGACATTAAATATCAGTCCAAAGACGGTGCTTATGTAACCACTAAAGTTGGCGAAGACTACTACATGCCTCTTGTAATCAACTGGTATGGTACTTCCAACAACCCCTTCACCGATCAGCTCGTGACCGGCTTCATGGAGAATGACAACATTAAAGCTGCAGGCTTTGTAGTTCAGAACACCATCGGTGACTTTAATCCTATGCTTGACGAGCTTTATCAGGCAGCTGTATACGGCTACTATGCAGGTTCTCCTCTTTACAGCGCATTTAACTTTGCTACCGGTTATAACAGCGCAGCTTATGACTATGCTTATAACCTCACCATCGATCCTTCTATGTACGACGATTATTCTCAGTGGTACATCAAGGATGAAGCTGATGCTTACTGGCTTAAGTAATTATCAGCTGACACCGAATATTAAATTCGACATTTAATATTTGATTGAGTTTTGGCAGAAGAGGGCGCAGTGCCCTCTTCTGCATACTCATATTTATCCGCTTTGTGCGGATATTCAGGATAAGATTAAGATTTTTGGATGCTTTTTTGTGGAAAAAAGCGTCGATTCTTGCGTCTTCATTCGCAGTTTATTTACTGCAAACAAAACATTCGCTGCTGCAAGCGATGAAACGAGGAATCTTGAAATGGGAAGATACATTGTTAAAAGAATTGGCTATATGCTGGTTGTTCTTGTCATATTGTCATTTCTGATGTTTTTAATATATCAAATGGTCCCGAGCAACCGCGCCTATACTGACGCCAAGACTGATATTCAGGGCATGAAAAACTCTCTTTCCGCAGAGGAAAGGGAAACAAAATTCCAAGAATTGTACCTTAACTATCAGCGTAAATACGGCACAGATACAAATAACAAAGTTATCCGCTATCTTAGATGGGTAGGCGTGTATCCGCTTTATGACGGAAGCTATAACGGACTGCTTCAAGGCAACTTCGGTTATTCATACGAGGAAAAGGCAGATGTAGTAGAAGTCGTTCCGCCGAAAATGATTAACACGATAAAAATCAATATTATTGCAACTATTCTTGCTTTAGGCATTACCATACCGCTTGGTATTGTTTGCGCTGTCAAAAAGGGAAGCAAAGGCGACCAGGCGGTGCAGGTTATCACAATTATAGGATATAGCTTGCCTACATTCCTTGTGGCAATTCTATTTATTTGGGTATTTTGCTCTCTGCTTGGAATTTTCCCTCCCAGCGGAATGAAAACTCCGGGCAGCGATTATACCGGTTGGAAGAAATTTTGGGATGAGCTTTATTATCTTGCTCTTCCACTTATTACGATGACTTTTTGCTCTCTCGGCGGCATGACCAGATATGTTCGTGCCTCTATGATTGAAGCTCTTTCTCTTGACTGCATTAAAACCGCAAGAGCAAAAGGTCTTCGTGAAAAGGCAGTTATCTATTCTCACGCATGGAGAAACGCCCTTATCCCGATAGTAACCCTTGTAGTTGGCTGGTTCCTCAGCATTTTCTCCGGTTCTATCGTAATTGAGAGTATTTTTGCTCTTAACGGCATGGGCAAGCTCATGATTCAGTCGCTTATGACGGCCGACTTTGATGTAATCATGTTTATTCAGGTATTTTATGTTTTCATGTCCCTCTTTGGCAACCTTGTAATAGATATTATCTATGGTATGGTAGACCCGAGAGTCCGCGTAAACAAATAACAGGGGAGGAGAATGAAATATGTATAAAAATAAGAACTTCTTCCAGGTTATCGGTGGCTGGTTTCGGCGTATGTTTATGGGCGGCAGCAAGGAATTCGCTAAAGAACAGGAAGAAAACAATAATATAAACGATGTTGAAGAGATTGTAAGCCCCGGCAAACAGATTCTCCGCAATTTTATGGAGAGAAAGCTTGCCGTTGGTGCGCTTTGCGTAGTAATTTGTATGTTCCTTGTAGTATTTATCGGACCGCTGTTTATGAAGAATTACAGCGATTCCTATACCGAGGCAACTCAAAAGAATATTCAGCCTTGTCTTAATATGATGAGTGTTCCTTCCGAACTTAAAAACGACATCAAAGAGATAGACAGCTACGGCGCATTCAGCGTAGGTCTTTCTAATTCCGGTAAGGTTTATGTTTGGGGCGCAACCAAGCTTGGAACCACCGGTTATGATGTCAAAAATATTCCCGAAGAAGTTCAGAAGGCAAAAATTGTCCGTGTTGCGGCGGGTATCGACCATATCATTGCTATTGATGAGAACGGCAAGGTATACGGTTGGGGCAACAACAGACTGGGTCAGTACGGTCCGGTTCCGGAAGGCAAAACCCGCGAGGATTTTCCGAACATTATTTATATGCCGGATGATTTGACTATTGATGTAAATAACATCAAGCGTTTTGAATGTGCATATCAGTGTACAGCCATTCTTATGAATGACGGAACCCTCTATATTTGGGGCAACAAGCTTGCATACGCAAATATCGACAAATTTGTTGAAAGAGATAACCTTGTTGATATAGACTTTACTCTTAATTATATCGTAGGTATCCCGAAAGAGGGCAAGAGCGTTTATACCGGTACCAGAGGCTTGTTCGCGCAAGTAAGGTCAAACATGAGCACCTCCACCAGTGCAATCAAGGATTACCTTGGCAAACGCAAAATTATCGGCATTTACGCCGGCAGCGATAACATCTGTCTTCAGCTTGATGATAATTCCGTTTGCTTTGCAGGTGACTTTGGTCTTAATAGCACTCCGGCACCAACTTTGGCCGACGGTGAATATTATGTGCAGGTAGATGCGGGTACACATCACTATACCGGTCTTACCAATAACGGAAATGTATATTCTTGGGGTACCAATACCTTTGGTGAGTGCGATGCGCCCGGTACGAAGGTTAAAAATGTTTCCAGTGTTTTTGGCTGTGCATTCCAGAACTATGCTGTTGATGCAAACGGAAAGCTTTTGAAGAACTGGGGACTCAGCGGCTATATCTTTGGTACCGATGGCTATGGTGCTGATATTTTCCAAAGAATTATCAACGGCGGTAAGATGACTATGACCATCGGTGCTGTTGCTGTTATTATTTCTTCTATAATCGGCATTATTATAGGATGCGTTTCCGGTTATTTCGGCGGCAAGGTGGATATCATCCTCATGCGTGTAACCGAAATCTTCAATGCAATTCCGTTCCTTCCTTTCGCACTTATCCTTTCTTCTGTTATGACGCAGATGACGATAAGCCAAGACATGCGTATATTTATAATTATGTGCATACTCGGCGTCCTTACTTGGCCAAGCCTTGCAAGACTCGTTCGCGGTCAGGTGCTTGTTACCAGAGAAAATGAATATGTTGTTGCGGCACAGTCTATGGGCGTTAAGGAAAGCAGAATTGCATTTAAGCACATTCTTCCCAATGTTATTTCCGTTATCCTCGTAAGCCTTACTCTCGACTTTGCCGGCTGTATGCTTACGGAGTCCTCTTTGTCTTACCTCGGATTCGGCGTAACTTATCCAAGACCTACTTGGGGCAATATGCTTAATGCAGCAAGAAACGCAACTATCATCAAGAACTATTGGTGGCAGTGGCTGTTCACTTCAATATTCCTTGCAATTACCACTATTTGCATCAACATCGTTGGTGATGCTCTTCGTGATGTAATGGATCCGAAGTCTAACATTGATAAATAAGGGAGGAGAAGCTATGCCATTACTTGAGGTAAAGAACCTCCACACATATTTCAAGACAAAAAAAGGTATTGTTAAGGCGGTAAACGATGTTTCTTACAGCCTTGAGCCGGGAAAAACCATTGGTATTGTCGGCGAATCCGGCTCCGGCAAATCCGTTTCTGCAATGAGCATTCTTCGTTTGCTTGATGCAAACGGATATATTGAATCCGGCGAGATTTACTTTGAAGGAAAGGAGCTTACAAAGCTCCCCATCGAAGAAATGTACAGCATAAGAGGAAATGCGATTTCTGTCATTTTCCAGGAGCCGATGACCTCTCTTAACCCTGTTTTTACTGTTGAAAAGCAGCTTAGTGAGCCGTTTATGATCCATCAAGGCATGGACAAAAAAGAGGCAAGTAAAAATGCGCTTAAAATGCTTTACGATGTACAGATTCCTAACCCGGAAGCGGTTTTGAAGCAGTATCCTCATCAGCTTTCAGGCGGTATGCGTCAGCGTGTTATGATTGCAATGGCTCTTGCCTGCAAACCGAAAATCCTTATTGCCGATGAACCCACAACCGCTCTTGATGTTACTATTCAGGCACAGATACTCAAGCTGATGAATGACCTTCAAAGGGAGAAGGGAACCTCGATTATCTTTATAACTCACAACCTTGGCGTTATTAATGAAATGGCGGACGATGTTGCGGTTATGTATTGCGGACAGGTTGTTGAAAAAGCTACTGCAAGAAGCATTTTCACAAACGAGAGAATGAGCCACCCCTATACCGAGGGTCTTATGCTTTCAATCCCGAAGATTTCCGGCGAGAGAAACAAAATAGAGCCTATTCCCGGCGTTGTGCCGCACCCGTTGGCATTGCCGAAGGGCTGCAAGTTTGCGCCTCGCTGCAAATATTGCACCAAGAAATGCATTGAAGAAGAGCCTCCGCTGGTTGATTTTGGCGGTGAACACTTCATAAGATGTTTTTATCCCGATAAGGAGGAGAGACAAAGTGAAGAGCACAAAAAAATTACTGTCAATTACTAATTTGAAAAAGTACTTCCCGGTCGCAAAATCCTCCGTATTCCAAAAAAATCAGCTTTATGTCCGTGCAAATGAGGATATTTCCATTGATATTTATGAGGGCGAAACTCTTGGTGTAGTCGGAGAATCCGGCTGCGGAAAATCTACTCTCGGTCGTGTTCTGCTTCAGCTCTATCCCCAAACCGCAGGTAATACCATTTATTATGGAATTACCCTTGATGATATGGCTCCTAAATATGTTAAAGAAACCATTACTCATCTTGATAAATATCGTGAAAAAGTCAAAAAAGCACATCAAAAAACCGAGGAGCTCAGCAAAAAGATTGAAGAAACCGGCGGAGAAGACAACGCAGATTTCTACCTTCTTCAGGACAGGAACCTTGCAAAATGCGACGAACAAACATATCTTAACGACGCAGTAAAGGTTGTAGGCGGTTTTTATGCCGTTGATGACAAAAAGGGTCTTGAACTCCTTCTTCGCATTTATGAAAACAATGCAAAACGCAGTAAGCTTCTTGAAAAGCTTCACGATCTTGATCTCGAAAAAAATTCCGACGAAGAAGATGCCGACACAAACGAGAAATCAAAAGCAGATCTTTCAAAGGTTAATGCTGAATATGCAAAGATAGAGGAAGAGCTTAAGGGCTATGACAATGTTGCCGCCGGTCTTAAAGAAGAGCTTGCAGCAGTAAAGGCGGCATATGCAGATAATGAAGAATTCCAGAAATATGAGGCTTGCCTTGATGACGGAATAGATCTTGCCCGCCTCAGCTATGATGAAATGCGCATTCTCCGTAAGGATCTTCAGATAATTTTCCAGGATCCTTATTCCAGCCTTAACCCAAGGTTTACAATCGGTCAGATTATAGAAGAGGGACTTGTTACCCACAAATTCTATAAACACGGTTCCGAAAAAATGCGCCAGCATATAGTTGATACAATGGTAAAATGCGGACTTCAGGAGTATATGCTTTATCGTTATCCGCACCAGTTCTCCGGCGGTCAGCGTCAGAGAATTTCCATTGCAAGAGCACTTGCGGTTCATCCTAAGTTTGTTGTTTGCGATGAGTGCGTTTCCGCACTTGATGTTTCTATTCAGTCGCAGATTATTAACCTGCTTTTGGAGCTTAAAGAGAAAGAGAACCTTACTTATATGTTCATTTCTCATGACCTTTCCGTTGTTCGTTATATTTCCGACAGAATTTGCGTAATGTATCTTGGAAGTGTTGTGGAGCTTGCGGATACTGACACAATATTCGGCGATCCTCGCCATCCTTATACCGTTGCGCTTCTTTCTTCTATTCCGAGCACCGACCCCGATGTTGCCCAGAAAGAAAGAATCTTGCTTGAGGGTAATATACCCAGCCCGATCAAGCCTCCGTCCGGCTGCAAATTCCACACCCGCTGCTTTATGGCTTGTGAAAAATGTAAGCGTGTAACTCCGGAGCTTCGTGAAATTGAGCCCGGTCATTTTGTGGCTTGCCACTTTGCTGAAAAGAAGCTTGACGAAAACGGAAATTATCTTTTCGACATTCCGAAAATGGCAGTAAAGTCTTTCCATGAAGAGGAAAATAACCAGTGAAAGATTTTCTTTTCCTGAAAAGTCCAAGAATTTTTAAGCGTCTTAAAAAATCAACTCCGGAAATGGAGCAGGATTTTCGTGATCGCTTGGAGCAGGAGCAAGTTTCGTTTACGGATAAGCTTTTGATGATAGGTACGGCATTTTTTGTTTTGGTGCTGCCGTCAATACTTATCCTTCTTGGAATAGCGTTTTTCTCTATGTGGGTATTCGGCGCATTTTAATAAAACTAATAAAAAGCTGCACGGTTGGAACACAGCCGGGCAGCTTTTTGCTTTGTGTAAATGTAAACAGCTTTACAGAAAAAATCCCCTCCTTAAAACCGATTAAGGAGGGGATTTTGCTTATTGTTTTATCCTAAAGCAACATCAAGTACCATCATTACCACAAACCCGATTGCGGTAGTAATTGTTCCCGCATTGCTGTGTTCACCGGACTGCGCATCCGGAACCAACTCTTCCACAACAACATAAATCATTGCACCTGCCGCAAAAGAAAGAAGGTATGGTAAAAGTGCAGTTACCTTTGCGGCGAAAAGCATTGTCAAAAATCCGGCTATGGGTTCCACTGCACCGGAAAGCGTTCCAAGCCAAAAAGCTTTGGTGCGGCTCATGCCCTCGCTGCAAAGAGGCATAGATACAATTGCGCCCTCCGGAAAGTTTTGCAAAGCTATTCCTATTGCTAAAGCAAGTGCTGCCGCAGCACTTATGCCGGCTTCCTCGGAAGCAGAACCTGCAAGCGCAACGCCCGTGGTCATACCTTCGGGAATATTGTGCAGCATAACGGCGAAAAGCATCATTGTGCATTTTGGAAGCTTTGCGGGCAAGCCTTCGGGCTTGCTGCTGCCAAGGTGCAGATGTGGGATAAGCTCATCAAGGAGAAGTAAAAATCCGATACCGCAAAGAAATCCTACGGCTGCGGGAAGCCAGGGTATAATTCCTTGGGCGGTTGCCATATCAATGGACGGTATAAGCAGCGACCATACGGAAGCGGCAATCATAACTCCGGCGGCAAACCCAAGCAGTGATTTTTCGGTTCTGGGGGAAATTTTGCCTTTCAAAAAGAAAACCATTGCAGAACCAAGCGCAGTTCCTACAAGCGGAATAAAAAGGGTGATAAAAGTTGTCATCAGTTCCTCCGTTCGACAAAAAAAGTTCTACTGACCTAACATTATAACACCCACATCGGTAAAAAACAATCTGTTTGACTATATAAATTTGTACATGCAAGGATTTTTTGTTTTTAGCATATACCTTAAAAAGGCTTTGGAGGGATTTGTTATGGATTATCTGTTTCTGCTTGGAATACTTTCGGGAATAATAATTTTTGCACTTCATGTAACTGCGGCAAGCTCTTTTCCGCAGCCGCTTTCCGCAAAGGAAGAGCATGACTGCTTTGAAAAAATGTCAGCGGGGGATAAAGAAGCCCGTGCGAGGCTTATAGAGCACAATTTGCGGCTTGTTGCGCATATAATAAAAAAATACTACGGAAACTCATCGGAACAGGACGACCTTATTTCAATAGGAACAATAGGGCTTATAAAGGCGGTTTCCACATTCAACTATAAAAAAGGAACACGCTTTGCAACATATGCTTCACGCTGCATAGAAAATGAGATACTAATGTATTTTCGCAATAAAAAGAAGTATGCTCAGGATATATCTTTTACGGATCCCATTGATTCCGATAAAGACGGAAACACTCTTTCGCTCATGGATATTATGGCGGACGAACATTCCGTTACGGAGGACATAGAGGATAAACTGCGTGACGAAAAACTTTACCGAACAATAGACGAGGCACTTTCGGAAAGGGAAAAGGAAATAATTTATTTGCGCTATGGGCTTGAGGGTAGAAAAGCCTATACCCAAAGAGAGGTTGCAAAACGCCTCGGAATATCCCGCTCCTATGTAAGCAGAATAGAAAAAAGAGCACTCGAAGCTTTGCGGGAAAGGATGACATCATATGGCGGTTAGACGAAAAAAATATATAAACATAGGAAAATCGCTTGATATCCCAAGCGGTATAACAAGCGGATTTTTTGTTGAAATACATTCGGGAAAAGAAGTTGTGCTCACCGGAAAATGCGATGTGCTCAAGCTTGAAGATACTGTGCTCAAAATAAAATGCTGTGAGCACGAGGTAACCTTTTTAGGAAGCAGGCTTCGTATAGAGTCCTATACGGCGGATGAAATTACGATAAGCGGGGATATAAACAATGTGGAATTTGACTGAAGAGGTGCAAAAATGCTTATAATAAGAGGGATAAGACAGCTTGTAAGCTATGTTGATTTTTGTGCGGAGGGTGCCTTTTGCGAGCAAATGCTTACCTGGGCGGCGGAAAACGGAATAGAAATTCTTTTTCCATATAAGGAGGGCTATGCGATAAAAGGCACTGTTTTGGCGCAGGATTATAAAAAGCTCCGCCGCCCGGCAAAAAAATTCGGAATTAGACTTCGTATTAAAAAGAAGCACGGGGCTTATTTTTGGCTTAAACGGCATAAAGATAAAGTTGGGCTTGCCGCAGGCGCAGTTTTTGTTGCAGGTGCGGTTCTCTTTTTGAATATGTTTATATGGGAAATAAATATTTCCGGCAACAGCACCGTGCCTACGGAAAATATAATGAACTCTCTTGCAAGTGCGGGCGTTAGAACAGGAACCCTACGAAAATCCCACGATGAGAGGGCAGTGGAATGGAAAATTCTTAACGATAACAGAGAAATTGCATGGGCGGCAGTAAATATACAAGGTTGTTGCGCAAATGTAATAGTTACGGAGATAAAGAAAGAAACGGAGATGAAATATGACGACGACAAACCGGTAAATATTGTGGCATCAAAGTACGGAGTTATCAGAGAGGTGAGCGTATTTGACGGACAAGGGATGGTAAAGCCCGGCGATGCGGTTATGAAGGGAGATTTGCTTGTCAGCGCAGCATTTGAGGACCGCCACGGAAAGCTTACCCTTAAACACTCAAGAGCGAAAATTATGGCGGAAACGGACTACGAAATAACTGTTGAATTTCCCCTTGAACAGACAATAACCGCCGCAGATGAAGTAAAAAAAATTCAGAAGGAGCTTTCTGTTTTGGGTTCGATAATCCCGATAGGCAGCAGGCGTGGCTGCGAGGGACTTCCATTTGAAAAAGAAGAAAGAGAACTGTATTTTTTATGGGTAAGATTGCCGATAAAAGAAATAAAGACGACATATTTTGATGTAAAGCAAAAAAGCCTTACATATACTCCGGAACAGGCAAAAAGCGGTGCTCTTCAGCTTCTTGAAGAAAGGGAGGCTGAGGAAATGGATGATAAGAAGATAATTTCCAAAAAGATAAACGAAAAAATCGAAAACGGAAAGTATATTGTTACCGCAGTATATGACTGTGTTATGGATATTTGCGAGGAGCAGGATATTCTATCCGATGAGCCTTGGGAAAACACGGATGACATAAGCTGAGAATGATAAAAAATTTTTGTTGTAACCTCCGGCGAAATATGATAAAATATAAATACAAAATAATGCTGGGAGGTGTTCGTATTGACAGGAACAGCGATGGTATTTGTGTGGCTCGCAATAGCCGTTGTGCTCGGGATATTTGAGGCAGCTACGGTTGCGCTTGTCAGCATATGGTTTGCAATCGGTGCTGTTGCAGCAATGATACCGGCGTACTTTAACGCTCCTCTTTGGGCGCAGATTACGGTCTTTCTTATTGTTTCCGCCTTGTGCTTTGCTTTTACAAGACCATTCTTCAAAAAAGTAATAAGAGTAAAAAGGCAACCCACCAATGCGGACGGTCTTATCGGGCAGGAAGGAATTGCAACCGAAGGAATTGAAAATATCGAATGCAGAGGAAAGGTTTTTATTTCCGGGCTTACATGGAGCGCACGCTCCGAAAACGGAGAGCTTATTCCCGAGGGAGCAATCGTAACCGTAAAGAAAATCGAGGGCGCAACGCTTGTGGTGGAGCGCAAAAACTTTGAGGAGGTAAATTAAAATGCCGTTTGGAGGATTCGGTGGGCTTATTGTAGGATTTCTTTTTATTCTTATTTTACTTGTAATTGCTGCGGCAAACATAAAAATTGTTCCACAGGCTACGGTTTTTGTAATAGAACGCCTTGGAACCTACTATGCAACATGGGAAACGGGGCTTCACTTCAAAGTGCCCTTTTTCGACAGAATTTCAAAGAGAGTTTCCATCAAGGAGCAGGTTGTTGATTTTAAGCCGCAGCCGGTTATAACAAAAGATAATGTTACTATGCAGATAGACACGGTTGTTTTCTACCAGATAACCGATGCAAAGCTTTTTACCTACGGTGTGGAGCGTCCGCTTTCTGCTATTGAAAATCTTACGGCAACGACCCTGCGTAATATTATTGGTGAAATGGAGCTTGACAGTACCCTTACAAGCCGTGATGTAATCAATGTTAAAATAACATCAATTCTCGATACCGCAACGGATAAATGGGGAATAAAGGTCAACCGTGTTGAGCTTAAAAATATAATTCCGCCGAGGGAAATTCAGGACGCAATGGAAAAGCAGATGAAGGCGGAGCGTGAACGCCGCGAAACCCTTCTTCGTGCGGAAGGTGAGAAAAAGAGCCAAATCCTTATTGCGGAGGGCGAAAAGGAATCTGCAATTCTCCGTGCGGAAGCAGTTAAAGAAGCAAAAATCCGTGAGGCGCAAGGCGAAGCCGAAGCCATCCTTGCCGTTCAAAAAGCTTTTGCGGACTCTATTGAGCTGCTTAATAAAGCAAACCCCTCCGAGGCAGTGCTCAAGCTCAAGAGCTATGAAGCATTCCAGAAAGCAGCGGACGGAAAAGCAACAAAAATTATTATTCCAAGCGAAATACAGTCCTTGGCAAGCCTTGTTACTTCAATAAAGGAAGTTGCGGAAAATCCCGCCGATGAGGAAAAATAATATATAAAAATAAAATAGAGCGCACAGGGGTGCCTTTGGCTGAGATGGCTTTTTTGCCGAACCCTTTGACCTGATCCGGACAATACCGGCGTAGGGAGTGTTACATGGCTTTTTTGCCGTGGCATTTTCCTATGCCACGGCAATTTTTTATAAAATTTTTGGAGGAAGTTATGGAAAACAGAAATGAAAATCTAAAAAAACTTGTGGTCAGCGCAGTTATGATTGCAATAGGGACGGTGCTTAGCCTTGATGCATTCAAATTCGGCGGACTTTGGCTGTTTGGCGGCGGAGTTACCTTTTGTTCAATGCTTCCGCTTGTTATGGTGTCTTACATATACGGATGCCGCTGGGGCGTTTTTACCGCATTTGCATACAGCCTAATTCAGCTTGTGCTGGGCGTTGACAATGTTCAGTATGCAACCTCTGCACTTATGGCGGCGGCAATCGTTTTGCTTGATTATATTGTTGCATATACGGTAATCGGCTTTGCCGGAATGTTCAAAAATACAATAAAAAACCAAACTGTTGCTATTGTTGCGGGAATATGGGTAACATTTTTTGCGAGATTTATTTGCCATTTTATTACCGGATGGATTATTTGGGAAGCACTTTGGCCAAACGAATTTGGAATGCTTTCGCCCGTTTATTCGCTTTATTACAACGGTTCCTATATGCTTCCGGAAGCGATAATCACCTCGGTTGCGGCGGCAATTCTTATGAAAATGGCACCAAAGCTGTTTTCGGGAAAAATCTGAATATTTATAATAAAAAAGACCGGAACATATGCTTATATGTTCCGTCTTTTTTGTTGAACTTTTTTACGCATTATGTTAAAATATAATATATATACAGTCCGGGCGGGGGTGTTTTTTTGGCGGAGCTTTCTCCAATGATGAAGCAATATTTTGATATAAAAAGTAAAAATAAGGACGCAATACTTTTCTTCCGTTTGGGCGACTTTTACGAGATGTTTTATG
This sequence comes from uncultured Oscillospiraceae bacterium, assembly GCA_934466455.1. Lineage (GTDB taxonomy): Bacteria > Bacillota > Clostridia > Oscillospirales > Ruminococcaceae > UMGS1668. The sequence goes on along the minus strand of CAKSLF010000002.1, from coordinate 58,375 downwards.
ACGATGCAAAAACGGCATCGAGAGAACTGGAGCTTACTTTGACGGGTAAAGAATGTGGTCAGGAGGAGCGGGCACCAATGTGCGGAGTTCCGTATCACAGTTATGAATCCTATGTGTCAAGACTTATAAAAAAAGGGTATAAGGTAGCAATCTGCGAGCAAATGGAGGACCCGGCAACGGCAAAAGGGCTTGTAAAAAGGGATATTATCCGTGTTATAACTCCGGGAACCGTGGTCGAAAACTCCATGCTTGAGGAAAGCACAAATAACTATATATGCAGTCTTTATGTAAGTGAAAAATCCTTCGGAATATGCTTTTGTGATGTTACGACCGGAGAACTTAAGTGCACCGGAGGGGAAAATGAAAAAGAGGCGGAAACAAGAATAATAGAGGAAATCAGCCGCTATCAGCCCAGCGAGCTTCTTTTTAACGATGATTTTCTCGATATGAAAACCGCATGTGCTTTTATAAAAGAGCGCATAAACTGTATGGGGGAACAAATAGATTCCTCGGAATACGAAAAAAGCCTTGTTGAGAAGACGATTCATGACCATTTTGACAACAAAAGTCCAAAGGAACTCGGCTTTGCGTTTCTTGAAGAGGAATGCTGTGTTTCCGCACTTTTGCGCTATATCTGCGAAACACAAAAAAACGGAGCAACAAGGATTTCCGGGGTGGAGTTTTATTCCGACGGCGCATTTATGAAGCTGGATCTTTCCGCAAGGCGCAATCTTGAGCTTACGGAAACAATGCGGGGACGGGAAAAGCGGGGAACCTTGCTTTGGGTGCTCGACCGTACAAATACCGCTATGGGAAAACGGCTTTTGCGTTCGTATATCGACAGACCGCTGCTCGATCCGGTTAAAATAGACAAACGCCTTTATGCGGTAGAAGCACTTATTAACGATCCTATGCTTGCCGGGGATATTTCTGCGGAGCTTTCCGGAATACATGACTTTGAGCGAATGATGACCCGCATAATTTTCGGAAACGCAAGTCCGAGGGAATACAAAACTCTTGCGGCAAGCGCAGCCCATTTGCCTAAGCTGAAAGGACTTCTTTCCGGAGCAAAAGCGGCTATGCTTGCAGACATTTGTACAAAAATCGACCCGCTTGACGATATAAGAGGGCTTATAGACGCTGCAATAAAGGAAGAGCCGCCCGCAACTCTTAAAGACGGCGGAGTTATAAACGGCGGATACAATGCAGAATTGGACGAGCTTAGGAGCCTTGCAAGCAATATAAAGGACAAAATTACCGCAATAGAAGTTGCAGAGAAGGAACGCACGGGAATCCCAAAATTAAAAATAGGATATAACCATGTTTTCGGCTACTACATAGAAGTTTCAAAGTCATACCAAAGCCTCGTTCCTCCGGAATATATCAGAAAACAAACTCTTGCAAACGGAGAGAGATATATTACCGAGGAGCTGAAGGATCTTGAAGAAAAGGTTCTTGGTGCTCATGACAAAATACTTGTGCTCGAAGCAAGACTTTTTGAAGAGGTGCGTGCTCAAATCGGTACTCAGGTGGAAAGAGTGCAAAAAACCGCCGATGCTGTTGCTGCTCTTGATGTAATCTGTTCCTTTGCGGAGGTTTCCGCCCGTAACAACTATTGCCGCCCGGTGGTTGATATGAGTGATGCAATAGATATAACCGAGGGACGCCACCCTGTTGTGGAGCGTATGCTTCACGGTGCTCCGTTTGTGCCGAACGATGTTTTACTCGATAATCGGGAAAACCAGATTGCCGTTATAACAGGACCTAATATGGCGGGAAAATCCACATATATGCGCCAAATTGCCCTTATTACAATAATGGCGCAGATAGGCTGTTTTGTTCCGGCAAAGGCAGCGCACATAGGCGTTGTGGACGGCGTATATACAAGAGTCGGCGCATCGGACGATCTTTCTGCGGGTCAGTCTACATTTATGGTGGAGATGAGCGAGGTTGCCAACATTCTGAAAAATGCAACCTCAAAAAGCTTGCTTATCCTTGACGAAATCGGAAGAGGAACAAGTACCTTTGACGGGATGAGCATTGCTCATGCGGTACTTGAGCACATTGCGGACAGAAAAAAGCTTGGCGCAAAAACCCTTTTTGCAACGCATTATCACGAGCTTACGGAGCTTGAATCCGCATATCCGAATATACGGAACTATAATATTGCCGTGAAAAAACGCGGCGATGATATAATCTTTTTGCGCAGGATAATAAGCGGCGGAGCGGACGACAGCTACGGAATAGAGGTGGCAAAGCTTGCCGGTATTCCGAATAATGTTGTAAAAAGAGCAAGAGAAATCCTTGCCGCCCTCGAGGAAGGAAAAGAAGTTGAAAAAATTGCAAGAATGCAGCAGCATGAGGATGTTGAGGGGCAAACAACCCTCTTTTCTCCGCAAAGCGATGTTGAAAGAATATTAAAACAGACAGATATAGAAACTTTATCGCCGATAGAGGCTCTTAACCTGTTATATGAACTTAAAGGCTACATAAAAAACTGACAGAAAGAGGAAACAATGCCCAGAATAAATGTGTTGGATAAACATGTTGCGGAGCTTATTGCCGCCGGCGAGGTGGTGGACAGACCCTGCTCCGTTGTAAAAGAACTTGTGGAAAATTCCGTTGATGCGGTAGCAAAAAACATAACCGTTGAGATAAAAAACGGCGGAAATACCTTTATCCGTGTAACGGATGACGGCTGCGGAATTGATAAAGAGGATATTCCAAAGGCATTTTTGCGCCATGCAACAAGCAAAATCGGTACGGAATATGACCTTGAGCATATTTGCACCTTTGGTTTCAGAGGCGAGGCACTTGCTTCCATTGCTGCGGTTTCCCATACGGAAATGCTTACGAGGGTAAAGGGTGCAAATATAGGTTACCATTGTGAAGCAACGGATTGCAGCATAGGAGAGCCGACCGAAGCGGGCTGCCCGGAGGGAACGACGATAGTTGTTCGGGATTTGTTCTATAACACTCCTGCAAGGCAGAAATTCCTTAAAAAAGATACCTCAGAGGCAAATGCCGTTGCTCAGATTATGGATAAGCTTGCGCTTTCTTATCCGGAGGTAAAGTTCAGCTTTATCCGTGACGGGGAAAATAAGCTTTCCACTTACGGCAACGGAGATATGCTTGCCGTTATTTCCTGCGTTTACGGTAGAGAGTTTGCTAACAATGTATTGGAAGTAAACTATTCTTCCATGACAAAGCCGGGCGTTAAAGTGAAGGGCTATGTTACAAAGCCCTCTGCAACAAAAGCAAGCAGAAGCTTTCAGAATTTCTTCATTAACAGAAGATTTGTAAAAACACGAACGGCTATGGTGGCTCTTGAGGAAGCGTTCAAAGGCTCCGCCATGGTAGGAAAATACCCCGGATGCGTCCTCAATATAGAGATTCCTCCGGAAACGGTTGATGTTAATGTTCACCCGGCAAAAATGGAGGTGCGCTTTTCCAGCGAAAAAGAGGTGTTCGACCTTGTTTACTATGGGGTAAAAACCGCTTTGAGCACAAAAGATTTTTCGGCGGTGCTCGAGGAATCAAAAAAGGTAAACAAGGATTTTTGGAACAGGGTTGAGGAAAATGACAAAGCCGTAAAGCATTTTGAAGAGGTCGTGCAGCAAACAACGCTGCCTCGTATCAGCTTTACAGACAGTTCTTTTACATCGGGTTATAAGCGAGATAACGATGTAAAATATGATGTCGTAAGCTGTATGGAAGACGAGCTTAGAAACAATGATAACCTTACGCCGTACAGAATAGACGGCGATATTACTCATACAGTACAATATAAAATACGCAAGGCTGCGGACGAAGCAATGGAAAGCGGAACAGAGCTTCCAAAAGAATATCGTGACGGAGTTGATGTGATAAAAGAGGCGGGAATGCCCGCTCCGGAAATACCGAGGAATATTACGGGTGAAGAGATGCCCTTCGGAAAGCTGAAATATGTAGGAGAACTTTTTAAGACCTATATTTTGCTCGAATCCGTAGACGAAATAATATTTATTGACAAGCACGCCGCCCATGAGAGGATTCTTTATGAGAAGCTTAAAGCGGGAGTAAAGGCTTTTGACTGCCAATACCTGCTTTCGCCGATAACCTGCACATTGAGCGACGAGCAGTGCGAGGCGGCAGTTGAAAACAGTGCGGAAATGGAAAAGCTCGGTTTTATTGTTGACGATTTCGGTAGGGGAAGCATCATTGTTCGTTCGCTTCCTTTTTGGGTAAAGCCGAAAGAGGCGGAAAGTATAATCGGAGAAATTACAGATTCTTTTCTTGCCTGCAAAAATGATGTTACACCGGAAAAGCTCGATCACCTCTATGCAAATATGGCTTGCCGCGCAGCAATAAAGGCAAATGACACAAATTCAAAATTTGAGCTTGAAAAGGTTGTAAACACCTTGCTTAACGACCCTAAAATAAAGTATTGTCCTCACGGAAGACCCGTTTCCGTAAGTATAAGCAGAAATAAGCTTGAAAAGATGTTCGGAAGGCAGCAGTGATTGGCTTATGGAAGAAAAAATACCTGTTATAGCGGTTGTGGGTCCGACAGCTTCCGGCAAAACCGGGCTTGCCGTTGAAATTGCAAAGCGTTTTAACGGCGAGGTTGTTTCGGCGGATTCCATGCAGATATATTCCGAGCTTTCTGTCGGTACGGCAAAGCCAACCGAGGAGGAAATGCAGGGAGTTCCGCACCACCTTGTAGGTTTTTTGAGCATTGATAAGGATTATTCCGTTGCAAACTATGTAGAGGATGCCGCCGCTGCAATAAAAGATATTTATACAAGAGGAAGGCTTCCGGTAATCTGCGGCGGAACGGGGCTTTATGTTGATTCTTTACTCACAAATACGGAATTTTCCGAAATAAAGAGCGATGCCAAACTGCGCAGGCGGCTTTACGAATATGCAGAAGAAAACGGGAACGATGCGCTTTTCAGCCGCCTTGAACAAATTGACCCGGAATCCGCTGCGGCAATCCACCCAAATAATGTCGTCAGAGTTGTAAGAGCAATCGAGGTCTTTGAAATAACCGGGGTTACAATGAGTGAGCACCGCCGGCGTTCCCATTTGATGCCAGCACCTTACAAGGCGTGCTATATCGGTACCGGATTTGAAGACAGAGAGCTGCTTTACCGTAGGGTTGAGCACCGAATTGACAAAATGCTCAGTAACGGAGTTATCGAAGAGGCAAGGCTTCTTTTTGAGCACGGCGGAGTGAGCACGGCTGCTCAAGCTATCGGATACAAGGAGTTCTATCCCTATTTTGAAGGAAAGGCAACTATTGAAGAAGCGGTTTTGCAGCTTAAAGCAGATACAAGGCATTATGCAAAAAGACAGCTCACATGGTTTAGGCGGAACGGGAACATAAATTGGTTTTATAACGACTGCTATGAAAACAAAAATGCGCTTTACCAAGCGGTTTTTGAGAAAATAAGTGACTTTTTGGAGGAAAAATGAAAGGAAAAATGGCAAAGCTGCTGGCGGTTTTACTGTCGGTGTTCTTCCTCATATATGCAGGTTATCAAGCATGGAGATTTTTCTATAATCCCTATCAAACGGAGGTTGCAACAGAGTATTCGGTAAGCGAATCCATCCATGTAAAAGGAATTGCCGTTCGCAGCGAAACGCTTATCGAAAGCGATTATACAAGCGGAAGCGTAAGCTATGTTTATGAAGACGCAGAGCGTGTGCTCAAAAACAGAACGGTGGCATATACCCATGCATCTTCGGATACGGTTGAAAAGATGCTTCGGGTGGCGGAGCTTGAAAAGGAGATCGCACTGCTTAAAGAGGCGGGCAACGGAAAATCGCAGCTTTACGGAACAATGGAATTTATCAACGGACAAATCGGTTCTGCCGTATCCGAATATGCCGCTGCGCTTAATCAGGCAAACCTGTCCGGGCTTTCCGAGGCGAAGGACAATCTTTTGCTTGCCATAAATAAGAAGACGGTAATAACCGGAGAAGAAAATAAATTCGAGGATAGGATTGCAATCCTTTCCGCAGAATGCAGCGAGCTTACGGAGGAGATAAATGCGGATTCCGCAGAAACGGTAACAAGTCCCAAAACCGGCTATTTTATTTCAAAGGTGGACGGGTTTGAAAATCTCATAAACAAGGAAAATATGGCGGAGATGACTGCCGCCGGTATTGAAGAACTTATAAATACCGAGGTTGTTACGGTTGAACCCGCCGTCGGAAAAATTGCGGATAATTATAAGTGGTATTATGTTGTTTCCATGGATGACGAGCAGGCAAAGAGCCTTTACGAAGGAAGAAGCGTTGCGGTAAACTTTGACGGAATAAGCGAGAGCATAAAATTTAAGGTGGATTTCGTGTTAAAGGATGATACAAGCGAAAATACAATAGTATTTTTGCTTTGTGAAAAATTTACCTCCGAGGTGGCATCCCTCCGCAGGGTAAGCGCAGATATTGTTTTCAGCACGACAAGCGGGCTTAGAGTTTCTTCAAGCGCAATAAGGTTTGACGGGGAACAGAATATGGGCGTGTTTATACTCGACAGAGGAGAGGTAAAATTCAGAAAAATCGAGGTTGTCTATGAAGGCAACGGCTATGTAATCGCAAAGTGGTACAAGGGCGAAAACGGAAAGCTCCAGCTCTTTGATGAAGTTTTTACTGCGGGAAGTGATCTTTATGCCGGAAAAGTTATCGACTGATGTAACTAAAGCATGGAATGAAATATCAGAAGACATTGTAATGGCGGCAAAAGCCGCCGGCAGGAACCCAAAAGAGATTACGCTTATGGCGGTGACTAAAACCGTCACGCCGGAGCGGGTGAACGAGGCGATAGAGGCGGGCTGCTCTCTTCTTGGAGAAAACAAGGTGCAGGAGCTTCTTGAAAAGTATGAATTTTACGACAAAAGAGCAAGGATACACTTTATCGGAAGGCTGCAAACCAATAAGGTCAAGTATATCGTAGATAAAGTAGATATGATAGAATCCGTAGATTCTATTCGTCTTGCGGAGGAAATCGAAAAACGCTGCGCCGCAATCGGCAAAATCATGGACATTCTTCTTGAGGTGAATATTGCCGAAGAGGAGAGCAAGGGCGGTTTTTTGTATGAAGAAGTGCCGCAAATTGTCGAAGAAATTGGAAGATTCAGCCATATAAGATTGCGCGGATTTATGACAATAGGGCGTTTTGGGGCAGAAATTGAAGAAACAAGAGGTTATTTTCAAAAAATGCACGCTCTTTTGGTTGACATTACGGGCAAAAAAATAGATAATAAAGATATTAGTATATTATCGATGGGTATGTCCGGCGATTATGAGATTGCGGTTCAAGAAGGCGCAACAATCGTAAGAGTCGGAAGACGCCTTTTCGGTGAGAGAAAATCAGTTTTATAAATCGAAAGATTTTACACACAGGAGGAAATAACAAATGGCATTTATGGACAAAGTTAAAGGTATGCTTGGAATACCCGAGGATACGGATATCGACATGGACGAGGATGTTGCTCAGGACGAGGAAATCGAAGAAACCGAGGAGGATAAACAGTCCGATTCCGCAAAGACTTCTATTTTCGGAAAATCCGCTTCTTCCGACCTAAAGCAAAACAAGGTTGTAAATATTCATACCACTACCCAGCTCCAGGTCGTTCTTGTAAAGCCGGAACGCTTTGACGATGCAAGACCCGTTGCGGACCACCTTAATTCCAAACATACGGTAGTGCTTAATCTGGAGTCCACTAATAAGGAAGTTTCCAGAAGGCTTATTGATTTTTTGAGCGGTGTTGCATATGCAAACAACGGACAAATTAAGCGTGTTGCAAACAGCACATATATAATTACTCCCTATAATGTCAATATTATGGGCGACCTTCTTGACGAACTTGAAAACAGCGGCGTTTTCTTTTAATTAAATTATTTATAAAACCAAAACGGGGGTGAACAGCGGTGTTGACGCCAAATGACATTTCAAACAAAAGATTTGAAAAATCACCTTTCGGCGGATATAAGCCGGAGGAGGTTGACAGCTTTCTTTCGGAAATAGCCATGTCTTATGAAAGACTTTATGAAGAAAAAGAGGCTGCCGAAGAAAAAATGGAGGTCCTCGCCGAAAAGCTTGAAGAATATCGTGCAAACGAAGACAGTCTTAGAACTGTGCTTATCGGCGCACAAAAGCTTGGCGACAACATAATCAGGGATTCCAAGGCAAAAGCAGAGGTTATTATTTCCGATGCCGAGGGCAGAGTTAAACAGGTGTTCTCCGAATCTGAAGGCAAAATAGATAAGGAAAGAGAAACCCTTGCTATGCTCCAAAAAGAAACGGCAGAGTTCAAAAAACGCCTTATTGCAATGTATAAGCAGCATCTTGAGCTTATAAGCCTTATGCCGGAGGCGGAGGAGAGCAAACCGGAGGAACAGCCGGAGGAGGTCCCTGCTGAGGCTCCCGAAGCGGCGGAAGAGCCGGTCGAAGAGAAAACCGAGATTGCCGCAGCCGACCCGGAAGAGGATAAATTCTTTGATGAGGTTTCCAAAGCGGAAACAAAAAGAATCGTCCTTGATGTAGAAGAATAATTAACAGGAGATAACGAAACAAAAATGTCTGTGGACTATAACGCAACAATGAATCTGCCGAAAACCGACTTTCCCATGAGAGGAAACCTTCCGCAGAAGGAGCCGGAAACGATAAAGAAATGGCAGGAACAAAAACTTTATCAAAAGCTTATGAAAAAGAACGAGGGTCTTCCGCTCTATGTCCTTCACGATGGCCCTCCTTATGCAAACGGTGATATTCATATGGGCACCGCTCTTAATAAAGTGCTCAAGGATATTATCATTAAATATAAAAATATGACCGGCTATAAAGCACCGTATATTCCCGGATGGGACACGCACGGTTTGCCTATTGAGCTTAAAGCTATGAAAAAAGTCGGCGTTGAAAATATAAATTCCGCTCTTGACCTCCGCAAAGTCTGCAAGGAATTTGCCCTCCACTATGTTGATGTCCAGAGAAGCGAATTTATCCGCCTTGGCAGCATAGGCGATTACGAGCATCCTTACCTGACTCTTCAGCCGAAACACGAAGCGGCGCAAATCCGTATTTTCGGCGAGATGGCAAAGAAAGATTTTATATACAAAGGATTAAAGCCGGTTTATTGGTGTCCGGAGTGTAAAACCGCCCTTGCGGAAGCGGAAATTGAGTATGCGGAAGACCCCTGCAACTCTATCTATGTAAAATTCAAGGTCGAAGATGACGGCGGAAAGCTTTTCGCTTTCAATACCGAGCTTGATAAAACATATTTTGTAATCTGGACAACCACAACATGGACCTTGCCCGGAAACCTTGCGATCTGCCTTGGACCGGAATACGAGTATGTTGCCGTTCACGCAAACGGCGAGTACTATATCATGGCAAAAGAGCTTGTTGAAAGCGCAATGAAAGCCGCAAAGATTGCGGATTACACCGTTTCCGAAGCTTCTCTAAAGGGCAAGGAGCTTGAATACATCAAATACCGTCATCCGTTTATTGATAGAGTAAGCCCTGTCATCGTAGGCGACCATGTAACCCTTGAAAGCGGTACCGGCTGCGTTCATACGGCTCCTGGTCACGGAGTGGAGGACTTTGAGGTCTGTGTAAATCATTATCCCGAAATTCCGATAATCGTTCCCGTAGACGGCGACGGCAAGCTTACAAAAGAAGCGGGAGAGTTCTGCGGACTTTCCACTACCGAAGCCAACAAAGCGATCCTTACAAAGCTTACGGAGCTTAATGCTCTCTTTGCTGTTGAGAAGATAATCCACCAGTATCCGCACTGCTGGAGATGCAAGTCTCCGATAATCTTCCGTGCTACCGAGCAGTGGTTCTGCTCCGTTGACGGCTTCAAGGAAGACGCCTGCAAGGCTATTGATACCGTAAAATGGATTCCCGAATGGGGCGGCGACCGCATTAAAGGAATGGTTATGGATCGCAGCGACTGGTGCATAAGCCGTCAACGCACATGGGGCGTTCCTATTCCGATTTTCTACTGCAAGGATTGCGGCAAACCGATTATCAACGAAGCAAGCATAAATGCAATTGCCGACCTCTATGAAAAAGAGGGAAGCGACGCATGGTATAAATACGAAGCAAACGAAATTCTGCCGGAGGGCTTTGCCTGCGAATGCGGATGCAAGGAATTTACCAAAGAAACCGATATTATGGATGTATGGTTTGATTCCGGCGTATCTCATGCAGCGGTTTGTAATGATGAGCACGGCTTGAGATGGCCTGCCGACCTTTATCTTGAGGGTGCGGATCAATACCGCGGCTGGTTCCAGTCCTCGCTTCTTACCTCCGTTGCGTCAAAAGGCTGCGCACCGTACAAAGCTGTTTGCACCCATGGTTGGGTTGTTGACGGAGAAGGCAAAGCTATGCATAAATCTCTCGGCAACGGAATGTCCCCGGACGAGGTTACCGAAAAATACGGCGCAGATATACTTCGTATCTGGGTTGCGTCCTCCGATTACCATGCCGATATAAGAATTTCCAACGATATTCTTAAACAACTCTCCGACGCATACCGCAAAATCAGAAATACCGCAAGATTTATTCTTTCAAACCTTGGTGATTTCGATCCGGATAAGGATTCTGTTCCGGCAGAAAAGCTTGTCGGAATTGACAAATGGGCAATGGCAAGAATGGACGAGATAATTGATAAATGCAAAGCGGCATATGACAAGCTGGATTATCATATTGTATATTCCACTATGCGTGATTTTTGCACAATTGACCTTTCAAACTTCTATCTTGATATTCTGAAGGACAGACTTTATGTTGAAAAAGCGGATAGCGAAAGCCGTCGTGCGGCACAGACTGTTATCTATAACATTCTGCGCTCAATGACCCTCTATCTTGCGCCGGTACTTTCCTTCACCGCAGAAGAAATTTGGGGTTATCTGCCGCACAGCGCAAAGGACGATGCAGAATCCGTATTCTTTAACAAAATGCCGGAAAAGAGCGGTGTTTCCGCCGATGAGGCATTTATGGAAAAATGGGAGAAAATCGACGAACTGCGCGATATTGCAAACAAAGCCCTTGAAGAAGCAAGAGGGCAAAAGCTTATCGGAAAATCCCTTGAAGCAAAGGTTACTCTTAATTGCGGAAGAGATTGGTACGATTTTGCAAAATCCGTTGAGGGCGACCTTATTTCCGCATTTATCGTTTCCGCAGTCGCTGTGGAAAAATCCGAGTTTGACGGCGTTGATGTAAAAGTCGAGGTTGCTCCCGGCGAAAAATGCGAACGCTGCTGGATACACAGCGACACCGTCGGAAAATGCGAAAAACATCCGACTCTTTGCGCACGCTGCGCCGAAATTGTAGGCTAACGCTTATTCAATACGGGCGGAATTATTCTGTAATTCTGCCCGATTGTTTTTAGGAGGCATAATGTTTCAGCTTATAACAACTATTATTGCCGTGGTACTTGTTGCAGCAGACCAGCTTACAAAAAGCTGGGCGGCGGCTGCGCTTTCTGGCGGGGATATTTCCGTAATAGATAAGGTTCTTTACTTCCGATATACCGAAAATACAGGTGTTGCTTTCAGTATGTTTTCGGATAATCGCTGGATACTTGTAGGCGCAACTTCCGTAATGCTTATTGTTGCTCTTGCATTCTATCTTTCCGGAAAAATAAAAGATAAGCTCGAGCTGTTTGCGCTTTCTCTTATAATAGCGGGCGGAGTAGGCAATCTTATTGACCGAATAAGCCTTGGTTATGTAAGGGACTTTATTGATGTGCGCATAATCAATTTTGCCATATTCAATATTGCCGATATGTGCATAACCGTGGGGGCTTTTTTGGTTTGTATAGCGGTTTTTGCCGCAGAAAGACGGGAAAAGCGGGAACAGGAGAGCAAACAGAAGGCTCTTGACGAAATAGACGCCGACATAGAAAAGATATTCGGCAACGGTGACGGCAATGAATAAAATCGTTATAACCGTTCCGGAGGAAGCAGAGGGAGCGAGGCTTGATAAGTTCCTAGCGGAAAGCATAGACTATCTTACCCGTTCCGCTCTTCAAAAGGTAATCGCCTCCGGGGGAGTTTCTGTCGGCGAAAAAGAGGCGGCAAAAAGCCGCATACTCAAAGCCGGGGAAGATGTTTTTGTTACGGTTCCGGATGCGGTTGCCCTTGATGTTGAGGCGCAGGACATTCCTCTTGATATTTATTATGAGGATGACGACCTATTGGTCGTTTATAAGCCGAAGGGAATGGTGGTTCATCCGGCTCCCGGCAATCACGACGGAACTCTTGTAAATGCGCTTTTGTGGCATTGTAGGGGAAGCCTTTCCGGGATAAACGGAGTTTTGCGTCCGGGCATAGTTCATCGTATAGATAAGGATACAAGCGGGCTGTTGCTTGTTGCAAAGAACGACTTTGCCCATATAAGCCTTGCTGCACAGATAAAAGAACACAGCCTTAACAGAATATATCAAACCATTGTTTATGGCGGAAATCTTCCGGATGAAGGAGATATTGATGCACCAATAGGGCGCAGCCGAAAGGATCGAAAAAAAATGGCTGTTATTGACGACGGAAGAAGTGCGCAAACCCATTATTCCGTGGTTAAGCGGTATAGGGAGTTTACTCATGTACAGTGCAAGCTGCGCACGGGTCGTACCCATCAGATAAGGGTGCATATGGCATATATAGGTCACCCGGTTGCGGGCGATCCTGTTTACGGTCCGGGAAATGTAATAACCCAACTGCACGGTCAGTGCCTGCACGCAGGCACGATTGGTTTTGTTCATCCCCGAAGCGGAGAGTATATGGAGTTTACCGCACCGCTTCCGGAATATTTTACTGCTTTTGAGAGCAAACTGGAGGAGCTTTAATGATAGAAAAGCTTTCTGATATTCTTATTGTTACCGATGTTGACGGAACGCTGCTTAGAGAAGCAAGCGGGCTTTCCGAAAATAATCGCAATGCCATAAAAAGATTTACTGACAAGGGCGGACACTTTACAGTATCCACCGGGCGTGCTATCGAGGCAGCAAGGCTTGTTGTGGACGGTTCGATAATAAATGCGCCGTCCATACATATAAACGGAGGATATTTTTATGACTGGCAAAAGAATGAGGTACTGGAGCCCAATTATTTAACCGAATTTGCAAAATTTGCGGCAAAAAAGGTTATAGATAAGTTTCCGGAGTGCGATTGCCATTTTGTGCGGCAGGGTGCGTCTGTAAATTTGTTGACGGATGGACGGTACCTTAAAAAATATATTCCGGAGAGAGAACTTGAGTTTTTTGAAGGCAGTCCGGAGGAGGTTCCAAACGACCTTTATAAATTTATAGTTTGCTGTGACCCGAATAATATGCCTGAAATCCGTGCTTTTGCCGAAGAGGTTTTTCCGCGAAGCGTTAGCATAATCCAGTCAAGTCCGTTTTTCCTTGAAATTTTGCCGAAAGAAAACTCAAAAGGTAAAGCCCTGCACCGCCTTTGCGAAATTCTCGGTATCCCGCCTGAAAATTCTGTTGCAGTTGGCGACTATGAAAATGATATTGAGATGATTACATCGGCGGGAATAGGCGCAGCGGTAGATAATGCGCAGGATTCGGTAAAGGAAGCGGCGGACATTGTTTTGCCAAGCTGTGAGGAAGACGCAATAATGCACCTTATATGCTTTTTGGAGGAAATGTATGACTGACGAGAACGGCGAAAATAGCGGAAATATAGAAACCGGCGAAAATAAGGAAACCGGCAGCAATGAAAAAGAAAAAGGCAGAGAAATTCCTCGCCTTAAAGATGATAAGCTGCTTCTTTCAATGCTTATTATTTGCTTTATTATGATTGTGGCAATAATTGCGATTCAAGTGGCGCATACGCCTTCTTTTTCAAAACCGGTATATATTCCCGATGAGTATTCATATATTTTAAGCGACGAAGACCTTTACGGCAGCTCCGAAGAAGGCTTTCCGATAGGAATAAACAGCGCAACATACGAACAGCTGCAAACGATACCGGGTATAGGACCATCTACGGCAAAGGCAATTATTAAGTATAGGGAAGAAGCCGGAACGATAGTGCAGCTTGATGAGCTTGTTAAAGCGGACGGAATAGGGGAAAAGACCGTAGAGCTTCTTAAGGAATATTGTATTGTGGATTAGGCATTTGGCAGTCGTTATAAAATTTTTACGGCAAAATATAAAAAAAGGTTGACAATTTGGTTTTTTCATAGTATAATAGTCACCGTCGCCGAGATACGGCGAAATGCCTTTGTAGCTCAGTTGGTAGAGCAGGGGACTGAAAATCCCCGTGTCGTTGGTTCGATTCCGACCGAAGGCACCACTTGCGGGTTTAGCTCATCTGGTAGAGCGCGACCTTGCCAAGGTCGAGGTAGCGAGTTCAAGCCTCGTAACCCGCTCCAGATTTACGCCCCAATACATAATGTTTGGGGCGTAAATAATATGGCGACATAGCCAAGAGGTAAGGCAGAGGTCTGCAAAACCTCGATTCACCAGTTCAAATCTGGTTGTCGCCTCCAGAAAATCCCGAATGCTCAGCATTCGGGATTTTGTTTTATATTGAAAATTCTCTCGACCTGCAGGGTGTAAGCTGTTATACTAAAGTAAAAGATATTTCGGAGTAATACGGTATGAAAAAGATATTGTTTGTTTGCTACGGCAACATTTGCCGCAGCCCCATGGCGGAATTTGTTATGAAAAGGCTTGCGGAAGAGGCGGGCTTGAGCTCGGAGCTTCGCATTGACTCCGCCGCCACGAGCAGGGAGGAAATCGGGAACCCGGTGTATCCGCAGGCGAAACGCAAGCTTGAGGAGCACAAAATATCCTGCGAGGGGCACGCCGCCCGCCAAATGACGAAATGCGACTATGACGAATACGATTTGCTTATCGGAATGGACGGCGGCAACCTGCGGGATATGCGCCGCATTTGCGGAGGCGATCCCGAAGGAAAAATACATCTTTTGATGGATTATACAAGTCGCCCCGGCGATGTGGCAGATCCGTGGTACACGGGCGATTTTGAAACCACATGGCTAGACGTTTCGGAGGGCTGCCGTGGGCTGCTGAATAAATTGACGGAGGAATAAATACGATGGATATATGGGATAAACTCTACAATGCTGCAATTAAGGTTCAAAACGACCGTTCAATATCGCCGTTTGTTGATGCCGGCGGCGTTGCCGCTGCTTTAGTTACAAAGGCGGGGAATATTTATGTCGGCGTTTGCATTGATACCGCCTGCACCCTTGGAATGTGCGCAGAACGCAACGCAATCGCAAATATGATTACCAACGGAGAAAGCAAAATTGATAAGATAGTTGCCGTTATGGGTAGCGGAGGGGTCGGTTCGCCCTGCGGTGCCTGTCGAGAGCTTATGAGGCAGCTTGACGAGAACAGCGGAGAAATTGAAATTCTGACCGATTACGAAAAGAAAACCACTGTCCGCTTGGATGAGCTTGTTCCCGATTGGTGGGGCAAGGATAGATTTAATAGCAAATAAAGAAATTTATAGGTATAAATATGTTTACCAAAGTGAAAATATATGATATTATATAATTTACAATAAACCTGTTTGTTGTACGGAGGACAATGTGAAGCGTATTTGTATTATTTATACCGGCGGAACGATCGGTATGGAGCGCACGGAAAACGGCTATCAGCCGGGAAAAGAGCCGTTTGCCGATATAATGTCACGGATAAGCGATTTTTCATCGCCGGAGCTTCCTCAATATGATGTAATCGAGTTTTCGCCGCTTTTGGATTCCTCCGATGTTACGGTAAGCGAATGGAACAAAATCGGGCGTACAATATACAGCCATATGGAGGAATATGACGGCTTTGTTGTGCTCCACGGAACGGATACGATGGCATATACCGCCTCTGCGCTTTCGTTTATTCTTCAAAACCTGCCTAAGCCGGTTATTCTGACCGGTTCGCAGATTCCGCTTTGCGAAATACGAAGCGATGCAAAGGACAATCTTATCGCTTCTATGATGATTGCGGCTTCCGGAAAGGTTTTTGAGGTCTGTCTTTATTTTGCGGGGAAGCTTATCCGAGGAAACAGAGCGATAAAAATGTCCGCAGACAGCTTTATTGCCTTTGATTCGCCGAACTATCCTCACCTTGCCGAAGCGGGAATCGACATAAAATACAGAGATTCTGTGCTGCTGAAAAATAACGGAAAACCATGCGTGCTCAAGGAGCTTGACGAAGAACCCGTCGGCGTGCTCAAAATTTTCCCGGGAATACAGATAGAACTTTTTGAGCACATAATAACAAAAAAGCTCAGAGGCGTTGTGCTCGAAACATTCGGCGCAGGCAATGTGCCGGGTTACTGCGCCGCCCTAACCCGTATTATACAAAAGGCTTATGAAAACGGTGCTATTGTTGTGGTTTGCTCTCAATGCCCAACCGGCACGGTAAGCCTCGGAACCTATGCCGCAAGCTCCTGCCTAAAAAAAGCCGGTGCCGTAAGCGGAAAAAATATGACGACGGAGGCTGCCGTTGCAAAGCTGTATTATCTTTTCAGCTGCGGTTATCCAAAAAGCAAAATAAAAGAACTTATGGAAGTCAATCTTTGCGGAGAGCTTGACGAATAACAGGGGATTTTTATGGATATTGAACTTTTTTATAAAGAAGCAGGCAGCGGGGAACCTCTTATACTCCTCCACGGAAACGGCGAGGACCATACCGTTTTTGAAAAAATCGCAAAGCACTTTTCGGGCAGCTACCGTGTCATAGCAATAGATACTCGGGGTCACGGAGAATCTCCTATGGGAGATAAGCCTTTTTCTCTTTATCAATTTGCCGATGATTTGAAGGATTTTATGGACGAGCACCGGATTGAAAAGGCGAATATCCTCGGCTTCAGTGACGGAGGCAATATTGCGCTTATTTTTGCTTCAAAATATCCGGAGAGAGTAATAAAGCTTATTGCTAACGGCGCAAACACAAAACCATCCGGTATAAGAATTAGTTTTCATATAGCGATGATATTTACATATTTTATATATTCTGCGGCCTCGGCTTTTTCAAAAAAATACGAATACAAAAAAGCACTCTATTATCTTATGCTGCACGAACCTCACATAACAAAAGAAGAGCTTGAGCGGATAATTGCTCCTACTCTTGTGCTTGTGGGAACGGAGGATATGATAAAGGAGTCAGAAAGCAAGTATATAGCAAAATCGATTCCGAACGGCGAGATTGTTTTTATCCTTGGAGATCATTTTGTTGTCAAAAATAATACAAAGGACTATATTTTTGCCGTCGAAAAATTTCTTAATAAGTAAAAGGAGAAAACAGCAATGAAAAAGCTTCTTGTAGTGGTAGATTATCAAAACGATTTTGTAACCGGCAGCCTTGGTTTCAAAGCCGCAGAGCTGATTGACGAACCTATTGCGGAAAAGGTTGAAAAATACCGTGCGGAGGGTGCGGATATAGTTTATACAATGGATACTCACGGTCCCCAGTATTTTGATATGCAGGAGGGCAAAAAGCTGCCGATTATGCACTGCCAAAACGGAACGGAGGGCTGGAAGCTCTACGGGAAAACCGGGGAAGTATGTAAGGATGCGATGACCATAGGAAAGCACACTTTCGGAAGTATGGATCTTGCGGAAATGGCACTTTTTAAGGGCTATGACCAAATTGAGATTTGCGGCGTTGTAACCAACATTTGCGTTATTGCAAATGCAATTCTTCTGAAAACAACACAGCCGGAAGCGGAAATTATAATCGACGCAAAATGTGTTGCAAGCAACGACGAAAAGCTTGGAAACGAGGCTCTTGATGTGCTTGAAAGTATGCAGTTTACCGTTATAAACAGATAATTTAAGAAGATGAAAAAAGCTCCGTGCTCATTATGAGCACGGAGCTTTTTTATTGGTTGATTATTTTAGGACTTCTGTCCATTCGCCATTTTCTTTGTAGAAAAACTGCTCGCTTATTTCGTCATTAAGGAAAACCTTGAGTGTTTTATCCATGCCGGAGGCAAGAGGCATTTTGTCAAGCTCGGAACGCTCTGCCCAGCTTACTTCACCCTCGTCGGAGGAAGTGAGCGTTCCCTCGAATTTGTTTGTTTTATAGAGCAGAACAATATAGCGCGAACCGTCATCGTTCATCCAGTCCTTGATTCCGCACAGCGTGGGCGAGCTTATTTTAAGCCCTGTTTCTTCAAAAACCTCCCGAATAACCGCATTGGTAAAGGACTCTCCCTTTTCAACATGACCGCCGGGAAAGGCAAACCCCTGCCAGTTTGGGTCGGTTCTGTTTTCAACGAGCACACGGCTGCCGTCATATATCATGCACATATTCGCTATTATAACAGTTTCGGTTCTTTTCATAGCTTGCTCCTTGCTTTAAATTTATTTTAACTGTATGAGAAGTATGGCAGAGCGTAGGCGAAAAGTCAAGGCTCTATCGGTTTAATGTTCGCCCGACGAACCTTGCCGCTAAAAAAGTTTTATATATTTTGATGAAAATACGGTACGGCAATTTCCTTTTTGCTTTTCTTTGGCTAAAATATGAGGAGAAGAAATGCCTGCGGAGGTAAGCATAATGGAAAAAAGGTTTTTATCGAATGCGCTTCTTGCTAAATTCAGGGAATGCCTTGTTTTAGAAGAGAAAAGCGAAGCGACGGTTAAAAAATATATTCGTGATATAAAAAATTTTATTTGCTTTGCAAGAAGCGGAGAAATAGGCAAGGAAACGGTGATAACATACAAAAAATATTTGCAAAAAAGCCATGCGGCGCAAAGCGTAAACTCAATGCTTGCGGGAATAAATTGCTTTTTCACATCTTTGGGATGGTACGAGCTTAAGGTAAAGCCGCTTAAATTGCAGCAAAAAGTCTTTTGCCCGGAGGAAAGAGAACTGAGTAAGGCAGAATACATAAGGCTTTGCTGCGAAGCGAAAAGAAGACATAACGAACGGCTGAATCTGATTTTGCAAACCATTTGCGGAACGGGGATACGGATAAGTGAATTGCAGTATATTACGGTTGAGGCGGCAAACCACGGCGAAGCAATCGTAAGTTGTAAGTCAAAAACAAGGTCCGTATTTATTGTAAGAGAGCTTAAACAAAAACTGCTCCGCTATGCGGCGGAGCAGAGAATAAAAAGCGGTATGATTTTTATAACACGCACAGGAAAACCGGTTGACCGCACAAATATCTGGCGGGAGATGAAGTCGCTGTGTAAAGAAGCGGGCGTAAATCCGCAAAAGGTGTTTCCTCACAATTTACGGCATCTGTTTGCAAGGGAATTTTACAAAACAGAAAAGGATATTGCAAAGCTGGCGGATGTGCTTGGCCACAGCAGCATAAGCACTACAAGAATTTATATTATTTCCACAGGAACAGAACACCGCCGTCAAATGGAAAATATGCATCTTATAATATAGATATAGGCACTTTTGAGCGTTTACAACATAATCACGATTATGTTGTAAACAGGTCGCACATGGATATAAAATATCCGACTTTGTAATTTAGATTATAGCACAACAGCAAAAGACTGTAAAGAATGGCAGCAATAAAAAACATATTTTTTTCGCTTTTTTGACATTAAAACATCACAATAAAACCTTATTTGACGATATTTTTTTCGACAAGATAAGGCTTGCTTTTTTGCGCTCTTTTTTAGTAACAGCACCCGATACAAATGGTTTTCCGAAACGCCGTTTACAACATAATCGTGATTATGTTGTAAACAATCATTAAAAAAGATTAGACTGGAGGAATAAGGGTGAAAGAAAAGAGCAAAAAGTGTTTGATGGCAGTTATTGCTGTTATTATTGTAATATTGCTGTCAATCGGAACAACATTTGCCGTACTCAACAGCAGGGCGATTAAAGCGTCGGCTACGGTGGAAAACGGTTTGTCGGCATACGAAATTGCAAAAGCGTATGGCTTTGAAGGAACCGTTCAGGAGTGGCTTGAATCGCTTAAAGGAAAATCCGCTTATGATTTAGCAAAGGAAAGCGGGTATTCCGGAACCGAGGAGGAATTTTCTGCGGCAGCGGCAGCGGCGGTTTCTAACCAAACGGTAAATGTGGTAAGCGCATCTTTTTCGTCCGAGGGTGATTTAATTATTTCACTTTCCGACGGAAGCACCATAAATATCGGTAAGGCTGCCGGAACCGACGGCAAAAACAGAAGAAACGGAAAAGACGGCAAGGACGGCACCGACGGAAAAGACGGAATCAACGGTCACGACGGCGTAAACGGCAAAAACGGTGCAGACGGCAAGGACGGCGTAAGTATATCCGCAGCAAATGTAAACAGTGACGGTCAGCTTGTTTTGACTTTTACGGACGGAAGCGTTATCAACTTGGATAAGGTCGTCGGTTCAAACGGAGCGGACGGAATAGGAATAGCAAAATCCGAAATAAACGAAAACGGCGAGCTTGTTATTACATATTCCAATGGGCAAAGTGCAAATTTGGGCAATGTAATAGGTAAAGACGGTGCCGACGGTGCAAAAGGCGATAAAGGCGACAACGGAGAGAACGGCGCAGACGGAATCGGTATTTCCAATGCCGAAGTTAACGCAAAAGGCGAGCTTGTGGTCACATATTCGGACGGAAGAACAGCAAACCTTGGTAGTGTTATAGGTGCAGCAGGAGCCAAAGGCGATAAAGGCGATAAAGGCGACAAGGGCGATAACGGAGAAAAGGGCGAAGACGGCGTAAGCGTAGCTTCCGCAGAGATAAATACCGAAGGCGAGCTTGTTATTTCCTTCTCCAACGGACAGCGTACCAATGTCGGCAGCGTTATCGGTGCCGCCGGTGCAAAGGGCGATAAAGGCGAGCAAGGCGAAAAAGGCGACAAGGGTGATAAGGGCGAAAAAGGCGATAACGGAATCGGTATAAAGAAATCCGAAATCAACAGCCTTGGCGAACTTGTTGTAACCTATACCGACGATACAGTTGCAAATCTCGGAGCTGTCGTAGGGGCAAAGGGCGAAAAAGGCGACAAGGGCGAAACCGGCGCAGCCGGACAGGACGGCGTAGGAATTGAAAATATCGCTATAAACGACGGCAAACTTAACATTACCCTTACTAACGGAACCACACTTGACCTTGGCAACATCAAGGGTGCGGACGGCGCAAAAGGCGATAAGGGCAATAAAGGTGACAAAGGCGAAACCGGTGCAGCAGGCAAGGACGGCAACGGCGTTGCAGGAACGACAATAAATGAAGCCGGAGAGCTTGTTATAACCTATACAAACGGAGAAACCGTAAACCTTGGAAATGTTGTCGGCAGGGACGGAAAGGACGGAGCAGACGGCAAACAGGGTGAAAAGGGCGAAAAAGGCGAAACCGGTGCAGCAGGCGAGGACGGCAACGGCGTTGCTCAAACGGCAATAAACGAAGTCGGAGAGCTTGTTATAACTTATACAAACGGCGAAACCGCAAATCTTGGTAAAGTAGTCGGAAACGACGGAGCAAAGGGAGAAAAAGGCGATAAGGGCGACAAAGGCGAAGCCGGTGCCGACGGACAGGACGGCAGAGGAATTTCCTCCGCAGCAATCAATTCCGACGGCGAGCTTGTGCTCGCATTCTCCGACGAAACCGAGCTTAACCTCGGAAAGATTAAAGGAGAAAAAGGCGACAAGGGTGAAAAAGGCGAAACCGGCGCAGCGGGCAAGGACGGTTCCGACGGCGTAGGTATTGCGAATGTTACCATATCCGACGAAGGAAACCTTAATGTTTCCCTTACAAACGGAGCAAACCTTGACCTTGGCAATATCAAAGGCGAGGACGGCATAGGAATCACCCGCTCCGAGCTTAATGCGGAGGGGCAGCTATTGCTGACCTATTCCGACGGAACAACAACAAACCTCGGCGTTATAGTTGGCGCAAAGGGTGAAAAGGGCGAAAAAGGTGCAGACGGTGCAAACGGTGCCGACGGTGTAGGAATCAGCGATGTAAATGTGCTTACCGACGGAACCCTTGTTGTAACATTAAGCGACGGCACAACAAAATCCCTCGGAAACATCAAAGGTGAAAAAGGCGAAAAGGGCGATAACGGTGCCGACGGCAAATCCGCATTCGAGCTTTACCAGGAAGCAAACCCCGAATACACCGGCACATATACCGAATGGCTTGAATCTCTGAAAGGCGAAAAAGGAGATAAAGGCGACGCCGGAAGAGGAATCGCAAGCATGGCGTTTAATGAAAACAACGAGCTTGTTGTTACATACACCGACGGAACGGAGCAAAACCTTGGTAAAGTTAATTCCGATACTGGGGATGCTGCGGATGGAATTTTAGTATTTACACTGTTAACTGATAACACATATAGCGTTGCCGCAGGAAGCGAAGCTGCGGGGGCAACGAGCATTTCTATTCCCGCTGTTTACAAAGGCAAACCGGTATCTACAATAAGCAAGGGAGCTTTTAGCAATTTGTCAAATCTTTCTTCGGTAACAATTGCAGATAGTGTTACTAAAATAGAAGATAACGCCTTTACTGATTGCAAATCATTGACAACGGTAACAGGCTGCGAGGGAGTGGTTTCGTTCGGAGATTATGCTTTTTCCGGCTGCAAAAATATTTCGTCAATGACAATTCCGGCCTCTTGTGAAAAAATAGGAAGGGAATGCTTCTACGACATGCAGTCCGCATCAACCATTACGGTTAACCCGGATTCACTTAATTATATTGGTAAATATGCATTTGGGCGTAATGCGTCTATCGTTTGGAATTCGGATGAAACTACAAGTTGGAAGCTTGAATATTGGGACTCTATGATATATTCTGACCCTCTTGACGAAAACGCTTCCGGTAGATATTCTTCTCATAATGTAAAATATTACATAGGACCGTTTTATCTAAATGGTTCAACGGCAGGGGAGGTATATAGAAGTACCAGAAAATCTGCAAGGATTATAGAAGGTTCTGGAGAAGGCGTTGGATACTATTTTCGTAATGTAAAACTGTGCGAAGCTGCATGGATAAAGCAATAATTTTAATTAAAAACTCATACAGCCAACCACAATATGTATTTGAAAGAAGGGTCAACTGTGGACGAAGGAGAAATTGTTAGGCTTTACGAAAAGGAAATTGAAATTTTTCTGAATACAATGGGAATATTTAAGGGTAATAAAATCATTAATACTGATTTTGACAAAAATAGCCGAAATAAAGAATTTATAATTCAAAAAATGACTAAAATAAAGTGCGGAAATGTTGATGCAGCCATTTTAGAAAAAGCCGTAGATAATTTGTTACCGTACCTTTACGAGAAAAACAGTTGACATGAAAGGCTCTTACACTTTTGCTCTTTGATTACAAAAAATGCAGACCAATAGGAGTCTTATACAAAAAGCCCGCCGGTTTATCGGCGGGCTTTTTTGCGTTGGCACTCAGCGTGTATCCTACGGCGTCAGTGCTTAGTGCGGATTATTTTTTCTTGCGGAGGAGGACTGCCGCACCTGCGAGCACTGCAAGTGCGGGCAGGAGGGAGGGGACTTCCGCACCGGTGGGAGGGTTCACCTCTACGCCGGCCTGAGGCTTCTTGGTGCCGTCAATGTGGATTACACTGGCGCATTCGCTGAAGCCGCAGACCACGCAGTGATGCTCCGGAACGAATTCACCGTTGCGGAAAATGTCATTCCACTCGGTGAGAGTGTGCTTGTCGACTTCGAAAAGCTCGCCGCAGCGTCTGCACTTTTTCCAGTGCTCGGTGCGGTTCCAGATCCAACCGGAAAGGTCATGTCCGAGGGCGGGCATTTCAACCTCGTACTCCACGCCGCAGACCTTGCAGCGGCAGAGCTTGAGACCCTTTTCGGTGCAGGTCGGGGCTTTGAGAACCTTTACGTCAACAAGATGGTCGGCGCAGGCTTCCCACATGGCGTAGAGGGTAACTCTAAGTCCGCCGTTCTCGGAAAGCTCGCGGTCGAATACATAGAAATCGCCGGGCTTGTAGCTGTCGCCGGTGCCGTCTGCCTTGGTGTTCCAGCCGAGGAAATGGTAGCCTTTGCGGACAAGGGGACTGTTCGGGATAGCGTCAACGCCTCTGAGCTTTGCGATGTAGCGGTCGTTCGCCTTGTCATAGTAGTCGGAGTCGTTCAGAGGACCACCCTGACCGTCGTTTGCGTCATATATAACCATGTTGCTGCTTCTTCTGATGAGCAGGTCGTAGGTGGCCTCCGCAGTGACGGTTCCGTTGGCGGAAACTATGCCGGAATTGTCTGCCACGGAGATAGTCACAACGAGCTTGTAAAGTCCGGAGCAGGAAACATAGTCGTGCTTGAGGGTGAGGTTTGCGGTGTTGGAGCCTTCGTAGATTTTGCCGTCGGTGAGGGCGGTGCCGTCCTTGTACCACTGATAGCTGTACTTGAGAGCGGGATATTCGGTAATTCCGCTGGACTGAATGGTTACGGGCTCCTCAAGGTAGTTGTAAACCGGGCGGCTGAGGGTGAGCTTAACAGTGGGCTTCTTGATTTCGCGCTTCTGGAATAGCTCGTGGTTTCTCGCCTCGGTGACAGGGGTTCTTTCGTTGATGGAAGTATCGGTCACGTTGCCCTCTGCGTCAACGAGATACCAGCCAAGGTTCTGCATACCGTCAACGAAGCAGAAGGGCAGATTGCCGTAGGCTTTGCCGTAGGTGACGGTGATGGGAGCGCAGGCTTCGCCGCCGTTGCAGTTAAAGGAAACGGTGTAGGTATTGGCTTTCCACATGGCGTAGAGGTCTACGGTTTCGTCACTCCCTATTCCGCTAAAGCTTACCATGTCTCCGGGCTGATAGCTCTTGCCGGAGCCGTCGGCCTTGGTGTTCCAGCCTGCAAAGCGATAGTCGGGACGATTGAAGCCAATGTCGCCGTTCGAAAGAACATCAAGGTAGGAGGCGTGTAAGGTTTGATCGTAGTAGACATCACTGCCGTTGGTGCGGACGCCGCCGTTGCCGTGGTAAACGATAACGTTGGGACCGGTGATTTCCCACTGTGCGACATAGGTGGCGTCGCCGGTGACGGTGTCTGCCACGGCGGGCTGCCATTCTTTGAATATGTGAGTTTTGCCCTCTATTTCATAGGAAGAATAGATAGTACCGGCGAATTTGGGAGTGGGGTTGCCGTACCTGACGATGTAGCTTTCATCCTTAAAAGCCTTGCCGCCTATGCCGTCAGAGTATTTAACGGTGTAGGAGTTGGCTTCCCACTGTGCGGTGTAGGTCAAATGCTCCGTCACCTTGTCGGAAACAAGATTATCCCAGCCGATGAACTTGTAGCCCTTGCGGGTGGGATCCTTGCCGA
Source organism: uncultured Oscillospiraceae bacterium (assembly GCA_934466455.1). GTDB lineage: Bacteria > Bacillota > Clostridia > Oscillospirales > Ruminococcaceae > UMGS1668. The sequence continues at coordinate 33,144 of CAKSLF010000002.1, read as the reverse complement.
AGGCGGGAGCGGGAGAGTTTTCTTTTGCTTCAAGCACTCTGTCGCCGAAGGCTGCGCCGTTTGCGCCGTCTTTATAGGTGACTCTGTAAAAGCGGTCAAGAAGAAGCTGCGGGAGCGCATTGTCGGGATAGTATGCGGGATCCATTTCCCATTCTCTGAATTGAAGACCGAGGCTTTGATCCACGGCTCCGACATAAACGCCTTGGGATTTGAGGTGAATTACAAGGTTGCCGTTGCTGTCGGTATTGTTTTTGGCATATTCGCCAAGCTCACGAAAATGGTAGATATAATCGCCCGCGCCGCCCTCAAGATTTACGGAATATTTGTCGAAGTCGGCGGCGGCTATGGTGACGGTGGCGTAAGCGACCTTTTTATCCGCGTCATAAACAGGTGCGCTTACACTGTAGGTTCCGTCAATGAGCTTTCCGTTCTTTATATCATAGCCCGTGCCGGGACGCTCATTGTCGGTGATGCGAAGCATACATTTCTGCTTGGCGATTTCGGCAGTGAGAACAGGAAGCTTCTCCCAATAAGCTTTGAATGTGATATTTTCATTAACCGTTACCGTTGTGGGATCCGTTATGTTTCTATAACGGTAGTTCCAGGTGCTGAAAACGGAGTTTCCGTACTGAGACTTTACCTCATCATAAGCGGGAGCTTTCTCTCCGGCTTTAACGGTAAACTCCCTTGTCTGAAAGTGACCCGACGGGTCGGTGTAGGTTACTTTGTACTGGCCGGAAGCGGGGTCTGCCGCAAATGCAGGCAACGCCAAGCTAAAGGCAAGTATTGCTGCAAGAAGCAAGCTGAGCAATTTTTTCATAAGCTATCTCCTCCATTGTTTTTTTCGGAATTGTTTTCCGTCTTTTTGCTTTCCGTAACACAAAAATTGAATGCCTAATGTTACATATATACTATACCATGAGTTTCCAGTTCATGCAATAGAATTTTGCACTTTTGAATGCAAATTTTATTATTTTTAACAGGACTTTATGCATTTGAAGCGGAAAATCGCAGAAAAATATATCAAATTTGCCCGAAAATGATGAAAAAACGCCAGCCGGTTTATCGGCGGGCTTTTTGCCGTCCTATCTGTTTATAACAACCTGCGGAACATCGCCGCTGAAAACGATTTCCGCAAGGACAATTTCGTCCTCAACGACGGTGCTTGCAGGGTGAAATGCAATAATTGAGGTTATTTTTGCACGGTATGTAAGCGTTACACGGTATATACTCTGATTTATTCCGGTAGTGACAAGACCGCCGGAAATATCCGCCTGCGGTGCGCCGGAGGCATAGATGTAAACCGGAATTTTCGGGGAAGAAAAAACAGTCGGTATTCCGAAAAGCGCACCGAGAGGAACCTCGCTTTTGCAGCTCTGTGTTTCGGAAAATTCGGATAAAAGCTGTTTTGTAATGCGCTCTTTTATAATGCTGAAAAGGTAGCCGCTTGAAGTAACGGAGGTTATTTTGCCGTCGGCGGAGCGGCTTATTTTTACGGCACTTTCGATAAGCTCCCGGTCGGAGGCAAGCTCGTTGAGCACGGCGGAATTTATAATTTCCGCCGCACGGTTTGCGCAATGGTGCTCGGCAATTACCTCAATATTCGGACCGATTAGTGATTCTATGCAGAAAATAAGCACAAATACGAAAATAACCGCAAAAAAACCTTTTAGCGGCGGCTTTGCTTTTTTTCTCACCGAATTTGCGCCCCCTTTTTCAAAAATAAATACGATATATAATATTTGTTTTCCGCACAAAAAGTGATATAATAACAAAAGAATTTATAACGCCGGAGGAAGCTTTTTATGGAAAGAGAAGCTGCGGAAAAAAGAATACAGGAACTGCGTGATCTTGTTCGCTATCACAGCAGGCTCTATTATGAGCTTGACAGCCCGGAGCTGGACGACTACGAATACGACCTTTTGTATCATGAGCTGCTTGATTTGGAGGAAGAATATCCGGAGCTTAAAACTCCGGATTCGCCGACACAAAAGGTCGGCGGTGCCGCTTCCCTTAAATTTGAACCGGTGCAGCACGCCGTTCAAATGGGAAGTCTTCAGGATGTTTTCAGCTATGAGGAGCTTTTTGAATTTGACGAGCGTGTGCGCACCGTCATCGAAAAGCCGGAATATGTTGTAGAGCCGAAAATAGACGGGCTTTCCGTTTCGCTTGAGTACAGAAACGGCGTTTTTGTGAGGGGCTCCACCCGCGGCGACGGTTTTGTCGGAGAGGATGTAACCCATAATCTTATGACGATAAAGTCCATACCGAAAAAGATAGATTGCCCGGAGGTAAGCTATCTGGAGCTGCGGGGAGAAGTGTATATTTCAAAGGAAACCTTTGCAAAGCTTGTTGACGCACAGGAGCTTGCGGGAGAAAGACCGTTCAAAAATCCCCGCAATGCCGCCGCAGGCTCTCTTCGTCAAAAAGACCCGAAAATCAGCGCAAAGCGGGGACTGGATATATTTATTTTCAATATTCAGCAATGTGAAGGCAAAACCTTTACAACCCATAGCGAGACCCTCGACTTTGTAAAGAGCCTTGGATTTCCGGTTTCCGTTTCATACAATCGTTATAAAAGTATAGAAGAAGCGGTGGATAACATAAAATTTGTCGGCGAAAACCGGGACAATTACAGCTTTGATATTGACGGAGCGGTCATCAAGGTTAACAATCTTGCGGACAGAGAGCTTCTTGGAGCAACCGCAAAATATCCAAAATGGGCTGTGGCGTTCAAATATCCGCCCGAAGAAAAGGTAACTACCCTGCTTGATATAGAAGTGCAGGTTGGCAGAACCGGCGCAATAACGCCCACAGCGGTTTTTGAGCCGATTCAGCTTGCGGGTACAAGCGTTTCCCGTGCGGTTTTGCACAATCAGGATTTTATCGATTCAAAGGACATAAATATCGGCGATAAAATAATTGTGAGAAAAGCGGGCGAGATTATCCCGGAGGTTGTGGCTCTTGCGGAAAAAGGCCCGAACGAGGGAACCTTTCACTTGCCGGAATTTTGTCCCGCATGCGGAACAAAAGCCGTACGAGAGGATGACGAAGCCGTTTTGCGCTGCCAAAATCCGGATTGCCCGGCGCAGCTTTTGCGCAATCTTATACATTTTGCAAGCCGTGACGCTATGGATATAGACGGAATGGGTCCCGCCGTCCTTACAATGCTTGTTGACCGCAAAATTATTAAATCCCAAGCGGATATTTATTCAGTAAAGCCGGAGGACATTTCCTCGGCAGAAAGAATGGGGGAAAAATCCGCCGCAAATCTTATGACCTCAATTGAAAAGTCGAAGAAAGCGGGGCTTTCAAGGCTTTTGTTTGCCCTTGGGATAAGAAATATCGGTCAAAAAGCCGCAGAGGCTCTTGCACAAAATTTCGGAACGATGGATGCGGTCATGGCTGCTTCCGCAGAGGATATATGTGCAATAGACGGCTTTGGCGAGGTTATGGCAAAATCAGTGACGGAGTATTTTTCGCTTCCGCAATCACGCAGGCTTATTGAAAGGCTGCATGAGTACGGAGTTGTTATGGAAGCGGAGAAAAAGACCGTTTCCGATAAATTGGGAGGGGCGACATTTGTGCTGACCGGCACGCTTCCTACAATGTCGAGAGAAGAAGCCTCCGGAATAATTACGGCAAACGGCGGCAAGGTTTCTTCTTCCGTTTCAAAAAAGACGAGCTTTGTTCTTGCGGGAGAAAAGGCAGGAAGTAAGCTTGCAAAGGCAGAAAGCCTTGGAATAAAAATAATCGGTGAAGAAGAATTTTTGAGTATGCTCAAAAATTGAGCGAGCACCGGCACAATAAAAAAATAACCGCAGTGAAAATTTTTTTGCTGCGGTTATTTTTTTGTATTCGCCGTCATATTATCTATCAAAACGGAGGCGTGCAAAATGGACGGGATAAAAACGGTAATAAAAAATGTCGGACAGCCCCTTGGAGCTATACTTGCGAAAATGCCGCAGCATTTTGCGGAACAAACAAGAGAAATCCGTATTGCGGCAGGCCGTCCGATAAGGCTTAACTTTCAAAAGGAAGGAGTTTTTATCGGGCGCAGCGGCGGAGAGTGTACGGCGGATTCCGATAAAGACAGGCTTGCTCCGCAGGAAATACAAAATACCTTCGCAGCACTTTGCAAATATTCCGTGCATACCTACCAAAAGGATATATGCGAGGGCTTTGTAACCACAGATGGGGGAATACGGGTCGGAATATGCGGTACGGCGGTTTACGAAAACGAAAAAATTATAAATGTAAAAGATATATCGGCCCTAAATATTCGAATAGCAAGGGAAATAAAAGGCGTTTCCGATGAGATTTTTCGCAGTACCGGCGATTTTTGGAAAACGGGGCTTTTAGTTGCCGGACCGCCGTGCTCGGGAAAAACGACCGTGCTCAGAGATATTGCCAGGCAACTTGGAAACAAAGGAATTTGTACCTGTGTTGTGGACGAGCGTATGGAAATTGCGGGAATGTACCGAGGATTGCCCGGGTTTGATATAGGAGCCTGCACGACGGTGCTCAACGGTTACCGTAAAAGCGACGGGATTATAAGCGCAGTGAGGGCAATGTCGCCGCAAGCGGTTATTTGCGATGAGTTCGGCGGAGAAAAGGAAATAGAGGCAAGTCTTTTTGCAATGAAAAGCGGCATAGGTATAATCGCAAGTATGCATTGCCTTAACTTTGAGGAGCTTTCCGGCAAAAAAGAACTTTCAATGCTTATAAAAAACGGCGTGTTTGAATGGGCTGCGCTTATGAAAAGCGGCGGAGGAATAGAAAAAATAATAAAGGCAGAGGAGCTGATAAAATGAGAACAGTGGGTATTGTTCTTGTCTTTTTCTTTTTTGCCTGTTGCGGAAGGCTTTTGAGCAAAAAGTATATTTCCGTGCTCAACGGCGTAAAAAATGCGCAGGAGCTTTTGTGCTCAATCAAAGAGGGCGTTGCGGGAGAAAGGCTTACTATGGCAGAAATTTTGCGGGGGTATATTTTTGAGCACAAGGGCAGTGAAAGGTTTATAAATATGCTGCTCTCCGGCGGTGAAAACGAAAGAATACTTTACGATATAAAAGCGGCTGAGGAAAGCGGGTTTTGCTTGGACGGCTATTCAAATAAAATTCTTGAAGAGGCTTTTTTGTCTTTCGGAAAAACCGCAGCCGAAGAGCAGACGGACCGATTTTCCCACCTCTACGGAATGCTTGAAAAACGGTACGATGCAGTCTTGCCCGAAGAAATGCAAAAAGCAAAGCTTGCAAAATCCCTCGGAATAGCCGCAGGAATGCTTGCGGCGGCAGTCTTGCTTTGAAAAAAGGAGAAAAATATGGATGTCGATATGATTTTCAAAATCGCAGCGATAGGAATAATCGTTGCCGTGCTCAATCAGGTGCTCATTCGCTCCGGAAGGGAGGAGCAGGCGATGATGACAACCCTCGCCGGGCTTATTGTCGTGCTCATGATGCTCATAGGAGAAATAAGTGCGCTTTTTGATACGGTAAAATCCGTTTTTGGACTATGAACGAGATTATGACAGTTGCCGGAATTGCCGCAGCGGCAGCGGGAGCGGCAATTCTTCTAAAACAATATAAGCCAGAATATGCATTTGGAATTTCCGTGGCGGCGGGCGTTATATTTCTTATATTCATTGTAATAAAGACGGAAACGATTGTTGCGGAAATAGAAGCTTTTGCGGACGCCTCCGGCGTGAATGCAAAGAACTATAAAATCGTGCTGCAATGCCTTGGGATTTGTTTGATTACGAATGCCGCCGCTGAAACCTGCAAGGATTGCGGACAAGGCTCGATAGCGGCAAAAGTAGTAATAGCGGGAAAGGCACTTGTGCTGGCGGCGGCTCTTCCGCTGTTTTCTCAGCTTATGGATGTAATAAAAGCAATTTTGGAGATAAGATGAAAAAGTTTTTTGTTTGTGCGGCGGCTGTTTTTCTTGCTATGGCTCTCTGCGGTTTTACATACGATGATGCGGTAAGCGAACAGCTTGATTTTGCAAAGGAAAACGGGGTTGTTTCCGCATTGCCGGAGGAAGCGAAAAGAGTGCTTTCTGCGCTTGGTATTGGCGAAATTTCTCCGGAAGCACTTTCTGATATTTCTTTTGAAAACGCACTCGGGCTTATTGCGGAAAGCTTTTCCGAAAAAATAAAAGCACCGTTTTTGGCGGTGCTGTCGGTGCTTGCGGCGGGGCTTGTTTGCAGCGTTATAAATAATTTCGGAAGCGGAGAGATGAAGACGGTGTACAGCACGGTATGTTCTTTGGCTGCTGCTGCAGCGGTGATAATACCGGTCAAAAATGTAATCTCCGCCGCCGCCGATGTTATAACGGACTGTTCGGAATTTATGCTCGGATTTATTCCTATATATTCTTCGGTAATAGCCGCTTCCGGCGGAATTTCGGCTGCGGCGGGATACCGCACTCTTATGCTTGGAGCAACAACCGTTATCGCCCGCCTTGCAGGAAGCGTAGTGGTTCCGCTTATGTGCGTATATCTGGCTCTGTGTGCAGCAGGAAGCATTTCTCCGGTAAGCATAAGTAATATCTCAAAAAGTATAAAAAGCTTTGCTGTGTGGGTTATGGGGGCTTCTACGGCACTGTTTTCGGGAATTATGGGGATAGGAAGCATAGTTTCTTCTTCTGCGGACGGTGCCGGAGCAAAAGCGGTAAAATTTGTTGTGGGAAGTGCGGTTCCGGTTGTCGGAGGCGCAATTTCCGATGCTCTTTCCGCAGCAAAAAGCTGCCTTCTTATGACAAAAAATGTTCTTGGCGCATATGCAATCGTTGCTGCGGCGGTTATATTTGTTCCTCCGATAATAAGTGCGTTTGTTTGGAGGATTTCCCTTTCCGTAGGGAGTGCCGTAAGCGAAATGTTGGACAACCGTGAACTTTCCTCTTTGCTTTCCGCAAGTTCCGCAGTGATGGGTATAATGCTTGCGATGGTTTCTTTTACTGCAATAATGTTTATATTTTCTGTTACGATAATGATAATTTCCGGGGGCGGCGTATAAATGACCTTTATAGCGGAACTTAAAAACTGGGCTTTGGCTCTTTGCGCTGCGGCAATATGCGGTGCCGTTATGAATATGCTTTTGCCGGAGGGCAGCGAGAAAAGAATTTTCAAAACCGTGCTGTGTGTTTTTTTGCTTTGCAGTATGCTTTCTCCGCTTATGAGCTTAAATTTTTCGGGTATAGAAGAAAGCTTATATATTGATGAACATGAAAACGGCGACATCACAGAGGATCTGCTTGCTCTTTCGGCAAAACAAACGGAAAAAGCCCTGGAGGACAAAGCGAAAGCCGTTCTTGAAGAAAAGGATATAGATTTTGACAATATTTTTGCACAGGTTAATATTTCCGAAGACGGAAGCATAAATATTAGCAGGTTTGTCATAACGGCAGACGAAGCCGACGCCGAAAAAATAAGAAGCACGGTTTACGAGCATACCGGGCTTTTGCCGGAAATTGAATATAAAGGAGAAAATGACAATGGATACGGCTAAAAAGTCTTTTTCCGGACTGAAAAAAATTTTTGGGAACAAAGAAAAGGTTACAAAAGCGGTACTTCTGCTGGGAATTATCGGAATTGCGCTGGTTTTTATTTCGGATATGATTCCGAAGACAAAACCGGTTGCAGAAAAATCTTCATACGGCGGTACGGAAATCTCATATGAAAGAGAACTTCAGCTTGAGGAACGCCTTGAAAAAATGATTGAGAAAATCGACGGAGCGGGAAAAGCAAAGGTGATGATAACTCTTGCTTCCTCCAACGAATATTTTTACGCTTTCGACAGTAAAAAGGAACAATCGGAAAAGGATGGAGAAGCGCAAATCTCAGCAGAGGAAAAGCCTACGGTAATTGACGGAAAAAGCGGCGAAGAACCGCTTGTTACCAAGGTTGGAGAATCGGGAGTAAGAGGAGTTTTTGTAATTTGCGAGGGCGGAGATAAACCGCAGGTAACAGAAAGCATAATAAATGCGGTTTGCGCTGTTCTCGGAATCGGCTCAAGCAGAGTCAGCGTTGCCAAAATGGCATAAAAGATAAATATTTTTTAGGAGGATAAACATATGACCAGCATTAAGAATTATGAGAGCGTGGAATTGCCGGAGGTATCCGAAGAGAAAAAGAAAGGGATTTTTGACTTTGCAAAAAACATAAAGCACAAAAAGTTCAGCTTTAAGCTCGGAAAACGCCATATTGCGGCGGCTGCGCTTGTACTTATGCTTTCTGCCGCAGTATATGTAAATTATCTTTATTCCACCGGCGGGCTTAATCCGCTTTTAGAGGCAGGAAAGAACTATGGCGATTCCATACTTGTAGGCAAAAAGAACGAGAAAAACTCCGACGGCAACGAAACCGGAACCGCCGCTTCATATTTCAGCGAAGCAAGAGTTTCCCGCCAACAATCCAGGGATGAGGCTGTGCAGACAATACAAAATCTCTACGGTTCGGGTGAAAATGATGAAACCCAAACAGCTTCTCTTATACAAAAAGCAGAAGAAATAACGGCAAATATGGAGCTTGAAACGAAAATAGAATCCATAATAAAGGCAAAGGGCTTTGACGACTGCATCGTATATATTTCGGGGGAATACGCCGATGTTATGGTACAAACCGATGGGCTTCTTGATACCGAAGCGGCTTTAATAAAAGAAGCGATAATTCAGGAAACCGCTGTTCCGGTGGAGAACATATCCATAGTTGAAGTAAAAGAATAAAAAAACAGCGGCAGCCGTCAAATAAGGACGGCTGCCTGTTTATACCGTGCCAAAAATATTTTTGCGGAGGATATATGGAAGAGATAAATAAAGGAAAAGGAACGATTGCCAAAGTAATCGGGAGCTTTATTCGCCTTGCGGTTTTTGTCTGCATTTTCGGAATTATGCTTTATGTTTTTCCTACTCTTGCAAAGGCAATGGATAAAACTGCCGGGGCAATATGCACGCTTTTTGGGATAGAGCGGGAAATAAGTGTGTTTTCTGATTTTTATGATATTTCCGCCATTGCCATAAATAAAGTAATTTATCTTGCGGAGCTTGCAAAGGACAATATAGACGGTATATATGAGGAAAAAAGAGAGGTTTCTCCAATACTCTTTACCTGCGCCGCAAGTCCGCCGTGTAAGGGCGAAAGCGTTACATCGGAATTTGGCGATAGAATAAATCCTATAAGCGGCAAAAAGGAGGTTCATACGGGGATAGACATAGCTCTGCCGAGCGGAAGCGAGATTTATGCTGCTTGGCCGGGAACCGTGACAGAAACGGGTACGGACGAAATTTACGGTAACTATATAGTGATTATGCATTCAAGGTCGCTTTTTACCCGGTACTGCCACCTTTCGGAAATATCAGCCGGGTTTGGAAAATTTGTTTCCGCAGGAGAAGCAATCGGCAAAGCGGGCAGTACAGGCTGGGCAACGGGAAGCCATCTGCATTTTGAAATTATAGCGGGAGGAAACGCCGTTGACCCAAGAAAGTGTTTTGAAATTTGATTGAATTTACCGTGCTCAAAACAAAAGTAAAAATATCGCCGCTGTTTTTTGCAATACTCACGGCGTTTCTTGCGGCAGATAAAAGCGGAATAGCTTTTTCCGCAATAGCTTTTTCCGCAATTCACGAAGCAACTCATTTTGCGGCACTTTTTATTTTTGGGGGTGCTCCGGCGGAGGTTAAGATTTCTGTTTTCGGCATAAATATGCGGTTGTTCGGTATTATGAACACATGGAAAAGGATAGCCGTTTTTTTCGTCGGAGCGGTCGCAAATCTTCTGCTTGCGGTATTTTTTGCGATGCAGGAAAACAGGATATATTGTGCGGTTAATTTGGCAATAGGGATTTTTTCGCTTCTTCCGCTTCCGTCAACGGACGGAGGAAGTATAATCATGGAGCTTGCAGAGCGTTTATTTCCGGAAAACTGCAAAAAAATGTGCAGATCCGTTTTTCTTGTATCGGGCATAATAACAGCAACGGTAATTTTTGCAATAATGATGCTTTCCCGTAATTGGTATCTTGCCGCTGCGCTATTTTATACTGTTATAAGCCTGCTAAAGTATTGAAAAAGCAATTCTCCGTATGTTATACTAATACAGTATGTGAAAGGAGGAATTGCTTTGTCAGCTATTCCCGACAGTATATTAAAGCTTGTTCAAAAGCCCGCAAGATACACCGGCGGAGAAGTGAACAGCGTTGTTAAAAACAAAAATGATGTGGCGGTGCGTTTTGCTTTTTGCTTTCCGGACCTTTATGAAGTGGGTATGAGCCACCTTGGGATGAAAATCCTTTACAGCGAGCTTAATAATGACCCAGAGGTCTGGTGCGAAAGAGTATTTGCTCCGGATGTGGATATGGAAAAAATTCTGCGAGAACGCAGCTTGCCGCTTTTTGCACTTGAAAGCGGAGATTCCGTAAAAGATTTTGATATAATCGGCTTTACTTTGCAATATGAGCTTTCCTATACCGGTATACTTAATATGCTTGACCTTGCAGGAATCCCTGTCCGTGCGGAAAACCGCAGGGAACTTAAAAACCTTGTGGTGGCCGGTGGACCGTGCTCCTGCAATCCGGAGCCGATAGCCGATTTTATCGACCTCTTTATGCCCGGCGAGGGAGAAGAGGTCCTTCCGGAAGTGGTTGCTCTCTATAAGGACGCAAAGAGAAACGGTTGGAGCAAGGAAAAATATCTTTCGGAAGCGGCGAAGATAGACGGCGTATATGTGCCGTCGCTTATTGATGTTGATTATAACGAGGATGGGACTATAAAAGAGTTTGTTCCTAAGGGTGAAGTAAAGCTTCCGATAAAAAAGAGAATCATAAAGGATCTTGATAAAGTTTTTTACCCGGAAAGCTTTATTGTGCCCTTTATCGAGATAGTTCACGACAGAAGTATGCTCGAGCTTATGCGGGGCTGTATCAGAGGCTGCCGTTTTTGTCAGGCAGGGTTTATTTACCGTCCGCTCCGTGAAAAGAGCGTGAGCACGCTCTCAAAAAATGCACACGATCTCTGTGACAGCACAGGCTATGACGAGCTTTCTCTTACCTCATTGAGCACCAGCGATTACAGTGAGCTTAGCGGGCTTCTTGATGACCTTGTTAAATGGACGGAAAAAGAGCATATCAATCTTGCCGTGCCGTCTTTGCGTGTGGATAATTTTAACGACGAGCTTATGCTCAAAATAAGCAAGGTCCGCAAAAGCGGACTTACCTTTGCTGCGGAAGCGGGAACTCAGCGTTTGCGTGATGTAATAAATAAGAATGTTACAGAGGAAGAAATATTCGGTACCTGCGCAATCGCATTCAAGGGAGGATATACAAAGGTAAAGCTCTATTTTATGATGGGGCTTCCCACGGAAACGGACGAGGATATAGTTGGAATTGTCGATTTGCTCCAGAGAATTGTTGATTTCTACTATCATATGAAGGACAAGCCCAAGGGAAAAGCACTTCAAATAACCGCAAGTATAGCAAACTTTGTTCCAAAGCCGTTTACGCCCTTTGAGTTTGAGCCGCAGGCTTCCAGAGAAGAGCTTTACAGAAAGCAGGAGCTTATAAAATCCACGGTTCGCAGCAAAAAAATCGAACTGAGCTGGCACGATGTAAAAAGCTCGTTTATGGAGGGCGTTCTTGCAAGGGGCGACCGCCGTCTTGGAAAAGTTATAGAAACCGCATGGAGAAAAGGCTGTAATTTTGACAGCTGGGATAACTATTTCAAATACGATAAATGGCTTGAAGCGTTTGAAGAATGCGGCGTAGATCCGGAATTTTATGCAAACCGCCAAAGAAGCTATGATGAGGTTATGCCTTGGGACATTTTTGATTACGGCGTTTCAAAAAGGTTTATTATAAACGAAAACAAAAAAGCCCACGAGGGTGTTACAACGCCAAACTGCCGTGAAAAATGTTCCGGCTGCGGTGCAAATTGCCTGAAAGGGGGCGCATGTTTTGAGTACGGAGAATAAGTACGAGGATATAAGGCTTTTTTATACAAAAACCGGTACGGCAAAATACATTTCTCACCTTGATACAATGCGAACCTTTCAAAGAGCTTTTCGCCGCTGCAAGGATCTTGACTTTTGGTATACAGAGGGATTTAACCCGCATCTTTATTTGACTTTTGCACTGCCACTCTCTCTCGGATACGAAAGTGGGGCGGAAACCGTCGATTTTCGCCTTGCAACACATATGTCATACAAAGAAATTGTTGATAAAATGAACAAGGTACTCCCGACAGGGTTTAGAGCTTATAAGGCTGCAAAGCCCGTTATGGATGCAAAAAAAATCCGCTTTGCGGATTATAATATTTCGTTTACGGCAGAATGTAATGATCCGGAAGAGGTTCTTGCGCAGTGGTACAGATGCTTTACCCGTGAAAATGTTCTTGTAAAAAAGGTTACAAAACGAGGGGCGGAGGATGTTGACCTTAAAGCGGGGGACAGAATGCGTCTTTCAAAGCTCAAGCTTTTTGATAATAGATTTTGCTTTAAAGCAAGGCTTGTTTCGGGAGTGGAATTTAATATAAACCCCGGTCTTGTTATTCAAGCCTTCAAGGAATTTTGCGGAATTTCTCCCGAAGATGTGGAAGTAAAGCGGGTTGCGGTTTACAATGACAAAATGGAAGAATTCTGCTGAAAAAAGCCAAAAAACACTTGCATTTAATTTTTGCTTGTGCTATTATAATAGAGCTGTCCGTATGTGCGGGCGGTGCTGTCGCATTCCCTGCGACTGGAACGGCATTGTAAATAATGCCGGGCGGGCAGTCCTCTGTCATCGGATGCTATCCGTGTGAGTATGAATGTCTGAAAAATAAAAAAGGAGGATTACTAATCATGGATGCACTTCAGCTTATCGCTCAGGATTGCCTGAGAGCTGACAAACCCGTTGTTGCAATCGGCGATACCGTAAAGGTATATTGCAAAATCAAAGAGGGCGACCATTACAGAACCCAGATCTTTGAGGGCGCAGTTATTGCAAAACAGCATGGCGGAATCTCCGAGTCTTTCACCGTTCGCCGCGTTGCGCACGGTTGCGGAATCGAAAGAGTTTTCCCGATTCACAGCCCCCTTATCGAAAAGGTAGAGGTTGTTCGTCATGGTCGTGTAAGAAGAGCTAAACTCTATTATCTCCGTGACAGAGTCGGTAAAGCCGCTAAGGTTAAACAAGTCAGATAATTTTAAGCAATGCAAAAAACTCCCCCGACAAAATTTGTTGGGGGAGTATTTCTTTGTAAATAAAAAAGTGGTATAATATTTTAGATAATACAATGAAAGAAGGCGGTTATATAATGGAAGCTGTTGATATACAGTGGTTTCCCGGTCATATGGCAAAAACACGCAGGCTGATGAAAGCAAATCTTCCGCTTGTTGATGTTGTTGTGGAAATAACCGATGCAAGAGTGCCGGCTTCCAGCCGCAATCCCGAGATGAAAAGCCTTGTCGGCGGAAAGCCGAGAGTGGTGGTGCTAAATAAGTGTGATATGGCTAATGAGGAGCTTACTGCGGAATGGGTTGAATATTACCGTTCAAAGGGAATAAAGGCAATAACTATGGATTGCCGAAGCGGAAAGGGGCTTAATAAGCTTGTTCCAACCATTCGGGAGGTTATGAAAAAGGAACTTGAAAAGCGTGCGGCAAAGGGCATGGAGGGCAAGCCTATCCGAATGATGGTCGTGGGAATCCCAAATGTGGGAAAATCGTCGTTTATAAACCGTGTTGCCGGCGGAAAAAGGGCAAAGGTAGAGGACAGACCCGGCGTTACAAGGGGAAAACAATGGGTGACACTTGAAAAGGGAATAGACCTTCTTGATATGCCCGGTGTACTATGGCCAAAATTTGATGACAAAACCGTAGGAGAGCACCTTGCCTTTACCGGAGCAATAAAAGACGATATCCTTGATACGGAGCTTCTTGCAATGCGCCTTGCGGATTTGCTTAACAGGGAATGTCATTCGCTTCTATGCGAAAGATATAAGCTTACCGATGAGGAAACCGAGGATATTGAACCTTATGACCTGCTTTCCCTTATCGGTGCAAAGAGAGGAATGAAAGTTTCCGGCGGAGATGTTGATACGGAGAGAGCAGCCGCAATGCTTCTTGATGAGTTCCGCGGAGGGAAAATCGGGCGCATAACTTTGGAGATGCCTAATGAGCTTGTATGATTTTGAGCACGAAAAGAGTGCGATTGGGTATAAATACATTTGCGGCGTTGACGAGGCGGGAAGAGGTCCCCTCGCCGGACCGGTTTTTGCCGCAGCGGTTATATTGCCGGAGGATTATGAAATTGAAGGAGTTAATGACAGCAAAAAACTTTCGGAAAAAAAGAGAGAAAAGCTTTTTGATGAAATAATTGAGCACGCCATTGCGTATTCAATAAAAAGTTGTGACAATTTTGTTATTGATGACATAAATATTCTGGCGGCAACAATGCAAACGATGAAAAATGCAGTCGAGGATTTGTCGATTCTTCCGGGCATTGTATTTGTTGACGGCAACCGCCTTCCGGAGTTGAATGTTCCGGCGGAATGTGTAATACACGGCGACGCAGTTTCCGCAAGCATTGCGGCTGCGTCAATTCTTGCAAAGGTCAGCCGTGACAGGTTTATGTATGAGATGGACAAAAAATATCCCGAATACGATTTTGCAAAGCATAAGGGCTATGGCACAAAGCTGCATTATGAAAAACTGCGTGAATTTGGACCTTGCGAGCTTCATAGGCTTACTTTTCTGAAGAAAATGCACTGAAGGTGATTTTTTGGTTACGGAAAACAGGCGCAGAGGCAATATAGGAGAGGATTTTGCGGCAGATTATCTTGAAAAAGAGGGCTACAAAATCATAGAGAGAAACTATGCGACCAAACTCGGTGAAATTGACATAATTGCCGAAAAAGACGGCTATATTGCATTTGTGGAGGTAAAATCCCGTGCGGAGGATTGTATGTATTCCCCAAGGGAGGCGGTTACCTTCTCAAAACAGAAAAAGATATGTAAAGCCGCAATGCTTTACAAGATGCGAAAGGGCTTTACCGCACGCCCAAGATTTGATGTTTTTGAAATAATCTACGGAAAGTACGATCTGAAAGTAAAAAAATTCAAACATATTAAAAATGCATTCGGAACGGAGTCTGTTCATGGATTTTTTTGATTTGCACTGCGATACATTAACCACTGCCATGCAAAACAGCAGTGATTTGACGGAAAAGCATCTGCATATGCATTTTCCCATAGATAGAAAAATAAAAAAACACTGCCAGTGCTTTGCCGTTTATTGCCCGGATATGATAAGGGGCGATGACGCATTTAATTATTATACAATAACAAAGCACTATTTTGAAAGGGAGCTAAAAACGCTTCCTCAATATTTTGAGCAGGTACATAGCTTTGCTGATATAGACAGAATAGTGAGCACAGGCAAAACCGCAGCGATGCTTACTGTGGAGGGCGGAGCAGTGCTCAGCGGAAAAATCGAAAATTTGAGCACGCTTTGTAATGACGGCGTAAAAATGATGACTCTTACTTGGAACGGAGCTAATGAGCTCGGGTGCGGTCGGGCTTGCCCGGAAAAGGGTCTTACGCCTTTTGGATTCGATGTAATCCGTGAAATGGAGCGTATGGGAATGGTTATAGATATTTCCCATCTTTCCGATGCGGGAGTTTATGATGTCTTCAAAACCGTTTCCGCTCCGATTGCGGCAAGCCACAGCAATGTGCGTTCCGTCTGCGGAAATATGCGCAACCTTACCGACGAACAGTTTACAGAGATGGTTCGCCGAAAAGGCATTGTGGGAATAAATTTTTATAGATATTTTTTGAATGATAACGGAGAAAACGCTTCCGTGCACGATATTGCCCGGCACATTGAGCATATGTTGGATCTTGGCGGCGAGGATATTATAGCAATGGGAAGCGATTTTGACGGATGTGATTTGGTTTGCGGCATAGGCGGAGCGGAAAGCATGCCGGAGCTTTATTCGATTCTCAAGTCCGACGGGATTGCGGAAGATATTCTCGAAAAAATATTTTGGAAAAACGCATATAATTTCTTTCAAAAAATGATTTGAGCACGCAAAGGAGGTTATGCCGGTGGCAATTTGGGCTATGGCGGATTTGCACCTTTCTCTTGGTACGGATAAGCCCATGGATAGCTTTCGGGGCTGGTATGACTATGTGAATAAAATCGAAAAAAGCTGGCACGAATGTATTGCTCCGGAGGATACCGTGGTAATTCCGGGCGACTTTTCATGGGGAATAGATCTTGAGGAGGCACTGCCGGATTTTCGCTTTATTGAAGAACTGCCGGGAAAAAAGCTTGTTATGAAGGGCAATCATGATTATTGGTGGACGACCCGTTCAAAAACAGAAAAATTCTTTGCGGAAAAAGGATTAAAAACCATTGGTATTCTCCATAATAATTCAGTGCTTTGCGAAGGAAAAGCTCTTTGCGGAACAAGAGGCTGGATTTTTATGCCGAACGAAGCGCATGATTTGAAAATTTCCGCAAGGGAGGCAGCCCGCCTTGAGCTTTCTTTGCAGGATTCGCTGCGCTTTCCCGATGCGGAAAAAATAGTTTTTTTGCATTATCCTCCCGTGTATGCCAACGAAGTAGTGCCGAACATTTTTGATGTGTTGCACAAATACGATGTGAAGCGGGTGTATTACGGACATATTCACGGTGCGGCAAGAAGCGCAGCAAACGAAGGAGAAATTATGGGCATAAATTTTAAGCTTATTTCTGCAGATCACCTTAATTTTAACTTTTTTCCTATTGAATAGACAAATTTCTTATTAATTTTTTAATAAATAACTGTAAATATTTAATTTTATACTGGTAATTTGAAAGATACTGTGATATACTATACCAGTTGAAAAAGCATCTATCAGGAGGAAACACAATGGAACTGACACAATTTGAAAAAACCGGAACAAACGAAGCAAAGCTTACCGTTAAAGTTACTGCCGAGGAATTCGGCCGTGCCGTTGACGCCGCAATAAGAGAAAAAGGCAAAAAGCTTAATGTTCCGGGCTTCCGCAAGGGCAAAGCACCCAAGGCACTTCTTGAGAAAACCTATGGAAGAGGATATTTTTATCAGGACGCCGTAAACGAAACCTATGGATATGCTTATGACATGGCTGTAAAAAAAGCGGATATCGTTCCTGTTGACCGTGCGGAAATCGAGCTTCTTGAGTGTTCCGAGGACGGATATACCTTTACTGCAACCGTGACTGTAAAGCCCGAGGTTAAAGTAAAAGATTACAAAGGAATCAAGGTTACCAAAAACGCAAAAATTGTTTCCGACGAAGAAGTCGAAAACGAAATCAATCGTATGCGTGAAAGAAATGCAAGATATGTTGATGTTGAGGGCAGAGCAGCACAGTCCGGTGATATTGCCGAAATCGACTATGAAGGCTTCAAAGACGGCGTAGCATTCGAAGGCGGAAAAGGCGAGCACTATGACCTTACCCTTGGCTCCGGCACTTTTATTCCCGGATTTGAGGATCAGGTTTGCGGACACAATGTCGGCGAAGAATTTGATGTTAATGTGTCTTTCCCGGAGGACTATCCTTCCGAGGAGCTTAAAGGCGCACCGGTAGTTTTCAAATGCAAACTTTATGCCATTAAGAGCAAAGAGCTTCCCGAAGCAGACGATGAGTTTGCAAAAGATGTAAGCGAATATGACACCCTTAGCGAGCTTAAAGCCAGCATCAAGGAGAACCTCCAGAAAAAAGCCGATGAGGAAACCGACAGACAGGTTGAAGAGCAGCTTGTTGATGTTCTTATTGCAAATACCGAGGCAGAAATTCCCGAGTGTATGTATGAAGCAAGAATCGACGATATGGCTTCCGATTTTGAAAATAGGCTTGCACAGTCCGGTCTTACTCTCGATGAGTATCTTAAATATACCGGAGCAGATAAGGAAACCTTCCTTGCAGGCTTCAGACCTCAGGCAGAGCGTCAGGTAAAAATCCGCCTCGCTCTTGAAACTATTGCACAGACCGAAAATATCACCATGACAGAAGAAGAGCTGAACGAGGAATTTAAGAAGCTTGCCGAGCGTTATGAGATGAAAGAAGAGCAGATTCGCCAGATAGTTCCCGCAGAGGAGCTTGCACAGGATCTTTGCGTTGAAAAGGCAATCAAGCTTGTCCGTGACGCAGCCGAGGTAGTAGACGGCGCAGCAGAAGAAAAGCCCGCCGAGGAAGCACCTAAGAAAAAGCGTGCTCCCGCAAAGAAAAAAGCAGCAGAGCCGGCAGAGGAGGCACCTAAAGCCGAAGAAGCCGCTCCCGCCGAGGAAGCAGCCCCCAAAAAGCGTGCTACCCGCAAAAAGAAAACCGACGATATAGATCCTTCTATGGACTGATTCGTCAAATGACCACGGTTTCAGGAGAAACTGCAATATAACCGTTTGTATTGGAGGATCTCCGGAATATATTTCCGGAGGTCCTTTGTAAAATAAGACAATTTGCGACAATTTGCGCAAAGGAAAAAGGAGTGATATACCTATGAGCCTTGTGCCGATGGTAATTGAGCAGACAAATAGGGGCGAACGCTCTTATGACATTTTTTCAAGACTGCTTAACGACAGAATTATAATGCTTTGCGATGAAGTAAACGATACAACCGCAAGCCTTGTGGTTGCCCAGCTTCTTTATCTTGAGGGGCAGGATCCGGATAAGGACATAAGCCTATATATCAACAGCCCGGGCGGATCTATCTCCGCAGGAATGGCAATTTACGACACCATGCAGTACATCAAATGCGATGTTTCCACTATTTGTATAGGTATGGCTGCTTCTATGGCGTCTTTCCTGCTTAGCTCCGGAGCAAAGGGCAAGCGTTTTGCTCTTCCGAACAGCGAGATTATGATTCACCAGCCTCTTGGCGGAATGCAGGGTCAGGCCTCTGATATAAAAATTCACGCCGACCACATTATAAAAATCCGCGAGAAGATGAACCGTATGCTTTCCGAACAAACCGGAAAGTCCTATGAGGTTATCTGTCACGATACGGATAGGGATAATTTTATGACCGCACAGGAAGCCATGGAATACGGTCTTGTTGATAAAGTTATTGACCACAGAGAATAATTTAACATAATCCGGAGGCAGTATATGGCCAATAGAGACGAGCACAAAATGCGCTGCTCATTCTGCGGAAAAACCCAGGATATGGTTTATAAAATGATAAGCGGTCCCGGTGTTTGCATTTGTGACGAATGTGTTGATCTTTGCATGAACATTATTTATGAGGGAGAGGATGATCCCCTTACACGGTCAAAGATTAAGAAAACCCAAAAGAATAAACCGGTAATCGACCCCGCAACGCTTCTTAAACCTGCGGAGCTGAAAGCTGTTCTTGACAAATATGTAATAGGGCAAGATGAAGCAAAAAAGATACTTTGCGTTGCGGTTTATAATCACTATAAGCGTATTTTAAGCAGAGTAGACACCGACGATGTCGAGCTTCAGAAAAGCAATGTGCTTTTGCTTGGACCTACCGGCACCGGCAAAACCCTGCTTGCACAGACCCTTGCAAGGGTGCTTGGCGTTCCGTTCGCCATTGCGGACGCAACCACAATAACCGAAGCGGGATATGTTGGCGAGGATGCGGAAAATGTTTTGCTGCGCCTTATCCAGGCGGCGGATTTTGATGTTGAAGCGGCGCAGAGAGGCATTATCTATGTTGATGAGATTGATAAGATTACAAGAAAATCCGAAAATCCGTCTATAACAAGAGATGTCGGAGGCGAGGGCGTTCAGCAGGCACTTCTAAAAATGCTTGAGGGAACGGTTTCCAATGTTCCGCCGCAGGGAGGAAGAAAGCACCCGCAGCAGGAATTTATTCAAATTGACACAACCAATATTCTGTTTATCTGCGGCGGTTCTTTTGAAGGCATCGAGCCAATTATCGAAAAACGCATAGCAAGTTCTGCAATGGGCTTTGGCGCAAATGTAATGAGCCAAAAATCAAAAGAGCGCACGGAGCTTCTCAAAAAGGTCACGCCCCATGACCTTGTAAAATTCGGAATAATTCCGGAAATGGTGGGCAGGCTGCCGGTTATAACAACTTTGGACAGTCTTGACAAAAAAGCTCTTGTAAGAATTCTTACGGAGCCGAAAAACAGCCTTGTAAAGCAATATCAAAAGATATTTGCAATAGACGGGGTAAACCTTTTGTTTACCGATGCTGCGCTTGAAGCTGTTGCACAAAAAGCAATCGACAGAAAAACCGGAGCAAGAGGACTTCGCTCGATTATGGAAGAAACTCTTACTAAGCTTATGTTTGATATACCTTCCGATGAAACCGTAGAAACGGTTGTAATCGGTGAGGAATGTGTAAACGGCGGCGGCGAACCAAGGATTGAGCGCAATCCGCTTAAAAAACATATACCACTTGAAATTGCCGCAGCAGAAAATTGAAATTTCAGCCCTTTTTGGGTAACCGGGAGGGGCTGCTTTTTATATAATCCTGCCGGGAGGTGGATAAAATGGCAAATGAAAAAGAAACTCTTGATTTAGAAATAAGAACGCTTCCTATGATTGCAATGCGGGGAATAGTTCTTTTCCCGAATATGATACTTCATTTTGATGTGGGCAGAAAAAAATCCATAGCTGCTTTGGAAGAGGCTATGAAAGGCGACAGAACCGTATTTCTTTCCGCACAAAAGAATATTGAAGAGGATGAAATAAAACCCGAAGGTATAAGCAAAATCGGCGTTGTTGCAGAGGTTCGTCAGGTTCTGAAAACAGATGAGGAAACTGTGCGCATACTCGTTGAGGGAAAATATCGGGCAAAGCTTGTTGAAGTGGTGTCGGAGGAACCGTACCTTATTGCACAGGTGCGGGAATACCCAATCAAATCGTTAAAGCCAAAGAAATCAATTCTTTGCGCTGCGCTTATGCGTACAGTAAAAGATTTGTTTAATCAATATACATACCTTGTTCCAAAAATGCCGAAAGAAATGGTGGTAAAAGCACTTACCGCAGATGACCCTATTATGCTCGGAGAATTTCTTGCGGGAAATCTCAATATTGATAATGAGGACAAACAGGCAATTCTTGAAGAGTCAAACTATGTAAAACGCCTTGAAATGCTTGCAGGCGTGCTCGAAAACGAAAATAACATTCTAAGCGTTGAGCACGATATTTTTGAAAGAGTAAAAGACCAGGTTGACCAAAACCAGCGTGAATATTATTTACGGGAACAGCTTAAAGCCATTACTGATGAGCTTGGCGAAAGCGAAAATGTTCAAGAAGAAGCCGATATATACCGGGAAAGAATAGAGAAGCTCCATCTTGACGGAGAAGCTTACGATAAGCTTATCGAGGAAACAGAACGGCTCTTCAAAATGCCGCCAAACAGTCACGAATCCAGCGTTATAAGAGGTTATTTGGATACCTGCCTTGCGCTTCCGTGGGATAAAAAAACGGTAGAAAAAATCGACCTTGATAAGGCAAAAAAACAGCTTGACAAGAACCATTACGGACTTGATAAAGTAAAAGAGCGTATTCTCGAGCTGCTTGCGGTAAGAAAGCTTGCACCGGACATAAAAGGACAAATAATCTGTCTTGCAGGTCCTCCCGGAGTCGGAAAAACCTCAATTGCAAAGGATATCGCCGCCGCAATGGGCAGAAAATACACAAGAATTTCCCTTGGCGGTATGAAAGACGAATCTGATATAAGGGGTCACAGAAAGACCTATATCGGAGCGATGCCGGGAAGAATTATGAATGCAGTAAAGCTTGCGGGAAGTAAAAACGCACTTATTTTGCTCGATGAAATAGATAAAATGGGCAACGACTTTCGCGGCGACCCGGCTTCCGCAATGTTGGAGGTTCTTGATCCCGAGCAGAATGTCGCTTTCCGTGACCATTATATCGAAATTCCTTTTGACCTTTCCGATATCCTCTTTATTACTACCGCAAACGATTTGAGCACCGTTCCCGAACCGCTGCTCGACCGTATGGAGGTTATAGAGCTTTCCTCTTATACAAGAGAAGAAAAATTTCAGATAGCAAAGCGTCACCTTGTAAAAAAAGAGATGAAACGCCACGGGCTTTCTGCAAAGGAACTTAAAATTTCTGATGATGCACTTTATGCAGTGCTCGATTACTACACAAGAGAAGCGGGCGTTCGTAATCTCGAACGCACAATCGGAGCACTTTGCCGGAAAGCAGCGAAAGCCATCGTTGGGGGAGAAACCTCAAAGGTCACAATAACTGCGTCTAATATATCCGAATATTTAGGCACAAAAAAGTTTAAGCCGGAAACAATACAAAACGAAAATGCCGTTGGACTTGTTAATGGGCTTGCATGGACTTCGGTGGGAGGAGATATGCTCCAGGTGGAGGCGGCAATCCTTGACGGCAACGGAAAAATTGAACTTACCGGAAATCTTGGCGATGTTATGAAAGAATCTGCGCGCACGGCGATAAGCTATGTGCGCTCCTGTACCGATAAGTATGGAATTGAGCATGATTTTTATAAAACAAAGGATATTCACATTCATGTGCCGGAGGGCGCAGTGCCAAAGGACGGACCCTCTGCCGGCGTAACACTATGCACTGCTATTGTTTCCGCCCTTTCCGGTATACCTGTGCGGCGTGAGGTTGCAATGACAGGTGAAATTACCCTGCGCGGCCGTGTGCTTGCAATAGGGGGGCTTAAAGAAAAAACCATGGCGGCGTACCGTGCCGGAGTAAAAACTGTGATAATTCCGCAGGATAATCTTCCGGATTTGGAGGATATCGACCCGGTGGTAAAGAACGCACTGACATTTGTTCCGGCGGCAGATGCGGAAACTGTGCTCAAAGCGGCTCTTATTAAACCCACAGAGCCGATAATTAGCCATGAAAAGCCTTTGCTCTCGCCGGAAATCCCATTGATAATAGATAAAAAGCCTGCGGTAATCAATATCCAGTAAAGGACGGACTTTATGAATTATAACAAAGCGGTTTTTGAGGCGGCATACGGCACCTCAAAACAGCTTCCAAAGGATGAAAACATCGAATTTGCATTTGCCGGACACTCCAATGTCGGAAAATCATCGCTTATGAATGCAATTTTCGGAAGAAAGGCTCTTGCAAGAGTTTCCAGCCAACCCGGTAAAACCGTAACAGTCAATTTCTATGATGTTGAAGGTGTAAAGTTTGTTGACTTGCCGGGGTATGGCTATGCAAAGGTTTCGCTTAGCGACAAAAAACGCTGGGCAGATCTTGTGGAAGGTTACCTTATGAGCGACCGAGACATTCGCCTTGTTGTTCAGCTTGTTGACAGCCGCCACGAGCCTACAAAGGACGACATACAGATGATAAACTTTATGATAGACAACGAAATGCCTTTCATAATTGCTCTTACCAAATGTGATAAGCTGAACAAATCCGAACGCAAAAAAAGGGAAGAGGCTTTTTTGGAGGAGATTCCTTGCGCCGACCAGATTACAATGATTTGGACGAGCACGGAAACCGGAGAGGGAATTTCCGACCTGAAAGAAATCTTTGAGGAACTTGCGTCTGACGACGATGAGGATTACGATGATGATGAATAACAGCGGCTTTGACCTTTGGGCAGACGGCTACGACAAAAGCGTCGGTGCTTCCGACGAAGAAAATGTCTATCCCTTTGCCGGGTACAAAAAGGTGATGAACCGTATTTTCGGCGAAGTCATGGAGTACGGCGACGCAAAGGTGCTTGATATAGGCTTTGGTACTGCCACTCTTGCAAAAAGGCTTTATGATAACGGATGCACCGTTTTCGGCCAGGATTTTTCGAGGCGGATGATTGAAATTGCTGCAGAGAAAATGCCCGGTGCTCATCTTTATGAGGGTGATTTTTCAAAAGGACTTTGTTCGGAGCTTCTTGAGCACAGATATGATTTTATTGTTTCGACCTATGCGTTACATCATCTCGACGATGCTCAAAAGATTAACTTCATAAACGGTCTTTTGCCGCTGCTTAATGATGGCGGAAAAATCCTTATCGGCGATGTGGCTTTTATGACACGCAGTGAACTGGAAAAATGCGAAAATGATGCCGGAAGCAAATGGGACGGCGACGAAATTTATTTTGTATTCGATGAGATAAAAGAACATTTTCCAAAAATGTGTTTTGAACAAATGTCGTATTGCTCCGGTGTGTTTACGCTGCGTAAATAGACAAAAAAGGCGGCTGCTTTTCTTCCGAAAGACGAAGAAAAACAGCCGCCTTTTATACAATGTCGAAATCCTTGAGCACAGAGCACAGCTTTTCATGCTTTTCCTCGGAGAGAGGATAAAGAGGAAGGCGCAGCGGACCTGCATCAAAGCCGGAAAGTGAAAGAGCCTCTTTTATCGGTATAGGGTTAACATCGCAAAAAAGGGCGTCAATAAGGGGCATAAGCTTAATTTGCAGCTTTGCGGCCGAGGAAAAATCCCCTTTAGCACAAAGAGAACACATCTTGCATACAGCTTCCGGTAAAAGATTTCCGAGGACGGAAATCACACCCCTGCCACCAAGGCTCATAACAGGAACAATATAATCGTCGTTTCCTGCATAAATATCAAGTTCGTCGCCGCAAAGGGATTTTGTGCGGGCAATTCCGGCAATGCTGCCGGAAGCTTCTTTTGCGGCACGGATAAGAGGGTTTTCGCAAAGCTGCCGATAAACTTCGGGTGAAATGTTTACGCCAGTGCGGGAGGGAACATTATAAAGAATTATCGGAATCCCGGCATGTTCTGCAATAAAATTAAAGTGGGCAACAAGACCTTTCTCATTTGCCTTGTTGTAATAAGGAGTAACGCACAAAACAGCGTCTGCGCCGGCGTTGCGGGCATTCAGGGCGAGGCGTGCGGCATGATTTGTGTTGTTGCTGCCTGCGCCGGCAATAAGGGGAACACGGCGATTTATTACATCCTTGGCGCAACAGATTATGTTATATTGCTCTTCATCGGAGAGGGTTGCGCTTTCCCCGGTGGTGGCATTTACCGCAACGGCATCTATTCCTCTTTGAATAAGCGAATCGATAAAATCGGCGTATTTTTTAAGATCTACTGTGCCGTCCGCACGCATGGGAGTTATTGTTGCCGCACAGCAGCCGTTAAAA
The DNA here is from genome assembly GCA_934466455.1 of uncultured Oscillospiraceae bacterium. Taxonomy (GTDB): domain Bacteria; phylum Bacillota; class Clostridia; order Oscillospirales; family Ruminococcaceae; genus UMGS1668. The sequence goes on along the minus strand of CAKSLF010000002.1, from coordinate 8,076 downwards.
ATGGTTTCTTTCATATGTACCTCCAAAAATAAATTTGTTTTGAGCATAAAAAATGTTTTCGTGCTCAAAAATGAGCACGGCACTTCTTGGTGTTATTCCAAATATCCTTTTTTCGCAAGAAGCTCCGCAAGAAGGACCGCCCCGCCTGCCGCTCCGCGAAGCGTATTATGAGAAAGACACACGAATTTATAGTTAAAGAGGCTGTCGGGACGCAATCTGCCGACAGATATTCCCATGCCGTGCTCAAGGCTGCGGTCAAGCCGCAGCTGGGGTCTTTCCGGTTCGTCAAAGTATTTGATAAACTGTTTTGGGGCGGATGGCAGGGAAAGAGCTTGCGGTTCTCCGGAAAAGCTTTTCCAAAGCTCTTTTATCTCGCTTTCGCTTGGTATATGTTCAAAATTTACAAAAACGGCGGCGGTATGACCGTTGCTTACCGGAACACGCAGGCACTGTGAAGAAATGCTGGGAAAAGACGTTTCGACAATTCTGTTGCCACTGATTTCTCCCCAAATTTTAAGCGGCTCAAGCTCGGTTTTTTCTTCCTCTCCGGGAATATACGGAATTATATTGTCCTCCATTTCCGGCCAAGTTGAAAATGTTTTACCCGCACCGGAAATTGCCTGATAGGTGCAAACAAGAATGTTTTTTAATCCGAATTTAAGCAATGGGTGCAGTGCGGGAACGAAACTCTGTATGGAACAATTTGATTTTGTTGCGATGAATCCTCGCTTTGTGCCAAGCCGCCGCCGCTGCGCCGCAATAATTTCTGTATGCTCCGGGTTTACTTCCGGAATGATCATAGGAACATCGGAGATATTGCGGCACGCACTGTTGCAGGAAATTACCGGACATTCCAGCTTTGCATATTTTTCTTCCAAAGCCCGTGTACTTTCTTTATCAAGATTTACGGCGCAAAAGACAAAATCAACGGAGGAAGCTATTGTTTCAGCGTCTTCTTCGGCGTCATAAACCGTCATATTTTTTACCCTGTCCGGAATTTTGCAATCCATTGCCCAACGCCCGCAAAGGGCTTCTTCATAGCGTTTTCCGGCACTCTTTTTAGAAGCGGCGAGAACCGATATTTCAAACCATGGATGGGCGGAAAGCAGAGTTATAAATCTTTGTCCAACCATTCCGGTTGCACCGATAATTCCAACGCTGTATTTTTTCAAACTATTGCCCCCTAAAACATAAAATGCTTGAAATAATGCTTTGTATGCAATATAATATATTAGTTACTAAGCAAAAATATAATACAAAAAAAGACTACCGGCAGAAGCCGGCGAAAGACCAAGGTGATTTTTTGAAAACCAGTGATTTCTACTTTGACCTCCCGCAGGAACTTATTGCCCAGCACCCGGTTGAGCAGCGGGACCACTCCCGTATGATGAAGATTAACAGAAAAACCGGCGAAATTGAGCATCTTCATTTTTATGACCTCGTTGACCAACTTGAGCCGGGCGACCTTCTTGTTATGAACGATTCAAGAGTTCTTCCGGCACGCCTTATCGGAGAAAGGGAGGATACCCATTCTCCCATTGAGTTTCTCCTGCTTAATCAGCGTGACCTTGATGTATGGGAAATTCTTGTCCGACCGGGAAAACACGCAAAAATAGGAAAGCGTTTTGTATTCGGCGGAGGAATGTTAAGGGCGGAAGTTATTGACATAATTGAGGACGGAAACCGTATCGTAAAATTTGAGCACGAGGGAAATATTTACAATGTGCTCGACGCTATCGGGCAAATGCCCCTGCCTCCATACATTACGGAAAAGCTTGAGGACAAGGAGCGGTACCAGACCGTTTATTCCGACCCTGTCGGTTCGGCGGCGGCACCTACGGCGGGGCTGCATTTTACGAACGAGCTTCTTGATAAAATCCGTGCAAAGGGCATAAATACTGCGTTTGTTACGCTTCATGTGGGGCTTGGAACATTCCGCCCGGTAAAAGTTGAGGATTTTGAGCACCATATTATGCATACCGAGCACTATATGGTCCCAAAAGAAACGGCAGAACTTATAAAAAAGACAAAGGCGGAGGGGCATAGGGTAATCGCCGTCGGGACAACCTCTTGCCGTACATTGGAGTCGGTTGCCGCAAAATTTGGCGAGGTTCGTGAGGATGATGATAATACAAGCATTTTTATTTATCCCGGCTTTGAATTTAAGGTGCTTGATGGGCTTATTACTAATTTCCACCTGCCGGAGAGTACGCTGATTATGCTTGTTTCCGCTTTCGCAGGGTACGAGAATGTTATGCATGCATATAAGGTTGCCGTCGATGAAAAGTACAGGTTTTTCTCTTTCGGCGATTGCTGTTTGTTTATTTGAATATATAAAAAGTGCTTCCAAAATCGGAAGCACTTTTTATATATGTTAGAAGCAAGTTTTTTGACAGTGCCGAATTTTTTGAAACAGAAAAGTAAGCAAAAAACCTGAAGCAGAAAGTGCGGCGGCAATAATGAATACAATTGAATAGCTGCTGTTTTTTAGATAGAGCCGGCTCATAATTGACGGACCGAAATACCCGGCGACGGCAAAGCCGCAAAACATAATTCCGTAGTTTACACTGTTGTTTTTTGTGCCGAATTGCGAAGCAGTAAATCCTGGATATGTTCCCATAACGGAGCCGAATGCTAAGCCCACAAGGCAAATTCCGAAATAGAAAATAAAAATGTTTTTATTGCAGAAATATAATGCACAAAGCCCTGCCAAGGAAATAATAAAAATATTACGAATTGTTTTTACTGCGCCGATTTTGTCATAGACAAACCCGGCAATAATTCGCCCGCAAGTGTTGAATAAAGCAAGAACAGAAACAACCGTTGCAGCTGCGGCAGTATTCATACCTACGGCTCTCTGTGCAAGCGGAGATGCTTGTGAAACTATCATAAGTCCGGAAAAAGCACCGCAGCAAAGGATAATCAGCATTATATAAAATACCGGGTCTTTAAGCATTGCTTGCCAATTCTTTTCTGCAAAAGCCGACCTTGTTCCGACGGGAGGATTCCACCCATCCGGTAAAAAATTTTTTGGGCAGGGAACAATGTAAAAGGCAGCTGTGCAAATTATTATAAGCATGGTAACACCGAAAATTTTGAACGCAGCAGTTATGCCATGCTCCGAGATAAGCAAGTTTGCAATAGGAGGGATGATTACGGAACTAATTCCGTAAGAAGCGGTGGTTATTCCACCGGCGAAGCCGCGTTTATCCGGAAAAAGCTTTACCGAGTTTGAAACAGTGCATCCATAAACAAGACCAACGCCAAGCCCCACTCCCAACCCATATGTAACCAAAAGCATTTCTGTGCTTACGGCAAAGCCGGAAGCAATCATTCCGAAGCCGAAAAGAAGTCCTCCGAAAAAAATCGCCCATTTTGGACCGAGCCTATCATTTATAAACCCACCGGAAATCATTGTTATGGGACCGACTGCGTTCGCAACGGTAAAAATGATTGAAAGGTCGGCTGTTTTATTGGTTGAAAGCAAGGAGAGGTGAGCAGCCATTGGAGAAGAAAAGACGCTCCAAGCATAAAGAGAACCTATACAAAGATTAATAATACACGAGGCGAAAAGAACGATCCATCTTTTTTTAGTAAGTGACATAGAATTAATCCTCAAACCCCTGCCAACGAGGAACACCGGTATATTCTTTTGCCGGCTCTTCGCCGTTAAGCACACGAATAGCTCCAGCTGCCATTGCCTCAAGTTCAAATTCTCCGGGGTATGAATATACGGGTGCAATAAACGAGCATGCTTCTGTAATTTGACTTACGAGGTCTTCATTATGTACCATTCCGCCGCCAAGAAGAATCCCATCTACTTTGCCTTTTAGCACGGTGCTCATTGCTCCGATATATTTAATGATTTGATATATCATCGCATTCCAAACTCTTTCGGCAGTTTTATTGCCTTCTGATGCCAGACGGGAAACCTCTTTTGCATCCGATGTTCCAAGATGGCTTACAAAGCCGCCGGTGCGGGTGCATAAAGACTTAACTTCTTTTACATCCCTGCCGTTCGCATAGCGTAAAAGCTCCGCTACAGGAACGGCACCGCAGCGGGTTGGAGCCATTGGACCTTCACCGCCTACAATATCGGTTCCGTCAATCATTTTTCCATGCATATGTGCGGAAACGGATATGCCTCCGCCAATATGGCATACAACAAAATTAGAAGCATCATATTTTTTACCAACAGCCGCACAGTGGCGCAGTGCGGTTTCCTTTAGATTAAGCGCATGAAGATGAACATTGCGATAAACGCCTTTTATACCGGTTATCCTTGCAAGGTCACACAGTTCATCGGTATCCGGAGGATTTACAACAAAAGCCGGCACATTGTATTTTTCGGAAAATTCATGAGCAAGCTGGCTCCCAAGATTGGCAGGATGCTGAACTCCGTTTGCTCCGCGCCGTGCGTGGTCAAGTAATACGGAATTGACGATATATACTCCGCCCTCAACCGCCATAAGCCCTCCGCCTCTCCCGACGAAAGCGTCAACATCGGAAATATCAATTTTATTTTCCAAAAGTAATTTTGCTATTGTGTCCCTACGGTACGGAAGTTGAGCACTTATGCTTTCAAACTCTGAAAGTTTTGCCGAATCATGAGCAACATTTGCCGAAAAAAGACAAGTATCATTTTCAAAAAGACCTATTTTTGTAGATGTAGATCCGGGATTGATACAAAATATTTTCATTTTTTCTCCTTATTCAAACAATTGAAGTTGTGGCGTCAGCCGTCAATTATGCTTTGCGCTCTTACACAGCTCATAGCAATATTTCCGACAATTTCGGAAACGGGAGCACCCCTTGAACAATCGCAAACGATTTTTGCAAAGCCCTGAAGCATAGGACCGTATGCGTCTGCATGACCGATATATTGTACAAGCTTTACGCCTACATTGCCGACATTAAGATCGGGCCATATTACAATATTTGCTTTTCCGGCAACTTTACTTTCACGCTTTACTTTTTTTGCGGCAACTTTTGGATTTACTGCGGAATCAAATTGAAACTCGCCGTCAATAGCAAGATCGGGACGTTTTTTATTTGCTATTTTTATGGCTTCAACTACCTTATCCACCAATGGACCTTCGCCACTGCCGCATGTTGAGTAGCTTAGTAATGCACAGCGAGGCTCCCATTCCGTAAGGGAGCGTATGGTGTCACAGGCGGAGATTGCTATTCCTGCAAGCTCTTCGGGGTCCGGGTTTGTACAAACGGCACTATCTCCAAAGCCAAGTAATGTTCCCTCGCTTCCTTCATATCCCGGAATATTAAATATACCGACGCTTGATACGGTAGAAACATTTTTTTGAAGACCGACAACCATTTGTCCTGCCATAATAACATCGCCGGTGGAGTGGTCAATTCCCGCAAAGGTGACATCACACATACCGACAGCCTGCATCATTAAGGCAGTGTACATTGGGTCTTTTGACTTTCGTTTCATAGTTTTGGCACTGTTAATAGGAAACTTTTCGGTGTATTTATTGATAAGTCTTTCAAGACGCTCCTCATCAAAAGCGTCAATAACTGTAATGCCCTCAAGAGATATTCCGGCTTCTGAGGCAGCAGTTTCTATTTCTTCGGGAACGCCTATAAGCATCGGAATACAGATGCCTTCGTCAGCACTTTGCCTTGCTGCGGCAAGTATTTTTTCATTTGTTGCTTCGGGAAAAGCGATTCGTTGAGGGGCGGCTTTCGCTCGCTCGTAAATTCTGTCCATTATATTCATAAAAATGCTCCTTTTATTGTTTTTCTGCTATGGCGAATGCTACCGCATAATCGGTATCGTAAGAAATAGAGATAGAAATGCGATAATTTTGACCGTACATGTTTTCAAAAAGCTCTTTTGTTTTTCCTGCAAGGAAAACAAGCGGGCGTTCAAGCTCATCGCAAATTATCTCAATTTCTCCGGGCTTAAAGTCAGCTCCGCATGAACTTATTGCTTTGAAAACGGATTCTTTTGCTGCAAAACGATCTCCGTAATAGCTTATTGCATCATGCCTTAGCAGAGCCTCGGCTCTTTCCCGCTCCGTATATGCACGCATGAGGAAAGGATCGTTTGCGCTTACAGATTTTTTTGATATTCTTGAGATTTTGAATATATCCGTGCCGATTCCGATTATCAAAGCCAATCGCCATCCTTTTTTTGCTTTATAAAAGGCGGAGTGCGGCATTAAAAAAACGCCGCCGCACCGCCTTTTATTACTAAAATAGTTTTAATCTTTTCTGCCGTATTCTATATCGCCGTCAACATATTTTGGGGGAATAACGGGTATCTGAAGATAGCTGTCATATTTTCCGCCGGAATATACAGAGGTGTCACCGTGGTTGTCGGTGTCCCAGAAGAGAGGCTCAAACCAGCCTTCGCGGATATAATGCCCCGCAACCTGTATGCGTATGGACTGTCCCTTGTGCCAAAAACGACTTGTAGGAACGATCTCTACATCAACCGGAACGATTTCACCAGGCTCTATTTTTTCTTCTTCAAGGTGACTTTGGATGGGCTGGAATGCGGTGGATTTTTCTTCATCAAGAGCACGGTGGGAAATCCTCATTTTTCCCCATGCGCCGGGATGCGGTTCGCCAAGAACATCAACGGGAAGCCATTCGCCTTTGGTGTCGAGCTTCTGAATGTTCACAAAAATATCCGCGTCATTATATTCTTCGGCGGTTACCCACATATGAAGTTTCATATAGCCTGTAATTTCGGTATCTTCCTCAAATTTGTAATCAAAGTTTGCGACGCCGGTGTTCCCGTCATAGCTAAATTTGGACTCGTTTTCAACCGGTTCCGCAGAAAGCGCATTATTGCCTGCATCAAGATAGAGCTTTTTATATACGGTACGCTTAAGCGGGAAAGAGGTTTCGGGGCGGTTTTTTGCATAAAGAAAATCATGGGCGTCTTGTACCTCTATGCGGACACGGGGAGTAGATTCCCAGCAGTTGTGTATATCTTTAAGGTATCTGTCAAAAAACATATTAAGCTCAGCAAGGTGTTCCATATTGTAGCCGTCCGGCCATTCAAAATCCCTATGAGCACGCATCCATTTTTTCTTTGATTTTATTTTGCGGAATCCCTGGAATGCTCCGCGAAGGTGGAAGTGGTTCCAACAGGCAGTGCAATAACATGGAATAGTAATTTTGCTGAAATCGGGAATTTTATCTTCCCAATATGCGTTCATAAGAGGAGATTTGCGCGCCATTGCAACCATATCATCAACTCCGTTTTCTCCGGTTACGGAGCCAACAATAAATTCATTGAAGGCAATAGCCGGAACGCCGCCTTCAAACATAGATTCGCGGTAGATATCGGAGGTTCCTTCCCATGGGGCAATGCAGGCAAGATGCGGAGGTTGCTGAGCGGCGATTCTCCACTGGGTCATTGCGACGGCGGAGTTTCCGCTCATGCCGACTTTTCCGCTGCACCAGGGCTGCTTGGCAACCCATTCGATAAAATCATAGCCATCTCGGGCGTCTTGGCTTCCGAAAATATCAACATCGCCCTCGGAGTGACCGACTCCTCGAGGATCCACATTAGCAATGGCATAGTCTTTATAGCACCAATAGAGAGGATCGGGGGATTCGAATTTTGCAAGCTTGGAAACAGTTCCGGGAGCAACACCCATTATCTGCCATTCGCTCATACCTTCGCCGGGTCTTTTTCCATAAAAACTCCACGAAATGAGCACGGGAATATCGGTCTTGTCTTTAGGACGGAAAATATCCACATTAATAGTAACTCCGTCACGCATTTTAACGCCGACATCCTGTTCACAGATTATTCCCGGAGCACATTCGTATGTACGGGGATTGTAAGCAGGGCAAACACCCATACCCATGGCATTCATACCGGCACCTTCGGCGTCGCGGTTTTCGCTTTTTGGATCGACAGGCGTTTTTCCCTTGCGATAAATTCTCTCAATTTCAACTCCGTTGATGATTTCCTTTTTAGTGAATCTTTCGGGTTCGGGAATTTGATACATATTAGGCATAATAGTACCTCCTTATATAATATAATTATATTTGTTATTCTTCACAAAGCTCTGCAATGTAGTCTGCGGCAAG
>CAKSLF010000001.1 GCA_934466455.1 uncultured Oscillospiraceae bacterium | reverse complement strand
TGGAGCGGATGAGGGGAATCGAACCCCCCTATCCAGCTTGGAAGGCTGGCATTCTACCAATGAATTACATCCGCATATACCCGCATAATGCACGAATTATTATAGCAAAGCAAAGCCTGTTTGTCAACAATTTTTGCGACATTATTAAAAAGAAAATTTATGATTTCTTACCGAATGTCTTTGGGAGGCTTATAAAAGCAAGCCTCCCAAAGACAATTTTCCGATAAAATCAGATTCCAAGATAGCCCTTTAGTACCAAAAGCGTGTTCATAACGCCGTCCTTATGGCTGCGTTCATAACCGTGGCTTGCATAAACGCCGGAGCCTATAAGCCCATGGCGGACATCATTTCCTGCGGCAAGGGTCGCCTCAACATCGGAACCGTAATGGGGATAAACATCGACCGCATAGTCTGCGCCCTCTTTTTTTGCGGCGGCAATAAGCCCGCCCACAAGCTCATAGCTGTATGGACCGCCGGAATCCTTTGCGCAGATTGAAACCTGCCGCTCCGTGCAGCGAACGCCGTCGCCTACACAGCCCATATCTACGCTTATCGCCTCGGTAACTCCGGCAGGGACGCTTGCCGCACCGCCGTGACCCACTTCTTCATAAACCGTTACATGGACATAAACCCTTCTGGGCAGAACGATTTTGTTATCCGCAATGTATTTTGCAAAGCCGAGAAGAATACCCACGGAAAGCTTATCATCGAGAAAACGGCTTTTTATGTAGCCGGAGGAGGTCACTCTGGTCCTCGGTTCAAAGCATACTATATCGCCCACCTCTATGCCAAGGCTGCGGGTCTCCTTTTCGGAGCTTACATTCTCGTCGATTACCACCTCGGTGGTATCAAAGCTGCGTTTTGTTTCGGCATAATCGCCGTTTACATGAACGGAGGCGTTGCAAATCTGCAAGGTTCCCTCAAGAACCCCGCCCTCTCTTGTATAAATGCGCACATTTTCACATTCGCCGTTTTCCGCACGCATACCGCCGAGGGGCGTCAGGCGGAGCCTTCCGTTTGCTTTTACCTCCGCAACCATTCCGCCGAGGGTATCGGTATGCGCCTCAAGAAACAGTGCGTTTTCCTCGTGCTCGCCGCCAAGGGTTATGAGCACGCCGCCTTTTTGTGTGAGCACGGCGGAAAAGCCGAGGTGCTCAAACTCTTTTTTCACCCATTCCGCAGCTTTTGCGGTAAACCCTGTGGGGCTGTCGATATTAAGAAGCTCCGCCGCTTTTTCGGTGGCAAAATCAGCATACTTTCTGTCCATTATCATAAAAATTCCTCCCGAAAAACAAATTATCCGAAAAAAAGTATACCACCTCCTCCCGGTTTTGTCGAGGGCTTATGCGGCGAAAGCAAAACAAAAAATACGCACGCAAAGCTGCGTGCGTATTTTTGTTATATCATTCGTCCTCGTATTCCTGCGTTCCGTCAAAAGCAAGGCGCATAAGCAAGGCGTTTTCCGTAGGATTTGTATAGTACGCTTTGCGTATTCCGCAAAAAACAAAGCCCGCTTTTTCATAGAGATTTATCGCCGGAAGATTGCTTGCCCTTACTTCAAGATAAATCACATCTGTTTTTGGCTTTACTTCCTCAATAAAACGGTCAACAAGAGCTTTTCCAAACCCTTTTCTTCGGTAATCGGGCAAAACCGCAACATTAAAAACACTTGTTTCTCCGGCAACGGTCTGTCCGCCGATATACCCGCAAAGGCGGTCTTCGTCAAATGCGCCGAAAAAATCGTTCATCGGATTTTTTAGCTCTGCGCCAAGGGTCGCCTCGCTCCACGGATTGGAAAAGCAGATTTTTTCGGCTTCTGCCGCCGCAGGAATATCCCCGGCGGAAAGTCTGCGGATTTCCGTCATTTTTCTTTCCACCTTGCATAGTCAAAATTATGCACATTTTCGCCGTGGCGATAGTAGCACCTCGGAACACGGCGGGAAACGGCGCAGACAATTTCATAATTTATCGTTCCGGCAAGTGCGGCGACCTCATCCACGGAAACAACGGCGTCGCCGTCCCTTCCGAACACGGTTACAATATCGCCCTCTGCGGCATCGGGAATATCCGTAACATCAAGCATGGTCTGGTCCATACATACGCTGCCCACGACCGGGGCGTATTTTCCCCGCACTATCATTCTTGCCTTATTTGTAAGCACTCTGTGGTAGCCGTCCGCATAGCCTATCGCCGTAGAAGCAACCCGCATATCTTTAGAAGCGGTGAACCGCCTTCCGTAGCTTATACAGCCGCCCTTTTCATAGTCTTTAACAAGGCTTATGACTGTGCGCAGCTCCATAGCCGGGCGGAGCTTCATTTTTGAAGTAATAGCCTCGCTTGTTGCGGGATAAAGTCCATAAAGAATTATACCCGCACGCACCATATCGAGATGCATCTCCGGAAAACAGAGAATAGCCGCACTGTTGCAGCAATGGCGGATTCCCACATCAACGCCCATCGCTTTAAGAGCGTCGCAGGCACGGCAAAAACGGCTGAACTGGAGCCTTGTATATGCCGTTCCGTCCTCGTCCGGCTCGTCTGCGGAGGCAAAATGAGTAAATGCGCCGGTTACTCTTATATTCGGGAGAGCCGCAACCTGTTTTGCCTCGCTTACAGCAATATCAAAATTATCTTCGGAGCAGACAAAGCCTATTCTGCCCATCCCCGTATCGAACTTTAGGTGGACATCAACGGTAACGCCGAGCTTTTCCGCCTCTGCGGAAAGCTCCTTTGCGTATTGCAGGGAATATGCCGTTTGAGTAATGTTCCACCGGGCAAGGTCGCCCGCACACTCCGCCGGGGTTCCGCCAAGAATAAGAATCGGCTTTGTAACGCCGCTTTCTCTTATTCCGAGGGCTTCGCCGAGGTTTGAAACGCCGAACCAATCCGCTCCGCATTCCTCAAGAAAGGGCGCAGTCATTCTGTCGCCGTGACCGTAAGCGTCCGCCTTTACAATAGCCATGACCATTGCGCCGCCTGCCGCTTCACGGATTTTTCTGAAATTATAATCTATTGCGTCAAGAGAAATATCCGCCCATGTCCGGCGGAGAACCTCACTTTTTGTCATTTTTTTCTTTCCCGTCCTTTATCCAAAGAATGATATACAGACCGATTATATTAAATCCAAGAGAAAAATATAACAGCACTGTGGAAAAAATGCTTTCCGTAAAAATCAAAAGAAGAATACATCCCAAAAGGCAGAGCGCACCGGCACAGATAAAAAGAAATCCTTTTTTTCTGTTAGAAAGCGCATTCCAACGGTCAAGCAGCTTTATCATATCCTGTCCTCCGCAATTTTGCTTTTATCCGAAAAAAATCAGGGAAGATAAGAATCTATCAGCGTTCTTGCCTCCGATTTTGCCTCGTCGTTTATCATAAGCATAACCACAAGCTCGCCCGTTTGATAGATGTCTGCGTCCATGGCGATTGAATATGACTCGTAAACATCATAATTTGAAAACTCGTTTATGCGGTCGTCCTTTCGGCGTTCAAGGGATTCCATAATCTCGTCGCCCTTACCCTCCGCCGCACGGATTATCGCAACATCGGCAACGCCGTATTTTCCCTCTGCGGAACGAACATCCATGGCTAAAACATTATCAAGATTAAGATAATACTGCTCCGTAAGCACGGTTTTGTCGGTAACTTTTGAAACGCTTGCGGCGGTAAGCTCACCCATATCCGTAATGGAATATATCTCGTCAACAAGCCTTGAAAGATCAAGCATATCATAGCTGAAATCGGTTGGGTTATCCTCCGCAGGCTTTTCCTCTTCCTTTTTGCAGCCGCCGAAAACAAGAACGAACGCAAGCAGCAGGGCGCAAAGTTTACACAGCTTTTTCAAAAAAATGCGCCTCCTTTCACAATCTACAATTATACAGGCTTTCTCCGTCGGTTTTATGAACTGCCTGTAAATTCTCCATCGGCTGTTTTTATAAAAAAACCGTTTGGCATATGCCGAAATATTATGCCGCCGCTGCGGAATTTTATAAAACGCCGCAATCTGCAAAAAAGTCCGGCTTTTTCTCGAAAACCGGACTGTATTTTTTTGTTTGTTTACAAATATCGGGTTTATCTTTGTAAAAAGGCGTGGTAGAATATATTCGGTTACTTCTCCATGCCGTCTTCACAGCTCTTGATTAGGTTAAACAGGCTTGAGGCGAAAAGCGGATAGCTGCGAACAAGCCCCTCGGAGGAAACGGAAAGATTTTCTTCCTTAATCGAAAGGTCGCCCTCAAGCCTTTTTGCTCTGCATTCGCAGGCTTTCATATAGGCGTCTGCGCTCTCCAAGGCTCCGGGATTTTTTACGCTGAACATATTCATATTGTTTTTGCGGCAAAAAGAGTATATAATTCTGAACATACGATAGACCGCCGCCATAAGATAGCCGGAAACCTGCTTTGTAAGCTCCTTGCTTCCGCTTTTTGCAAGAAGGTCAAAGAGAATGTTCATGGAATTTGCTATAAGCTTTTTGTTAAGCACCGGCAAAACGCCCGCTCCGGTTGAAACGCCGTTTTCTTTTCCGGCGGCGTCCGGCTCCGGAATGTCCTCCGCCGCAAGGGTCATACCCTCCGGGTCTGCGCTTCTTCCAAGCATATAATCTGTGGAAACACCGTAATAATCGGCTGCACGAACAAGAAAATCAAGTCCGCATTCACGGATCCCTTTCTCATAATGGGAAAGAAGTGCCTGAGAAACACCCAGTGCGGCTGCGGCTTCCTTTTGGCTTAAATGTTTTTCTTTTCTTAAAAGAGAAAGCACCCGTGGAAAATCTGACTGCATATTACAAAATCCACCCTTTTTCGATAACAATGTGTATATTATACACCGTTCATAACCCTTTGTAAAGTATTTAAGGAGGAAATATGGTAACTTACAAAATACATTTTTTCCGCCACGGAATGGCGGAGGATCCTGCGAGAAAGGTTTGCCTTGGCGGAAGAACCGACCCCGCCCTTACCCCGGAGGGAGCGCAGGAGCTTCGTGAGCTTATGGGCTCATACCAATACCCCTTTGCTCAAAAGGTATACACGAGCCCAATGCTCCGCTGCACCCAAACCGCCGATATACTTTTTCCCGATACGGAGGGAGAGGTTATGGACGAGCTTAGGGAATGCGACCTTGGCGTTTTTGACGGAAAGACAATTGCCGAGCTTAAAGGCGACGAAAAATTTCTTGGCTGGCTGGAGGGAAAAAATCCCCCGCCGGAGGGAGAAACCCACGAGCAGTTCGGCGAACGGATCGCCTGCGCCTTCGACGACATAATTCACGATATGTCCGAAAATCATATAACCGAGGCTGCCGTTATTACCCACGGAACGGTTATCATGGGGCTTTTTGCGATGTGCGGCTATCCCCGTGAGGAAATGCGCTACTGGGCGGTGGACAGCGGCTGCGGCTATACCGTGCGGACAAGCGTTTCCATGTGGATGCACGACAACTGCTTTGAGGTAATTGCGCCCCAGCCCGCCGGCGGAAACGGCGATTACCCGGAGGAAACCGAGGAGGACAGAGAATGGAACTTCATAGAATAATCAAATCCGACGCAAAAAAAGCCCTGCGCCGCTATTGGGGGCGTTCGGTGGCTGCCGCACTCATTGTTTTTGCGGCATATCTTGCCATTGCCCTTTCGGAATCAATATTGCTTTTCGTCTTTTCCGGCGAGGAAAGCGTTTCCGCAAAAATCTTCGACCTTGCCTCCACAACGCCGGAGGTGCTTGTAATACTCGGCTGCACCGCCCTTGCCTTCTGCCTTCTTATGCCGGGGCTTTTGCTTGGCTTTAAGAAGCTGCACCTTGGCTTTGCAAAAAATGCAGAAACCGCCGTATATACCCTTTTTGACTGCTTTTCGTCTTTTCGGGAATTTTTCCGTTCCCTTTTCTTCAGCCTTATGCTTTCCTTGCGGTGCGCTGCGGTAACGCTGCTTTCCCTTGTTCCGGGGGCTGCGCTTATCTATGCCGCCCACACATATATCCAACCGCAAAACCGCACCGTATATATGCTTAAGGTGTGCGCATACTGCGTGGGTGCCCTTATCGGGCTGCTCTGTCTTGCAATAGGGCTTATCTTTATGCAGCGTTGGTTTGCCGCACCTTATTATCTTGTTTCCGGAAGAGGAATCCATAAGTCCTTTACCCTTTCCGTAAAAGCGACACGCCGTATGACTTCGGAGATAATCCGTTTTAAGCTTTCCTACTTCGGCTGGGCTTTGCTTTCGATTTTTGTTTTTCCGATTTTATGGTCGCTGCCCTACTATTCCATAGCGGAGGCAATATATGCCGAATATCTTATAGAAAGACAGAGCCGCAGCGAAGGCTCCGCTTTTGACGAAAGCAAAGAACCGCTTGAGCATCAGAAAAATCCCGATGAGCACGCAGCCGTTCCGGACGATTCGTTCTATAAGCCCGGCGAGCATAAAAGCGATGAGCCCGAGGATGATTCCGAATCCTTTCTTCAAAAAATACGCAGCCTTGTGCCGGAGGACGAAGCTGCCGAAAACGAATAATGTTCAAAATACACAAAAAGCGACGGACAAGCTGCCCGCCGCTTTTTTCTTTTTTGTTGTTTGAGCACGAAAGCGCAAACCCCGAGCACCGTTTCCCTTTGCGCCGAAAAGCCTGTAAATCAAAGCTTTTTTTCTTCCTTTACCACATTTATGCATTCTTCAAGAGCTATAAGCGTTCCCTCGTCGGCGCAATAGCCGCATTTTATCAGTATATGGTTTTTTTCAAAGGCGCAAATCGCCTCTTTTTCTTCCGGGGTGCAAAAGTTTTCGTAATTTTTCGGTACAAGCAAAATATCCGTTCCTCCGAGCTTTTGAATAAAATCGCTGCCGAAAAGCAGCAGGGGCGGACATTCGCCGCAACGGGAATAATTTTTGCACGCTTCTGCCATAAGCCTTCCGAAGCGTTCGCTTTTGCAGGCGATTTTTACATTTTTCCCGGGCAAAATTGCGGCGATTTCCCTAACGCTTTCCGTCCGCAGAGCAAGAGCCGCCCGCATAAGTTTTTTTCCTGCGGGAAGAGCCTTTTCAAGCTCCGCCGCATGGGTTTGGGTTGTAAGGACTATATCCGCATCCTCCTCAAGCCTGTACGGATAGCGCAAAACATCTTCGAGAAGCAGCGGGCGAACCTCTGCGCCCACGGCTTTGCGCAAACCCTCGGCAATCTGCCCGAGAATTTCCGGCGTACATTCGACAAGAGCCACCTTTACTTTATCGCCCCTCCTTGCGTATTCCCGCAGGCGCAGCTCCACAAAAATCTGCACCTCGGAGGGAGAAAGCTCCAGCTCTTTAAGCGTATCAAGCATTTTATCAACCGCCGCCATAGCCTTATCCTTGCGGCTTTTTCCGTCCTCCGGTCTGTACTTTACAAAGGTTCCTCTGCCCTGGGTCATTTCCACCATACCGCTTTGGCGAAGCTCCTCGTAAGCACGCTTTACCGTGCCTCTTGCAACCTTGGCTTCCTCCGCAAGCTCCCTTACCGTAGGCAGCTTTGCCCCATGAGCAAGCCCGCCGCCTTTTATCTCTGCGGAAAGTATGTCCGCAAGCTGGCGGTAGATCGGTATTTCGCTTTCTTCGTTTATTTTATATTTCACAGGCTTTCACCCATGCTTTCAAGATATGCTTTTCTGCCCTCTTCATAAAGGTTGTTGCCAAGACTGTCGATTACGACGGTAACGGGAAAATCCTCCACCTCAAGGCGGCGCAGAGCCTCCGCTCCCAAATCCTCATAGGCGACTATCTCCGCTTTTTTTATGCAGTGGCTGAGAAGTGCGCCTGCCCCGCCGATTGCGCCGAAATACACCGCACCGGATTTTTTCATTGCCTCGATTACTTCTGCGCCCCGCTTTCCCTTGCCTATCATCCCGGTTTCACCCGCAGCTATAAGCATCGGAGAATATGCGTCCATACGGTATGCGGTGGTGGGCCCTGCGGAGCCTATGGCTCTGCCCTCCTTTGCCGGGGTAGGCCCGACATAATATATCGTGGCGTTTTTTATGTCTATCGGCAGGGGCTTTCCCTGCGCCAAAAGCTCGCAAAGGCGTTTATGCGCAGCATCTCTCGCAGTATATATCACTCCGGAAAGCAAAACGCTCTCCCCGGCACGAAGCTCCCTTGCTTCTTCCGGCGAAAACGGAACACGCAGTTTTTTTGTCATATCAAAGCACCTCCGTTTTGTGTCTTGCCACATGGCAGTTAATGTTTACCGCCACCGGCAGCCCGGCAATATGGGTCGGAAAATGCTCCACCGCAACGGCAAGTGCCGTGGTTCTTCCGCCAAAGCCCTGGGGCCCGATTCCGAGCGCATTTATTTTTTCGAGCAGCTCCGCTTCAAGGTCGGCATAAAGCTTATCCGGGCTTGGTTTTCCCGTTTCTCTAAGAAGAGCTTTTTTTGCAAGAAGAGCGGCTTTGTCGAAGGTTCCGCCTATTCCGACTCCTACGATTATGGGCGGGCAGGGGTTGGGGCCCGCCTCCTCCACCGCTTTTAGCACAAAGGCTTTTACCCCCTCTATTCCGTCGGAAGGGCGCAGCATTTTTATTTGGCTCATATTCTCGCTTCCAAAGCCCTTTGGAGCAACAGTCACCTTAACCTTATCTCCCGGAACAATGTCGTAGTATATCATCGCCGGAGTATTATCTCCGGTATTAACTCTTTCAAGAGGGTCTTTTACGACGGATTTACGCAAATAGCCATCCGCATAACCCCGGCGCACTCCTTCATCAACGGCGGCGGAAATATCTCCGCCGGAGATATGAACCTCCTGCCCTATCTCCAAAAAAACGCAGGCTACGCCGGTATCCTGACAAATCGGCACATTTTCCCCGGCGGCAAGCTCAAAGTTCTCCTCTATGCGGTCAAGGATTTCCCTTGCCGGCTTCCAGCTTTCTTCGTTTTTTCTTTTTATAATGCAGCTTTTTACATCATCGGGCAAAAATATATTTGCTTCTATACAAAGTCTTGCCACACAATCGGTGATTTTTGCCGCCTCAATTTCACGCACGGCGTTTTTCCCCCTTTATATTTTTTGGTATATCGTATCAAGCAGGCTTCCGTCCCGGCTTATTACCTCCGCAACGGCTTTTTCTCCGTGGGACAGCTTTTCCGGCGTTCCGCAAAGACTTTCCGCCCTTGCTTTAAGCTCCTCTATTGGAACAATTGGCATATGCGCCGAAACAAGCCTGTCGCAAAGCTCTTCGTTCTTTGGATTTACCGCTATTCCGTACTGGCTAACAAAAACATCAATATCCTTTCCCGGTGTGGAAACGCAGCTTACTCTGTCGGTAATTATAGGCTGGCGGGCACGGAAAAGCGGCGCAATGACCATTGCAAGCTTTGCTCCGGCGGCGGTATCGCTGTGACCGCCGCTTCCGCCCATGATCGTACCGGTAGAATCCGTGTGAACATTAACATTAAAGCCCGTATCGATTTCCGTTGCGCCAAGGATTACCGCATCGAGGGAATTTACCCATGCGTCGGGATTTTTCGGACTTGCGTATTCAAATGCGCTTATCTCCCGGTGGCGGGGATCCGTGCGGATGGACTCCACCGCTTTTAAGTCAAAGCACTGCACATCGCAGAGCTTTTCAAAGCACCCCGCACGAAGCATATCTACCATATATCCCGTTATTCCGCCAAGCCCAAAGCTGCCGTGAATTTTTTCCTCAAGCATAATATCCATAAGAAATTTTGCCGCCGCAAGGCTTGCGCCGCCCGCCCCGGTTTGGAAGCTGAAGCCTTCTTTAAGCAACCCGGAATACTTTATAACATCGGCGGCGTCCCTTGCCATAACAAGCCCAACAGGGTCCCTTGTTATTGTTGTTGTGCCGGAAACAATCCCTTTCGGATCTCCGATTTCCGGAACCTCAACAACAAAATCAACAAATTTTCCGTCAATAGAGGGCTGCTCCAGCTTTTCGCAAAGACCGTCGGTTATTACCACTGTCTTTTTTGCATATTCCGCATCCGCAAAGGCATAACCGAGGCTTCCGCAAGCGGAACGCCCGGTTTTTCCGGTGCAGCTTCCGTCCTTATCCGCTGCGGGTGCGGCAACAAACGCCACATCTATCGGCGTTCTTCCGTCCATAATCGCCGCCGGTCTTCCGCCGTGGGTCATAAATTTAACCGGGCGTTCCAAAACTCCGGCGGAAATATATTTTCCAAGCCCCGCCGACATATAATCCGTGATTATTCCCGTGATAACTCCGCTTTTTATGTGCTGCACAAGAGCCGCATGTGTATCGAAAAGCGAGCTTGCATTTAATGTAATATTCTTTATACCCATGGCGGCTATCTCGTCCATAACCATATTTATTACATAATCGCCGCTGCGCAGGTGGTGGTGGAACGAAACCGTCATTCCGTCATGCAGCCCTGCCGCCTCTATGGCTTCTCTTATTGAAGAAACAACCTTGCCGCTCAATCAAAGCCCCTCCTTCCCATATTTTCCGCCGCCTCAAGAACAAGGCGTGCTCTTTCAACTATCGGCGGATCTATCATTTTTCCGTGGAGGGAAACCGCCCCTTTTCCAAGGCGGTGCGCTTCCTCTATTGCGGACATAACCTCTTTTGCATAGGCTATTTCCGCCTCCGTCGGGCTGAAAATCCTGTTTATTTCATAAACATGACGGGGCGCAACCGCTGCCTTTCCGGAAAAGCCGAGGGCTTTTGCGAATTTTGCGTCGGCAACAAGCCCCTCATCGTCGAATGCGTCGGTAAAGGGCGTATCGTATACCTCAACCCCAGCGGCTCTTGCTGCGCAGACCATTCTGCCCCTTGCATAAAGGATTTCCTCGCCTGATTTTGTGCGCTTGCAGCGCAAATCCGCAGACAAATCCTCGCCGCCGAGGAAAATCGCCGCAACCCGTCCGCAGGCGGAAGCAATTTCAAAGGCATTTTCTACGCCGAGGGCTGTTTCGATAAGCGGTATAAGCTTTATTTTACCCTTGCAAATCCCGTTTTCCTCCTCAAGCCGCTCTATCATACCGTCAAGGCGGAGAATATCCTCCCGGCAGGCGGATTTCGGCGGCATAATTGCTCCGGGAGCACAGGGAACTATCTCCGCAAGGTCCGCTTCGCAATATCCGCTTTCGAGGGAATTTATTCTTACAATGGTTTCGCAGCCGAAATCAACGGTTTTAAGTGCGTTGCGCACAAGAATCCTTGCTGCGTCCTTTTCGGCGGGGGCAACGGAATCCTCAAGGTCAAGAATTACGGAATCCGCCCGCAATGCTCCGCCGTTGATTATCATATTCGGGGCGTTGCCCGGCAAAAAAAGCATACTTCTTCTCATTTTTCCGCCTCCGCCCGGCGAACCGCAGCTTCTATCCTTGCACGGATAACGCAATCCAGTGCTCCCCTATCGGAAACACGCACCTTTGCGGCGGAAACGCCGCATTCTTCAAGCTGCTCCCTAACGGTTTTTTCTATCGCCTTGCCAAAACGCTCCATAACAATCGAGCGTATTTCTACGGAAAGCTCCTGCGCCGGTTCTATTACAACAAAAGCGTCGCTGGATTCCATAGTTCCCGCAGAGGCGGTTCTTTTTATTTCGCCCATCTTATTGCCTCCAAAGAATTGAAATATATTTGTAACACCTTGTACTATATCAATACAATGCAATTATATACTATATTCTGCCCTTGTTCAAGGAATTTTTGTTATAAATTATTTGCAAATACCGCCAAAACGGTTATACTATTGTATATAGTCTTTTCGAAAAAAGGAGGTACGCCATTGGAAACCGAGTATCTTTTTTCTTCCGCAGAAGAAAAGTTTTGCGCACTTTCGGATTTTCTGTCGGAACAGGGTCTTTCCGTTGAGGAAGCCCCGGACTTTTCCGTTCTCCTTACCGAAAACGGAAAAATCCTTGCAACAGCCTCCCTTTGCGAAGATGTTGTAAAATATTTTGCCGTTTCTTCGGAAATTCGGGGAAGCGGCGTTTCCGCCGCCCTCCTTACCGAAATAAAAAAATACGCTCTTGAAAAAGGTATATCCCGGCTTTTTCTTGTAACAAAGCCGGAAAACCGCCCGCTTTTTGAAGAACTGCTTTTTTCGGAGATTGCCGCCGCAAAAAACGCCGTGCTTATGGAAAATCCCTCCGGCGGAATAGATGAATTTTTGCGCAGCGCAAAAGCCCCCTCTGCGGCGGCACCCGTCGGCGCAATAGTTATGAATGCGAACCCCTTTACAAAAGGACACCGCTATCTTATCGAAACGGCGGCAAAGGAATGCGGCTTTGTTTATGTGTTTGTCCTTTCCGAAGAAAAAAGCGAATTTTCTGCGGAGGAACGCTTTTCCATGGTGCAAAAAGGCACGGCGGATCTGCCTAATGTTCGGGTTCTTAAAACCGGGCGTTACCTTGTTTCCTCCGCAACCTTTCCGACATATTTTTTGAAGGACAGGGCAAAGGCAGGCTCCGCCTTTTGCTCCCTTGACGCAGCGGTTTTTGCGGAACGGTTTGTTCCCGCTCTCGGCATAACCCGCCGCTATGTCGGAACGGAACCTTTTTGCCCGGTTACTGCGGAATACAACCGTGTTCTCGGCGAGGTTTTGCCAAAGGCGGGCTGCGAGCTTATAACCATACCGAGGCTTGAGCTTTTCGGCGAGGCAGTAAGCGCAAGCCGGGTCCGCCGACTTATTGCGGAGGGAGAAACGGAAAAAGCCGCCGGGCTTTTGTATAACGGCGGAACAACCGAAAAATAAACCGGGAGGTACATATATGATTGAAGAAAAGCTTCAAAAAGAGATAATCGAGAAAAACCGCATTTTTACAAAAGGATACCGGGACGACGCCCCGGCTTATGAGGAGGAGTTTGAATCCGACCAACAGCTCCAAAAGCCGCAGCCCCCTCTCGTAAAAGCACCCATGCGCAGCGAGGAAGCAAGAATCTCCCTGCCCTTTGATTTTGAAGAGCTTGAGCTGAAAAACGATGCCGTTGCGCTTTTTCGCGACCGCCGCAGCTCAAGAGTTTATACGGATGAAAAGATGACCCTGCTCCAGCTTTCTTTTCTGCTTTGGGCTACCCAGGGCATAAAAAGCATTCGGGGAAAATCCTATGCCACCCTGCGCACCGTTGCAAGCGGCGGCGCAAGACACCCTTTTGAAACCTACCTTATCGTAAAAAATGTCGATGGGCTTGCGCCGGGAAGATACCACTATCTCCCCATGGAGCACGCATTGGAGTTCCTTGGAAAAGCTGAGGACGAAAACGCCGTTGCGGAAAGCCTCTGTTATCAAAACTGGGTGCTAAAAGCCAATGTCATCTTCTATTGGTCAATGGTCGCCTACCGTGCGGAATGGCGTTACGGAATTTTTGCTCACCGAACCGCTCTCTTGGACGCAGGTCATCTCGGAGGAAACCTCTATCTTGCCGCCGAAGCCGCCGGGCTTGGCTGCTGCGGGATAGCCGCATTTCACCACGAAAGCTGCTGCCGCCTTTTTGAGCTTGACGGCGACGAAGAATATATTGTATACACAATGCCCGTCGGCACGGTAAGCGAAAAGGATAAAGCCGCAGAAAAGGCTTTTTACAAATTTGTCGAAGAACAAAACCTCTGATAAAAATACTTAAAAAGGAGCTGCGCAAATGTCTTATTCAAACAGAATGCAAAAAAATCATGTTTACAGCGAATTTCTCTGCCCAAGAGGGCGCGACCGCATCTATGACCTCGGTATCCAGATTGCCCAGCTCTATTTAAGCCCATTTGACCGTATAATCGGCTTTATCGGCGAAGCAAGCTCCGGAAAAAGTGCTCTTGTTAAAGGTATGTTCCCCGGTCTTGAACTTACCAACGATGATGACGGCGTAAACATCCGCCCGCTTCCCCTTCTTGACCAGGATGAAGAGCATGGGTTCTTTACTCCCCACAGCTACCATGTGGATATACGCTTTGAAATGGCTTTTACTCCCCTGCCGGTCCTTGCGGAGGCGATTATGAAAGCGGTTTATAATGAGCGCAGAGTAATTGTGGAGCATTTCGACCTTGTTTATCCGTATCTTCCGATGAACGCCCATTTGCTTATCGGCGTCGGCGAGGAAATAATTATTGCACGCCCAAGCATTTTTGGACCGGAACCGGACGAAATTGCAGCAAAGGTTTTCGCTTCTCTTCCCTACCGCCTTATGGCGCATACCGCAGAGGATATTTGCGAAATGTATATCTCCGACCTTGAGCTTGCAAAGGCGCAGCACGGCGACATTCGCCACGGTTTTTGCATGATATTTGAAAAAAAGCCCGATATTGACCTTGCAGCAATGGAAGAGCATGTAAACGCCGTAATCGCAAAGGACCTTCCGGTTGCGTACCTTGACGACAGCCATGTTTCAATAGGAAAAAACAGCCACCGCTGCCGCGGACCGCGCACGCATATATCCCACACCGGAGAAATAAAGGGCTTTCGGCTTTTGCACAGCTTTGTTCACGATGCGTTTAACAATGTTTATCTTCTTGTCGGCTTTGTCGGCGACGATTCCGAAAAGCGCATAGCCGACCTTGAAAGGAAGCTGTCCCGTTGAGCACCGCCGCCTTTGAAGAAATCCTTGCGGAGCGTGAACGCCGTGCTCAATTTCGAGAAGAACTTATACTTGAGCACCGCCGCCCGGTAATAACCTTTACTCTTAACCTTGCGGGAAGCGAAAAGCGCAGCCTCCTTTCCGATTTTGCATTTTATTGCGGAGAGGATATGTTAAAAGAAAGGCTCGGCAAGCCGGTTTTTTACCGGCATTTTGCCGCCCCCGCAGGGCTGTGCTCGTTTTTTGTTTACGGCGAGCGTGCGGCCGTGCTCAAAAAGATATGCATGGAGCTTGAGGAAAGCGAAATCGGGCGCATTTTTGATTTTGATGTAAGCGATGAGCACGGCTGCGGACTTTTTCGCTCCGTCCCGCGAAAATGCCTGCTTTGCTCCGCTCCGGCGGCTGAATGTGCAAGAAGCCGGGCGCACCCATTGGAGCAGGTGCAGAAAAAAACGAATACAATTCTTGAAAAATTTGCGGCTGAGCACCTTTCCGCAAAAGCCCGCCTTGCCCTTTTGGAAGAGCTTGACCTCACTCCAAAGCCCGGTCTTGTTGATAAAAACGGAAGCGGTGCTCATTCCGATATGAGCTACTCCCTCTTTTGCAAAAGCGCAGATGCCCTTTTGCCCTATTTTGAGCATGCAGTGCTCATCGGACTTGGCGGCGGCGGGCTTGCTCCTCTTGAACGGGAGGGGCTTTTTGCCGAAGAAGCGATGCTTTCCGCAACCGGAGGAATAAACACACATAAGGGCGCAATTTTTCTTTTTGGGCTGCTGCTTTACGGCTGCGGAAGATACCTTTCCTGCGGAGAGAACCCTTTTTCTGCCGCAGCCGCCCTTGCCGCAGAAAAAGAGCCGGCAAAAGGCACCCACGGCGAAAAGGCTCGCCTTGAGCACGGTGCTTTCGGCGCATTGGGCGAAGCTGTTTTCGGTTTTCCTACCGTAAAATCCGCCGCCCGCTCCCTTTGCTGCGGAAAAAACCCTCTGCGGGTCTTCTTTGAGATTATGGAAAGGACCGATGACACCAATGTGCTTTTTCGGGGAGGCGGCGAAGCACTCCGCTTTGTAAAACAGAGCGCAGAAAACGCCCTTTCTCTTTCGGACGGGGAGCTTTTTTCCGAAAGCGCACGCCTTGACGGCGAGTTTATTAGACGGAATATAAGCCCCGGCGGCTGTGCGGATATTTTTGCGCTTTCCGTTTTTTCCGCAAAAAATCTTTCGCCAAAGCTTTTTGAAAACGGAGTTTCCCTCCGAAAAGCCGTTCCGAAAGACCTTTCCGAAATTAAAAATGTTTTTTCCGCCATTATCAAAAAAATGGCGGCGGAGGGAAACTCCGTTTGGGACGAATTTTATCCGTGTGAATTTTTTGCCGCCGACATTGCCGAAAAACGCCTTTATCTTTTGGAAGAGGACGGCAAGATTATTTCTGCTTTTGTCCTTGAAAAATCCTCCGACGGCGAGGACTGCGTTTTGTGGAAAAATCCTTCCGCAAGGGCGTTCTATCTTATGCGCTTTGGGGTAAACCCGGAATATACCGGGCGTGGCTTTGGCGTTCTTTCGCTTAAATATGCAAAGAAAATCGCAAAGCTGCTTTGCGGGGAATATCTGCGACTTTTTGTTGCGGGAAAAAATATTCCCGCAATTCGGCTTTACGAAAAGTGCGGCTTTTCTCCGGCAGACGGAATTTTTCAAAACGAAATCGCACCGGGGGAATTTCTCCCGGAGCTTGGGTATGAGCTTTATCTTGAATAGCATAGAAAAAAGCGTTTGCAAAACCTTTGCAAACGCTTTTTTGCGAATATGCGGCTGAAAAAGGAAGTATAATCTAATTGCTTTGCTCCCAAAAAAATTTTTCTTCAAAGCCGCTTTTCTTTTTCTGTTCAAATACCGTTTTTCCGCACAAAAACAATTTTGCAGGAAAAGCTGCAAAATTATTTTTTCTTCGAATAAAACCTATTGACTTTTGGTATATACCAATATATGATAATGGTACATTACAATATATAAAATCTACCGCACGCCGAATTTTTTTCTGCGTGCCAACGGAGGAACCGCCATATGGATAAAAAAACGCTGGTCATCGGCGTTATCGGCGCAGATGTCCACGCCGTGGGAAACAGAATACTCAATTTTGTATTTAAGGACGCAGGCTTTAATGTGGTAAATCTCGGCGTTATGGTAAGCCAGGAGGAATTTATCTCCGCAGCAATCGAAACAAACGCCGATGCGATCTGCATATCCTCCCTTTACGGTCAGGGCGAGCTTGATTGCCGCGGAATGCGGGAAAAATGCGACGAAGCCGGGCTTAAGGGTATTCCGCTTCTTGTGGGAGGCAATGTGGTAATAGGAAAGCAAGTCTTTGAAGATGTTGAAAAACGCTTTAAGGCAATGGGCTTTGACCGTGTTTTTCCGCCGAATACCCCGCCCGAAACCACCATCGAAGCCCTGCATGAGCTTCTTCATATGGATGAGGTGGAAAAATGAAAGCCGTTCTCCTTATAGATTTCGGCAGCACATATACAAAAGTTACTGCGGTTGATTTGGAAACGGAAGAGCTTCTCGGCACGGCAAGCGCATATACTACGGTGCAAACCGATATAAACGAGGGGCTTGATAACGCCCTCCGAAAGCTTGAAAAGCAAACGGGAAAAATCGAATTTTCCGAAAGATTTGCCTGTTCCTCCGCCGCAGGCGGGCTTCGTATGATAACAAGCGGGCTTGTTCCCGAGCTTACGGCAGAGGCGGCAAAGCGTGCCAGCCTCGGCGCAGGCGCAAAGGTAATAAAGGTGTATTCCTTTGAGCTTACAGAAGAGGACGCCGCAGAAATAAACGCCGTAAGACCCGATATTATGCTCCTCTGCGGCGGAACGGACGGCGGCAACAAAGACTGTATAATAAGCAACGCAAAAACAATCGCAGCAATTCCGGCGGATTTTCCCGTAATAATCGCCGGAAATCGCGCCGCAGCAGCAGAATGCAAGCGGATTTTGGCAGAGCGGGAAACCTTTGTTTGCGAAAATGTGATGCCGAAATTCGGCACTCTTAACATTCTTCCTGCGCAAAAGGAGATTCGGGAGCTTTTTCTCCGCAGAATAATTGAGGCAAAGGGACTTTCAAAAGCCTCGGAGCTTATTTCCGGCATAATGATGCCGACTCCCTCCGCCGTACTTAAAGCAATGACTCTTCTTGCGGACGGAACGGAGGGCGAACCCGGCATAGGCGAGCTTATCGCCGTTGATGTCGGCGGAGCAACCACCGATGTTTATTCCATTGCTTCGGGTATGCCTACTCATTCCGATACGGTCTTTAAGGGCTTGCCGGAGCCGTATGCAAAACGCACCGTTGAGGGCGACATAGGAATGAGATACAGCGTCCACGGAATTTGCGAGGCAGCCGGGCTTTCAAAAATCGCACGGCTCTCCGGAATAAGCGAAAGCCGCTGCGCCGAGCTTGCCGATTTTCTCGGGGCAAATACGGAAACTCTTCCCGGGGGCGACCCGGAGCTTGAGGCGTTTGACCGAGCTCTTGCCTGTTCAGCAGTAGAAACCGCCGTTACCCGCCACGCCGGAACAATGGAAGAAGCTTATACTCTTATGGGGCTTACCTTTGTACAAAGCGGAAAGGATCTTACCGGTGCGGAGCGTATTGTTGTTACCGGCGGAAGCCTTATCCACACGGACAAAACCGGAGAAATCGCAGCCCATGCGTTGTTTGACCCGGCAAATCCCGCTTCTCTTAAACCGAAAAAAGCCGAAATTCTTGTTGACAGAAAATATATTCTTTCCGCCATGGGGCTGCTTTCGGAGCATTATCCGAAAACCGCCCTGCGCATCATGAAAAAGGAGCTTGAGAACGATGGATATCAGCAATAAGAAAATCCCCGAAGGGGAATTTATGGATATGCGCCGCAAGGTGCTTGGGCAATGGCACACCGGCAGAGAGGTAAATCTTGACGAGGCTGTGGAATATCACAAATCCCTTCCGGAAAACAAGATTTTTACCGCAAAGCTTAATGCCGCAAAGGCAGAGCACCGCACTCTTATTCAGCCGAGAGCGGGCGTTCCCGTTATTGAAGAACACATAAAACTGCTGCAATATCTTCAAAATAACGGCGAAGCCGATCTTTTGCCTACCACGATCGACAGCTATACCCGCCAAAACCGCTATGAGGAAGCCGAAAACGGAATTAACGAATCCCTGCGGCTTAACCGTGCCATGCTAAACGGCTTTCCCGCAGTAAACCACGGTGTTTCCGGCTGCCGCCGCATAATCGAATCCCTTGATGTGCCGGTACAGGTTCGCCACGGAACCCCGGATGCCCGCCTTCTTACCGAAATATGCTTTGCCGGCGGTTTTACAAGCTATGAGGGCGGCGGAATAAGCTATAATCTTCCCTATTGCAAAAATGTTCCCATCGAACGCACCATTGCCGATTGGCAGTATGTGGACCGCCTTACCGGGCTTTATGAGGAAATGGGCGTTCCGATAAACCGTGAGCCCTACGGTCCTCTTACCGGCACTCTTGTTCCTCCCTGCATAAGCCATGCGGTTGCAATAATAGAGGCTCTTCTTGCGGCGGAGCAGGGAGTCAAAAATATAACCGTAGGCTACGGTCAGTGCGGAAACCTTGTTCAGGATGTTGCCGCAATACGCTCTCTTGAGGAGCTTACCGAAGAATATCTTAACAAATTCGGCTATGGCGATGTTACCGTTACCACCGTTCTTCACCAATGGATGGGTGGCTTTCCCGCAGATGAAGCAAAGGCTTTTGGCGTAATCTCGATGGGTTCGGCAATCGCCGCACTTTCAAAGGCAACAAAGGTTATTGTAAAAACCCCGCACGAAGCCGTCGGCATCCCCACTATGGAAGCCAACGCAGAGGGTCTTCGCTGCACAAAACAGGTTATAAATATGCTGCGTGACCAGGAATACAGCTGTGCTGCGGTTGATTCGGAAAAAGAAATCATCCGTGCGGAAACCGTCTGCATACTCGAAAAATGCTTTGAGCTTGGCGGCGGAGATATTGCCCTCGGCGTGTGCCGCGGAGTCGAATCCGGTGCTCTTGATGTTCCCTTTGCCCCATGCCGTGCCAATGCCGGGCTTATGCTTCCCGCCCGTGACGACAACGGCGCAGTCCGTATTCTCAATACCGGCAACCTGCCCTTTACTCAGGAGCTTAAAGACTTCCACCGTGAAAAGCTTGAGGAGCGTGCCCGCCACGAAAAACGCCAGGTCAGCTTTCAAATGGTCATAGATGATGTTTACGCCATAGGCAAAGGCTGGCTTGTCGGCCGTCCGAGACATTAAAAAATCGCAAACCCATAAAATAAAAAATGAGGTATATAAAAATGAAAATTGTTGATGTTGTTTGTTCCGCAGGAAGAACCGGTTTTTATTTCGACGACCAGCGTGCCATTAAAAAAGGCGCAGCCCACGACGGAATGTTCTATTCCGGAGAAACCGTAACCGAGGGCTTTACCTCCGTCCGTCAGGCGGGAGAATCAATCTCCGTTATGATTATTCTTGAGGACGGACAGATCGCATACGGCGACTGCGCCGCCGTTCAGTACAGCGGAGCGGGCGGCCGTGACCCGCTTTTCCTTGCAAAGGACTTTATTCCTCTTATCGACGAGCATATCAAGCCCCGCCTTGTCGGAAAAGAAGCCGACAGCTTCCGCAGCCTCTGTGCAATGATGGAATCGATCACCGTTGACGGAAAACGCCTTCATACCGCAATCCGCTACGGCGTTTCCCAAGCCATTCTTGACGCCGTTGCAAAAGCAACAAAACGCCTTATGTGCGAGGTTGTTGCCGACGAATACGGCTGCGCCGTTTCCGAAAAACCGATTCCGATTTTTACCCAGTCCGGCGACGACCGCTATCTCAACGCCGACAAGATGATAATCAAGGGTGCTCCTGTTCTTCCCCACGCACTCATCAACAATGTTCATGATAAGCTTGGCGACCACGGCGAAAAGCTCCTTGAATATGTGGAATGGCTCCGTGACAGAATTTTGACAAAGCGTGTTGACAAAAGCTATAATCCCGTTTTCCACCTTGACCTTTACGGAACGATCGGCACCGCCTTCGGCGATTTTAACTTCCCGGAAATGGCAGATTATATCGCAAAGGTTGAGGAAGCCGCAAAGCCTTTCCATGTCCGCATAGAGGGTCCCATGGATTGCGACAGCGACCGTGAAACTCAGATAAAGGCTCTTGCCGGTCTTACGGCGGAGCTTGACCGCAGAGGAATCGATGTTGAGCTTGTTGCGGACGAATGGTGCAACACCCTTGAGGATATAAAGCTTTTTGCGGACAACAAAGCCGGTCATATGATTCAGATAAAGACCCCCGACCTCGGCGGAATAAATAATACAATAGAAGCTGTGCTCTATTGTAAGGAAAAGGGCGTAGGCGCATACCAGGGCGGAACCTGCAACGAAACCGACCGTTCCGCACAGGTTTGCGTACACTGCGCCATGGCAACCCAGCCGGTACAAATTCTTGCAAAACCCGGCATGGGCGTTGACGAGGGCTTTATGATAGCCTATAATGAAATGAACCGCATTATCGCCGTAAGAAAAGCTCTTCATAAATAATTTTTTTCAAATGCGCCGCTTTTTTGCGGCGCATTTTTCTTAACCGCACCGCCGATTTTGGCTGCGACAGGTCATTTTTTAATAAATTTTACTCCGGAATGTAAATTTTTTGCCTTACAGTGCAAAAAACTATTGCAAAAAGGGCAAAAATAATTTATTATTTAGTATGTAAAAAAATGCGCATTGCGTTTTAATTCAGGAGGTTACTTTATGGTTTCTGCAGGCGATTTCAGAAACGGCGTTACTTTTGATATGGACGGCTCCGTCTTCCAGATCATCGAGTTCCAGCATGTTAAACCCGGCAAAGGCGCAGCCTTCGTCCGTACTAAAATAAGAAATGTCATTACCGGTGCCGTTACCGAGCGTACTTTTAACCCCACCGATAAATTCCCCACTGCTTTTGTTGAAAGAAAAGACATGACTTACAGCTACAGCGACGGCGACCTTTATTACTTCATGGATCCCGAAACCTACGAGCTTGTTCCGATCGAAGAAAAATTCCTTGGCGACAGCTTCAAATTCGTTAAAGAGGACATGACCTGCCGCATACTCTCTTATAAGGGAAAAGTTTTCGGTCTTGAAGCTCCCAACTTTGTCGAGCTTGAAGTAACCGCAACCGAGCCCGGCGTTAAAGGCGATACCGCAACCAATGTTACAAAGCCCGCAACTCTTGAAACCGGCGCAGAGGTTCGCGTACCCCTCTTTATCAACGAGGGCGACCGCATCCAGATAGACACCAGAAGCGGCGAATATATCGGCAGAGCCTGATTTTTTTACAAAATAAGCACATAAACAATTATAAACGCCTTTTTGGCAAAGGAGAAAATTATGACTATTTCCGAAAAAGTTGCTCATCTCAAAGGTCTTATCGAAGGAATGGAGCTTGAAGATTCCAAGAACACCAAGCTCATCAAAGCAATTGCAGACATTCTTGAAGACCTTTCCTATGACCTTGAAGATGTTCAGGATTCCCTCGCCGAAGTCGGCGAGCAGGTCGAAATGATCGACGAGGACCTTGAAAACCTTGAAAACGATTATTACGATTACGACGAAGACGATGACGATTGCTGCTGCTGCGGCGACGACGACTGCTATGAAGTAGAGTGCCCCGCTTGCGGCGAGGTTATCGAAATTCCCGGTTCCGTCGCAGAAGAAGGCGAAATGGATTGCCCCGCTTGCGGCGAACATCTCGAATTTGACTTTGACGAAGACGAAGAGGAGAAAGACGAGGAATAATCCTTGTTGTTCCAAAAAATAGTTTCGGGGCAGGGTGAAATTCCCTACCGGCGGTGATGCGGCTTTGTGCCGACAAGTCCGAGAGCTTTTAACTTGCAGAACGGGTGAGAATCCCGTACCGACGGTGTTGCGGCGTGCGCCGCTTAGTCCGGATGGCGAAACCGCGTTGAAAAACAGTGCTCCGTATCTTTTTTGGGATACGGAGCATTTTTATTTCCCTGCCGTTTTGCCTCATTTTTAAGAATCAGTTCATAACAGATTAAAAAAGAGGTAGTATTATGAAAAACACAAATCTTAAAAAACTTGCAACCCTCGGCGTTCTCGCCGCCTGTTCCGTCGTACTTATGCTTGCGGTAAGAATTCCTTTTCCGCCTGCTCCTTTCCTTGAATACGACCCGGCAGACATTCCGATACTTATAGGCACCTTTCTTTTCGGACCGGTGTGGGGCTTTGGGCTTACCGTTGTTGTTTCGCTTATTCAGGGAATGACCGTAAGCGCAGGCAGCGGCTGGATTGGCATTGTTATGCACATTGCCGCAACGGGCTGTTTTGCCCTGCTTGCAGGTTTTATTTACAGAAAGCACCACGACAGAAAGCACGCATATATTGCGCTTTTGTGCGGTGTGCTTATACAAACGGCGATAATGGCACTTATGAACCTTTGGCTTACCCCTGTTTTTATGGGTACGCCAAGAGAAACCGTTCTCCAAATGATGGTGCCCGTAATTGTTCCCTTTAACCTGCTCAAGGCGGGGATAAATGCCGTTGTAACTGCGCTTATATATAAGCGCATACACAAATTCCTTCAAAGAATAAATCTTGTGTAAAAAGGCAGTGAAATCTTTTTGAAAATCGATCCCCACTGGCACTCCCTATCCACAGAAGAAGCAAAAAAGCTTGCTAAAGAGGGCAAGGCAAATGTTCCGCCAAAGGGCGGCGAAAAAACAGTAAAGCAGATTTGGTTTTCGAATCTCTTTACCTTTTACAATATGCTTAATGTGGTGCTTGCCGCCCTTGTTATAACAACCGGCAGCTACCGCAATATGCTCTTCCTCGGCATTGTAATCTCAAACTTCTTCATCGGAACAATACAGGAGCTTCGTGCAAAGCGCACTCTGGATAAGCTTTCCGTGCTTACCGCTCCAACCGCCCGTGCTGTCCGGGACGGCGCAGAGGTCGTTCTGCCCTGCCGGGAGCTTGTTCTCGGCGATATTGTAATTGTCGGTGCGGGGGATCAAATAACAGCAGACGGAGTTGTTGTAGGCGGAGAGGCGGCTTTGAACGAGAGCTTGCTTACCGGCGAAAGCGACCCCATTGCAAAATCCGCAGGAAGCTGCGTGCTTTCCGGAAGCTTTGTTGTAAGCGGAGAATGTGCCGTTCGCCTTACCGCCGTAGGCGCAGACAGCTATGCCGAAAAACTTACGGCGCAGGCACGCCGCCGCCCCGTTGAAAAATCCGTGCTCAAATCCACCATGACAAAAATAATTAAGGTGATTACCGCCTTTATTGTTCCGATGGGCATTGTTACCTTTGTTAACCATTATTTTGTGCATCAGGCGGGTTATACGGATTCTATGATAAGTACCGTTGCCTCTATGGTAGGAATGATTCCGGACGGGCTTTATCTTCTTACAAGCATGAGCTTTGCCGTTGGTGCGGTTCGCCTTGCGCAAAAGCGCACTCTTACCCAACAGCTCTATTCTCTTGAATCGCTTGCACGAGCCGATGTTCTGTGCCTTGATAAAACCGGTACCATTACCACCGGAAGAATGAAGGTAAAAGGCGTTGTTTCTCTCGGGGAAGAGGATATAGGCGAGGTTGCCGCAGCGATTTTTGCAAATGCGCCGGCGGATAACGCCACCGCAAGAGCGATTGCCGAAAAATTCGGAAAAGCCTCCGCCTTTGGCGAAGCGGAACACATTCAGCCTTTTTCCTCTGCGCTTAAATACACCGCCGCAGCCTTCGGCGGCAAAGCCTTTATGCTTGGTGCCCCGGAATTTGTTCTTGGAGAAGATTTTTCCGCCGAGCTTAGGCAGGCGGCGGAATATTCCGCCGACGGCACCCGTGTTCTTGCGGTATGCGCCGCAGTGTTTGACGGAAAATTATACAAAGCGGAAAAACCGCTTGGATTTATACTGATTGAAGACGAAATTCGCCCCGGCGCAGCGGAAACCTTTGAGTATTTCCGCAAAAACGATGTGGCAATTAAAGTTATAAGCGGAGATAATCCGGTTTCGGTTGCGGTAATTGCAAAAAAAGCCGGAATTTTCGGCGCAGATAAGTTTGTGGACGCCTCCCGCCTTTCAGATGAGGAGCTTTCCGCTGCGGCACCGGAAACCGTTGTATTCGGAAGAGTAAATCCGGAGCAAAAGCGTGTTATAATCAAGGCTCTTCAAAATGCCGGTCACACCGTCGGAATGACCGGCGACGGCGTAAACGATGTGCTTGCACTGAAGGACGCCGATTGCTCCGTTGCGATGGCAAGCGGCGCACAAGCCGCTTCCCACGCTGCTCAGCTTGTTCTTTTGGATTCCGACTTTTCCGTTATGCCCACTGTTGTGCTCGAGGGGCGCAGGGTTATAAATAACATCCAGCGAGCCGCCTCGCTTTTTCTTATGAAGACCATGTATTCCTTTGGGCTTTCTGCTCTTTTGTTGTTTGTTCCGCTGCAATATCCATTTGCGCCGATTCATCTGACTCTTATCGGTGCGGTAGCTTCCGGTATTCCCGGAGTTGTTCTTGCCCTTGAACCGAATTTTAAGCGGGTATCAAAAAATTTTATGAGCACCGTGCTCAAGCGGGCTGCTGCGGGTGCGGCAACCATATTCTGCGGCGTTGTTTTTGCCATGGCAATGGGTAAGTATCTCGGTCTTTCCGAAAACGAAATATCCACCGTATGCGTGATTTTTACGGGTATTTCTAGCCTTGTTACTCTTCTGTGCTCATGCCTGCCTCTTACCGTGCTCAAGGGCTGCCTTGTAGCTTTTTGCACCGCAGCGTTTGCCTGCGGCGTGCTCATTTTTGATAAGCTGTTTATGCTTGTTCCTCTAGGCGGCGCAGCCCTCATTATGCTTTGCGCAATGATTCCCTTTACCTCAATACAATATTTTATAAGGAGCGACAGCCTACGGAAAAACAAAGATTAAACGGCAAAATCCGCCTTGCGGTTTCTGCCGATGCGGAGCAGCTTTTGCGCATATATGCTCCGTATATTGAGCATACTTCTTATACCTTTGAATACGATGTTCCCTCTTTGGAGGATTTCTGCCGCCGTATAGAAGAGATTTCAAAAAAGTACCCATGGATCGTTTATGAGGAAGACGGCAAAATCCTTGGCTATGCCTACGGCGGACCGCTGTATACCCGTGCCGCATACCAATGGACTGTTGAGGATTCCATCTATGTCAGCCCCGAAGCAAAGGGCAAAGGCATCGGCACCCTGCTTTTGGAAAAGCTGCTTGGTATTCTTCAAAAGCAAGGATTTTGCATTTGCTATTCCCTAATCGTTTCGGATAATCTGCCCTCCCTTAAAATGCACGAAAAATTCGGCTTTACGGAGTGCGGCTTTGCCGGGAACACCGGCTTTAAGTTCGGCGAATGGCATAGTATTGTTACTCTTGAAAAGCGGCTTAACGAGCCGCTTTCTCCGCCAAAACCGATCATTCCTTTTCCCGAGCTTAAAATTTCTTTTTTCGACGAAGAAAAGTAAAATTTATTTTTCTTTGGTGCAACAGATTATGAATTTGGACGCACTTATTTTATATAAATACTTAATATGGGCTTGTTTTTAGAGCAATTTAATGGTATATTTAATACAAACCCGCTTAAAAATTCTTGAAAGGATTTTGTATAATGAAAGACAGCAAGATTTTCAAAAAACGCACCCTGATTCCCGTTGTTGCCTTACTTATGGCTTTACTTATGGTGGTATTTACCGGCTGTAACAAAGACGGCAGCAATAATAGCAGCAACTCCGGCAACTCCATTGTAATTACTCCGGGTAACGGCGATTCCGGAAGCAGTTCCGAAGATAATTCCGTACCAAAGCTTGATATACCCGACCGCACCGACAAAGTAAAAGCAGCAAAAGAAAGCAACGATGATGTTGTCGGCTGGCTTTATATCCCCGGTCTTTCCGATGTTGACGCAGGCGTTTGCCACGACGCCTCCTCCTATTCCTATGACCGCAGAGATATTAACGGCAAAAAGCTTGGCGGCGTGGGAAGCGGTAAGGAATACTGGGTATACGGCGCATATTATACCCACCTCCGCAACACCTTTGGAAGCGACGCAAGCGATATGTCCACAAATACCGTTATTTTTGGTCACAGCGACCTTGGTATAACCAACAAGAGCTATAAGGACGATGACCCCGAGGGCCCGCTTTTCTCCCAGCTCTTTAATTTCAAAGACCCGAGCTTTGCGGAAAAAACCCCTTATATTTATTTTTCCACTCCTACCAAGACCCTTGTTTATGAGGTTTTTTCCGTATTCTATAACGACGCCAAAATCGACGGCGGAAAATCCCTTTGGTACATCGAACCGGAACCCGGCATTGATTACGGTACTCTTCTTGACACCGTAAAAGAGCGTTCTCTTTATAAATATGATGTTGATGTAACCGCAGCGGATAAAATCCTTACCCTTTCCACCTGCACCGTAGGCTTTGGTCTTCAGAAGCGAGGCAACTACCGCTTTGTTATAGTGGCAAAGCTTGTTACCGATGAAAACAGCCTTGTTCAAAAGAACGCTTCCTTTACAATCAATGCGGAAGCTCCGGTACCGAAAACCTATTCCGATGCCTTTAATGATTATGTTGCAAACTGGAAGCCCAGCACGGAATCCATAGCTGCAAATTCTTCTGTAAGCTCCAACGGCTGATAAATTTTACGGAACAAAAATCCCTGCCTTTCGGCAGGGATTTTTTTGTTTATGTATTCTTTTAATAGCCGAAAACTCCCTCAAGGGATTCGTCGTTTTTAATCCATTCGTCCGTAACCTGTATTACACGGTAATTGTCCGAATCATCGCGGATTATAACCGTTTCTATTCCGGAATTTATGATAAGGCGTTTGCACATACTGCAAGGGTTGGCGTTAGCCACATAGCTTCCGCTTTCAACCTCCCGCCCCACAAGATAGAGGGTTGCGCCTATCATATCCGTTCTTGCCGCATGGATGATCGCATTTGCCTCCGCATGAACGGAACGGCAAAGCTCGTATCTCTCCCCTCTCGGGACATTAAGGCGTTCCCTTGCGCAATATCCAAGGTCGCTGCAGTTTTTGCGTCCCCTTGGTGCGCCCACATACCCGGTGGAAATTATCTGGTCGTTTTTTACAATAATTGCGCCGTAACGCCGGCGAAGGCAGGTTCCCCGCTCCATTACGGTATCCGCAATGTCAAGGTAATAGTTTATCTTGTCCCGTCTTTCTGCGGTCATAAGGCAATCCCTCCTTTTCTTTATTTAATAATATAGTATATCTTATATTTTTGCAAGAAAAAAAGCTTCAAAAGCCGCATTGGCTTTTGAAGCTTTTTATACCGGCATTTTATCCCCATGTTACCGTTCCGTCGCCTATGGAAGAATATGAGCTTGATTCCGAAGAAGAGCTTTCCTGAGGTTTTGAAGACGGAGTTTCCGGCTGGCTTTCCGGAACCGACGCCGTTGAGGAGGAGGACGCAGGCGGTGTTACCGGCGTTACCGGCGGCGTCTGCGGTTGAGAAGAGGCTTGGGAGGAATTTTCGTCCTCCGGCTGTTCCTCCGGCGGAACAACGCCGGTAAACATCGCTTCGTCATATATAACGACAAATCCGGCAGTTTCAAGGTCGCCGATGGCTCTTGCCGCACTGCGAAGCTGCCCGGCGGTAAGCCCGTTACAGGATATAACGGAAATTGCCTTTGCTTCCGGTGCAAGATTAAGAGAAGCATATACCGCTTTTACAAATTCGGTCGTGTCTGCGGGCAGCTCTCCGAACTCCGTTCCGTTTACAGCTTTTTTACCCGCAAAAAGTGTAAGGTCTATGTACGGCGCAAAGCCGTCCGCCTCATATGTCGGAATATCCCCATAAAGAGCGGCTTTTTCTCCGTCAAAAGCGATGAGCAAATCCGTTTCGCTTGTTACGGTGGCGGAATATGCCCGCTTTGCGAACATACCGAGAGCTTCTTCCCGGCTTATATCCTCCGTGCCAACGCCGAAATACGCATAACCCATGGCTGCACTTTCCTCGGGAAAGCGCAGCCCGTCAAGAATAATTGCGTCTGCGCCAAAATCAACCGCATCATAGATAATATCAAGAACATATTTCTGCGCAGTATCGGAATATGGATTAAGCCACGGCTTTCCGCCGTTATCCACGCTGTCATCCAACCAAAGCACGCCGTCCTCGGATTCGTAACGGATAGCCATATCCGAGGATTTGTATGGGGCGGTAGCGTCCTCAAAGGCATATATTCTTACTATAACATCATAGCCGGCACGACGGACCGTATCAATATAGCTCCCAAGGTCAATTGCATTTTCCGCCGTTGCTCCGGCGTTTTGTACGCTTACCTGGTTAGACTTGTATGTAACCGTGCCTGCGGCGGTCTTCATATCAATTACAACCGCCGTAATTTCTTTATCGAGGGAGGAAAGGAAGGAATAAAAATCGCCGCTGTTATAAAGCTTTTCCTCCGGTACTGTTACCGCAACGGTCTTTTTATCTAAAAACTCTTTCGGAAGCTCCGCAGGCTTTTGTTCCGGCTGGGGCTTTGAAATGGGGTCGTTTTGGATTATTTCCTTGTTGCGCTCGTTTATTGCCTTCATAAGCGGTTCATATGCAAACCAGCCCGCAGCAAAAAGTGCGCACACGGCAACAACCGCAAGAACGGCTTTTATGATTTTCCCCTTTATCGGGTTATAGATTCTTGATCTATAATGTTTTACCTTAAATTTCTTTTCAAACATAGCAATTCACCGAAAAATCAGGTGGGAAGCTGGTGCCCAACAAGCCCATAAAAAGCAAGGGACAAAAGCCCGAGATATATAAGAGTTATAGGAAGCCCCTTGAACGCTCCCGGAACACGGCAAAGGCTTATGCGCTCTATGCCAAATCCGACAATAAGCACCGCCAAAGCAAAGCCAAAGCTCATTCCAAGCCCATAACCTATTGTGCTTATAAAATCCATTCTTCCGACGGAGGGTACAAGAAGACTTCCGAGGACGGCGCAGTTAAACGCCGCCGCACCAAGGTTAAATTCCGCCTTTTCATAGGTTTCCGGCATAACATACTTGATGAAGAAATAGACCCCTATATATACCACCGCAATGCAAAGTATATAAATCATCGGGATAAGTATATAAGAATGTTCGCTTTCCTCCGCAAGACCTCTGAGCGGATAACCTATCATACCGGAAAGGGTTGTTATTACGGTCAGAAGAACCGTGCAGCGCAAAAGCTCGCCCGGTTTTTTTATGAGATACAGCAGCCAGCTTGTTCCAAGTGCTCTTGTAAAAATGATGTTTTCTATAAAAAGAGCCGTAAGCATCATTATAAAAAAATGCGCAATATAGGTCATGCCTCATCCTCCTTTACATTGCCGAAATGGGCATATTCCGGCTTTTTGAAAAGGATTCGCACCCCGGCGACCCCCGCCGCCATAAATCCGAGAAGGATAAATCCCCAAAAAGGAAGGCTTATTGCCGGAAAAGAATTTTCGGTAATCTTCATTCCCCAAAGGGTTCCGTAACCAAAAAATTCTCTTCCTGCGCCAAGAATAAGCGCAACTGCGCCAAAACCAAGGCTGAGAGCAATTCCGTCCATAAATGCTTTCGGTACATCGTGTTTTTCGGAATATTTTACGGAATATGCCGTGGGAATGGTGCTTACAGCCAAAAGCGGAAGATAAATTCCCACAGAATCAAAAATCATCGGAGAAATGCCCCGGCAAACAAGGTACGCCGGAAACAACATTCCGCCGGATATAAGCATATATGTCACAATACGCAGCCAGCGTGGAAGAAGCTTTCCCGCTGCGGCGGCAAAAACAAGCACCGGCACCGTTACAAAAAGAAAAGTGACCGTAAGCGCAACGCCCGTTTGCAGGCTTGTGTCGCCCGCGGCAAGCTGCCCTATAACAAGACCGCCGACAAGGACCGGGTTGGAAAAGAAAACATGAGCAAGGCTGTCCTTTGCGGAAAACTTTTCTTTAACCTCCGTTGTCATTGAAGCACCTCCTCCTTTTCTTTATTCTCGGAGAGTTCCTCCGCAGCCTTTTCCTCTGCGGGCTCCTTTGTTTTTATAGCTTCTGCCTCTGCGGCTTCCTCGGTTACGGCTATTTTCTCTTTTTCGGAAAAAGCCTCCGCCGGTTGTTCCTTTTTATGCTTTCTTACTATTGCGGGCAAAGGCTTCGCCGCATTTTTGATGTCCTTTTCTATGGAATCTTTAAGGCGATCTTTGTTGCGGTAGAGGTGAAGCACATTTTCGCAAACGGTATCAAAAACCGGTGCAAAAACATTAAGTATAATCAGTGCATAAACAAATCCGTCCTCAAACCCACCGAAGTATCCGAACAGGAATACAACAATACCCGCCGTTATGGAATAAAGCAGCTTGCCGAAATCCCTTTTTGGAGAAGTAACCGGTTCGGAAAGCATAAAGAACGCTCCGAAAACAATCATTCCGCTGAAAAGCTCATAGCAGAGGGCGTCAAAGCCGCTTCCGCCTATGCGCGGGAACATTGCGCAAAACGCTCCGTATGTAAGCAGGAAGAAAACCGGTGTGCGCCAGTTTACCGCCTTTCTTACAATAAGGAATATTCCGCAGGCGGCGATAACAAGAATATTTGTTGCGCCCATGGGACCCGGCGCACTTCCGAGAAGCATATCAAGTATGTCGTAATCCGGAACTGCGCCTATTGCAAGGCTGTGCGCCGGACTTACCGCCGCTTTGTCTGCGTTTTCTCCGAAAACGCTTAGCGTACGAAGCACTGCCGGATATTTGAAAACAAGGTTCGGCCAGCAAAGGGCAACGGAAGCAAATCCGACGGCGGCGGGATTAAACAGATTGTTTCCCGTTCCGCCAAAGGGGAATTTCACCACAAGAATTGCCACGGCGCAGGCGGAAATAACAATTCCGTAGCTTATATCCGCCGGCATAAGAAGCGGAATTATAAGCCCGGTTATAATCGGCGTAAGGTCACGAAGATTCGGTCTTTCTCCCAAAACCAAAGCCGCAACCACCGAAAACACAAGGCAGGAAACCGCACCGCAAATTCCGAGCACAACCGCCCTTGCTCCGTAATAGAAAAAGCTCATCACATAAAGAGGAATAAGCGCAACCACAACATCCGTCATAATCGTAAGCACGGATTCGCTTTGGCGAACATGAGGTGCATTTTGGAACATCAGTTTTTCGTTCATTTTGCTCCCTCCTTCTTCTGTGCATTGAGTTTTTTCGCTTTCAATACCGTTGCAGCCACATCAATGCGGGCGGGACAAACATAGGAGCAGGCTCCGCAGCCGGTGCAAAGATTTACATCGTACTCGCCAAGACCCTCTGTTTTGCCTATATCCGTAAGTTGTCTTATGCGATAAACAGAAAGCTTTTCCGGACAGGCGTGGTCACATCTTCCGCAGCCTATACAGTTATAAGCATAGGAACGGTTGCTTCTTGTAAAAGCAAGCACCGCTCTTGTTTTCGGAGAAATTTTTTCTTCCTCCGGCTCAAAAACGGCTCTTCCGGTCATGCTTCCGCCCATAACAATTACCTCCGGCTCCTCGGCAAGACCGCAAAGCTCCAAAATCTCCGCCGCAGATGTTCCTATGGGAACCTCTACATTGCGGGGGTTAGCAACCGCATCACCGGCAACGGTTATAAAGCAGCTTGTCATTTTGCGGCTGTCCTCCACCGCCCTTGCAAGGTGAATCATTGCGCAGACACCCACCGTAAGGCGGTTTTTGCCCTTTATGCTGCGGCGGTAGGCTCTGCTTTCTGCCGGATAAAGTCCGCCTATTCTCTCTACCCTTATTCCGTTTATATTCTTCGGAATATTTATGTTGGTATCGAAAATATGCTTATATACCGCAACATAAGCGTCGCCCGGCTCCGTTGCCCTTGCGGCAAGCTGTGCGCCGAGGGCAAGCTTTTCCGGTTGATGAATCACCATGCACATTTGGCTTGAAATATAAGGCTCGTCATCCATTGCGTCGATTATCATTGTGCCGGTTTTTCCGAGGTTTGCCCGCTCAAGCTTGTCCGCAAGGGGCAAGCCGTCGCTTTCGTCGATAATCTCCGCAAGGCGGGCAATCTCGATTATCTGCTCCGCAGAAAGCTCTTCCACCGGAACATCGGGAAAATCGCAATCAAAATACTTGTATTCCTGCCGCATTATAAGCACATTTCTTGTAAGCATAGGCTCCTTGTGCTGTTCAAGCAGAATACCTTTTGTAAAAAGTGCCATTATTTCCTCCGTTAAATCTGCGCCGCAGCACGAAGCTGTGCGACGGCATTTTTATAATCCTCCTGACGGAAAAGCGCAGACCCGGCAACAAATATATCTGCGCCTGCTTTTGCCGCTTTTCCGACGGTATTGTTATCTATTCCTCCGTCAACCTGAATGCTTATACCGTATTCTTTTTCGTCGGCGTATTTTCTTATGGCGGAAACCTTGGGCATCATATCCTCCATAAAGCTTTGCCCGCCAAAGCCCGGTTCCACCGTCATAACAAGCACCATATCCACATACGGAATGTACTTAAATACCTCCTCTGCGGGGGTTTTTGGCTTTATTGCAATGGCCGGAGAAACCCCGAAGGAGCGTATCTTTTCG
Source organism: uncultured Oscillospiraceae bacterium (assembly GCA_934466455.1). GTDB lineage: Bacteria > Bacillota > Clostridia > Oscillospirales > Ruminococcaceae > UMGS1668. Next base: position 152,139 of record CAKSLF010000001.1, on the reverse strand, counting down.
ATTACCTCCATAGGGTCGTCGTCGCTTTCGAGGTGAAAGGTGATCCGGTTTGCGCCGCCCTTTACAAAGTCCTCTATGTAGCGAACAGGATTTGAAATCATAAGGTGGGTATCAAAAAACATATCGTTTACCCGGCGCAGACATTTCATAATCGGTGCTCCGTAGCTTATGTTCGGCACAAAATGCCCGTCCATAACATCAATATGAAGCTCATCCGCCCCGGCGGCTTTCATTGCCGCACATTCTTCCCCAAGGCGGGCAAAATCCGCCGCCAAAATCGAGGGTGAGATTTTTATTTTCAAATTCCGTCATTCCTTTTTGCAAAAATACATAATAATATGTATTCTAATTATATATTATATAGTTTTACAGTTTATTTTATCAAAAACCACACCAAAGGTCAACCTATGGAGGGGTTTTGGCATAACCTTTGCAAAAAAGTTTACAATTAACGGAGAAAGCTGCGGAGGCACAGCCCCTGCGCCTCCGCTATAATAAAGCCCGCCCGGTACCGGAAAAACTGGGCGTATTACATTTTATGCAGCGACTTTCAAAACTGCGCAGGATCTTTTTGCATAGGCAAAAAACATTCTTCACACACATTTTTCAGGCTTGATAAAACAAAAATCCTCCCGTTTCTTATATGGGAGGATTTTTGTTAATCGGTTCTATAGAAAAATATGCTCCGAAAAAGCGCATACTTTGAGCAAAAGCCTCCTTTACGAGATTGTTTTTTCCGCATTGGGGCAGCTTTTAAGGTTCTTTGCATTTTTGCGCTTTTTCTCCCCTGCGTTTTTCCCGAAGTCCGGCAAAAAATTCCGTAAGCAGCTCGGAACATTCCCGCTCCAATATCCCGGATACAACCTCCGGCTTGTGATTATACGGCAAAGAAAACATATCCGTAACCGAGCCGCAGGAGCCGGCTTTTGCGTCGCTTGCCCCAAAAATCACCCGACGTATCCGAGAGTTTATAATTGCACCTGCACACATCGGGCAAGGCTCCAGCGTTACATAGAGGTCGCATTTCCAAAGCCGCCAGCCGCCGAGATTTTTGCAGGCTTCGTCGATTGCGGCAATTTCCGCATGACGCAGGGCATTTTTGTCCGTTTCCCGACGGTTCATTCCCCGCCCGACGATTTTTCCGTCCCAAACGGCAACCGCTCCGACGGGGACTTCCCCCATCGAAAAAGCTTCTTTTGCAAGGGAAAGTGCCTCCCGCATATAGTCCTCATCAGTCAAAAGGCGGTGCTCCCCCTTTCTTAAAGAATTTCGATATACTGTGCCGTAAGAACTACGGCAATAAGCATTGCTATAATAAGCGCAGGCGATGTAATAAAATATTTTGCTCTTTTTCCCGGGGAAAGCACACTGTTTGACCCGGCAAAGCGGAACATATCCCTGTATTTTGCAAGAAGCAGACACATTGCGATTATTCCGGCAACAACGGCAACAAGGCTGTATACAAGATTTATCAGCATATAAATATTTTCCGAGCAATACGGTTCTATAAGGGTAAGCACCGTTGCAATTCCGTTATTAAGGAAATGTATAAGCACCCCGACCCAAAGCGAGCCTGTGCGCATTACAAAGTATCCTATAAAAAGCCCCAAAATAAAAGCATAGGGCATCTGCACAAGGTTAAGGTGGAAAATTCCAAAAATAAGAGCGGAGGCAACAAGCGCAAACAAATCGCCAAAGCGGCGCAGGCTTTGCATAACTATGCCTCTGAACACCATTTCTTCTATAAATGCCGGCGCAACCGTCATTGTAATAACATACAGTATTTTTGCCGGAAGAGCTTCGGGAATATCAAAATCCGGCATAGTTATCCCTATTCCGAAAAGTCCCAATGCCTGCTCCAAATATGCCGTGGCATACGAGGCGATTATTCCGGAGCCAAGCCCCACAAAGGTGCCGCCGATCGTAAGATCGGCTCTGCTTGTTCTGAAGGGAAACGCTACTCTAAAGGGCATTTTTATGCACAACATATAAATACCGAAAGGCAGAACAAGCGAAAGTATGTAGGTGACAAGGGTTATTATCCATTGTGCGGTTTCTCCGATTCCCATAAGCGAAATCCCCGCCGCCGCATTAAAAATTCCGAGAACCGCATACAAAACCCCGGCGGCAACCGCCGAAACTATAACATATCCTATGGAGGCAAGACCTATTCCGTTGCCCGCCCCTCTTATACGCTTTTTTTCTCTCTTCCATTCCGGTTCCTCATAGGGGTTATAAAAACCGTGACCCATGGAATAGACTCCGCCTCTTTGCGGATCGTTTCCGCCGTTATATGGCTGCATAGACACACCTCCGAAAAGCACGCTTATCAGATTTTATCTGTATAATATCATATTGCATTATATAATAAAACAGATTTTTTGTAAATTCGCCATGTCTTGTTTTTTTACCGTAAAATTTTTTTGAAAAAAATTTTATTTTTTCTGCAAAACTCTATTGACAAATCCCTACCGTAAGACTATACTATGTGCATAATATATGAATAGTTCTTCATATGTTCATTTCAAAATATGTTAGAGGAGCGAAACTTTATGGCAGATATTCATCCCGAACACGCACATATAATTCAGCAAACAAAAGCAAATATGCCCGACGGCGATGTCCTTGTAAAGGTTGCGGAGGTACTTAAAATTTTCGGCGATCCTACAAGAATCCGTATTCTTGCCGCTCTTTCGGAGGGCGAGATGTGCGTTTGCTGTCTTTGCGACCTTTTGGAGATGAACCAGTCTGCGGTTTCTCACCAGCTTTCTGTCCTAAAGGCGGCAAAGCTTATTAAAAGCCGCCGAGAGGGCAAACAAATATACTATTCCCTTGATGATGCCCATGTCGGCGCAATTCTTTGCACGGGAATAGCCCATGTTCTTGAACAGTAAGGAGGGTATTTTTGATATGGCACACGAACACGAACACAAGCATTGCAGCTGCTGCGGCTGCGGAGAACCCTCTTGCCCGAAATGCGGCGAGCATGATCATGACCACGAGCATGGCGAGGGCGAAAATACAAAAAGAGATATAATCATCGTTCTTATATGCGCTGCCGTCTTTGCGCTGAGCTTTATTCCGGTTCTTGAACCGTACACCCTTTGGCTTTGCCTTGCGGCTGCCGTTGTTGCCGGGCGTGAAACCATAATCGAGGGTATAAAAGGTATCTTCCGCCTTGATTTCGGCGAAGAAACCCTTATGACCATCGCCGTAATAGCCGCTTTTGTCATCGGCGATTACAGAGAGGGTGCAATGGTTGCGCTGCTGTTCTCCCTTGGCGAAGGGCTGGAGGATCTTGCAGTTGACCGTTCCAAAGAAAATATAGCCGCCCTTGCGGATATTCGCCCGGATATGGCGAATGTGGTTACCGAAAGCGGTACCGAAGCCCGCCCGGCAGAAGAAATCTCCGTTGGCACAAGAATTTTTATTAAGGTCGGTGAGCGTGTTCCGCTTGATTGCCGTGTTGAAGAAAACGACGCCACGGCGGACGCTTCCGCTCTTACCGGCGAAAGCCTTCCCGTAACCGTTGCTCGGGGAGAAGTTCTCAAAGCCGGCTGCGTTGTTCTCGAAAGACCCGTTGTTGCCGAAACCGTAAGCGAATACGGCGATTCCGCCGCCGCCCGTATTATTGACATGGTGCAAAACGCCGCCGAAAAGAAAGGCTCAACGGAAAAATTCATCAGCAAGTTCTGCCGCATATATACCCCCGTTGTAATCGGGCTTGCAGCCCTCGTCTTTCTTGTCGGCTGGCTCTCCGGAATACTTGCTCCGGCAGAAGCCGCCCACCGTGCCCTTGTTTTCCTTGTATCAAGCTGCCCCTGTGCCCTTGTGCTCTCCGTTCCGCTTGCATACTTTGCCGGAATAGGCTCTGCTTCCCGCCACGGTGTGCTTATTAAGGGCTCCGAATACTGCGAACGCCTTGCACAGACGAAGAACGCCGTTTTTGATAAAACCGGCACCCTTACCACCGGCAAGCTTCATGTTTCCGAAATCAGGCTTTGTTCTTCCCTTTCCGAGGAAGAAGTTCTTCGCCTTGCCGCCGCTGCGGAAAAATATTCGGACCATCCTGTTGCAAAATGTGTTGTGGAAACCGCTCTTAGCCGCAATCTTTCTGTTCCCGAATCCGAAAATGCAACCGAAACCGCAGGCGAGGGCGTTACGGTTCTTTCCGAGGGCAAAAGCATTGCCTGCGGCAACGAAAAGCTTTTGCGTCGCCTCGGCATAAGCCTTGAGCACGCAGAAACCGCAAACCTCTATGTTTCCGTTGACGGTGTGCTCGCCGGGTGCATTATTCTTGAAGACACCCTTCGTCCGGAGGCGATTGAAGCTATCAAAAAGCTTCGTTCCCTTGGCGTTGAGCACGCATATATGCTCACCGGCGATAATGAGCACGCTGCCGCAAAAGTAGCTTCCGAATGCGGCTTGGACGGATATTTTGCCTCCCTTATGCCGGAGGATAAAGTTGCCCGTGTTGAAGAAATAAAGAAGAGCGGTTCCACCGTATTTACCGGCGACGGAATAAACGACGCACCCGTGCTCGCCGCCGCAGATGTCGGTGCAGCAATGGGCATGGGCACCGATGCCGCAATCGAATCCGCTGATATCGTGCTTATGCGGGGCGGCGTTTCCGCTCTTGCAAAAGCCGTGGCAATCTCCAAAAATATAATGCGCTGCGTCCACCAGAATGTTGTGTTCATTATGGCGGTAAAGGTCGCTGTGCTTATCCTCGGAGTCCTCGGTTATGCACCGATTTGGCTTGCGGTTTTTGCCGATGTGGGCGTTTGTATGCTTGCCCTTGTATGGTCGCTGCGCCTGCTTCGGGTTAAGCTCTGATTTACATTTTTCGTTCTGCATTTTATGTTATAATCGCACAAAAGACCTCCCACCGAAATAGCGGCGGGAGGTCTTTTATTAAAGTTACATATTTTCAGAAAGCTTGTATCAGTGTTTTTTCGGCGAATTCATGACAATCGGAAAAAGCGGTTTTTAATCCGTCCAGCCCTTTAAGCTCCCACTGATTTGCCAAATAGAGCATACCGCATATAGATGTAAATTTTTCAAAATATTTGCCGCAGATTGAGTCGCAAAGGAACTGCTCTTGTTTTTTCGAATCGGTTTCCGCAAGTGCTCTGCGCATTTTTTCTTTGCAGGACGAGTACACCTCGTCAAGCTTAGCGATGTGCCAATCCACATTTCCGATTTCCGTTGAATTGTAGGAAATCAAATGGGCGAAGCCCTCATGAAAAGTGTAAGCGTCAGGCTTTGTGAGGTAATCGGTGCTTTCAAGTGCGTGCGGTGTCCGCCTCCGGATAATAGCACCCAATCAAAAAATGTGTAAGCTCATGCGTAAGAACATTGCGAATAATTTCATCAAAATTCGCCATGCTTCGGTATTTATTCCAACAGATAAGGTCAAAAATCAAATGAGTCTGCCCATCCTGCGATTTTGCCGTTACGGCATCATAAGGCTCCGGAAAGCCGACTATAAGGTCAATAACAGCCTGCTTTTCTTGCCAATTCGGGAAAAGAGCATCCCAAATCCGGCGGTTTACCGGCTTAAAATTTTCTATAACACGATAAAAGCATTGCTCTGTTTCGGACACGGAGCCGCACATTGAATTATCATCGGGCGGAAAAACAAAAATGTTTTTACCACGGTCGGCATCAATAACGGAACCCGAAAAAAGCCATTCATTTTTATATTCGCACATATTTGCTCCGGAAATATATGCTTTTACAATTTTGCTGTCAATGTTCATTCGTTGCCGCTACTTATATTCAAGCATTTGTATGCCAAAATGCGTCCGCCGCCGCTTTTAATCAAACTGTCACTATAAAAAATCCACCGCAATTTTTCAAAATTACGGTGGACCTTTGGCGGAGAAGGAGGGACTCGAACCCTCGCGCCGCTTTTGACACAGCCTACGCCCTTAGCAGGGGCGCCTCGTCACCACTTGAGTACTTCTCCATGTGCTGAACAAATCGTTCAATATTATGTTCCCGAGAGAGGAAAAATTGGCGGAGAGGATGGGATTCGAACCCATGGCTCTTTCGAGTCACCGGTTTTCAAGACCGGCTCCTTAAACCGCTCGGACACCTCTCCACGGCTGAATTATAATATAGCACAGAAACAAGCCCAATGTCAATAGCTATTTTTGCCCTTTTGCCGTTTTTTTGTATTTTGGAACCGGCTATTGCCGGTCGCAAAAATTCTTTTGCCAAAAAATCCATAAGTCTAATTGCATTTTTGGCTTTATAAAGCCAAAAATACGCCGCCACGCAAAAAGCGGGGCAGCGTATTTTTATATTTTCAATTATAATAATATGTAATATGTTTTATGTTTACACCACAACATCATATTCCCCGGCACGGTTTCCGTCGTAATAATCCCAAAGCTTTTGCGGGTCATATACTCCTCTGTCCGTCACTATGCCGGTAATAAGCTCCGGCGGGGTTTTATCAAAAGCGGGATAAAATCCGTGTACTCCCTCCGGTGCCGTAGGATTTCCGAGGGCCTCCAAAACACCGCTTGGGTTTCTCTCTTCTATTTTAACATCGGCTGCAAACTCGTGGCATTTATCCGGTGCGCCGGTTACATAAACCGGTATGCCCCAATATTTTGCCGCAAGGGAAATTTGGAGCGTTCCCACCTTGTTTACGACCCAGCCGTCCATAGTAATCGCATCGGCGGCACAGGTAAAAACATCAACATTTTTTTCGTGCATTGTCCATGCGGGCATATTATCGGTTATAACCGTCACATCAAAGCCCATATCGTGCAAAACGCTTGCGGTAAGGCGTGCGCCCTGAAAATACGGTCTTGTTTCCGGGCAGATAAACTTTATATTTTTGTTTTGCCGCCGACATTCAAGGCACATAAATCCCAATATGGTTTCTGCAAAGCACTGGGTCATTACCGTGCCCTCTGTCGGGAATTTTTCCACAAGATACTTTGCCGTCTGCTCTATTTTACGATAGCGGGTGTTTGTAATCGCAATCACATGGTCGAAGACCGCCTGTACCAACGGGCGGTTCGCTGCGGCGGCACGCACTGCCGCCTCAAGGCAGCCGTCGGTTATCTGACGCATACGCTTTGCCGTTGTCGGGCGGGCGTTTGAAATCATATCTGCCGCCGCCCTCATATGGCGGAGCTGCTCTGCGGCACCTCTTCTCTCGCCCTCGTGTGCGGCAAGAACCATACCCATTCCCGCCGCAAGATACGGCCCTGCGCTTTGGGTAACCATATCGGCTATGGCCTTTGCCACCTCTTCGGAGGTTTTGCAGATAACAAAGCTTACCGGGTGCGGGTAGCACCGGCGGTCAAGAATACGCACGGTTCCGTTTTCGTACCATGCAACATTTTCGTATTTAAGCAGAAAAGCAAGCCCCTCATCGGCTCTCGGCATATATAAAACCCCTTTCGGCAAAAAATCAGGAAAAGTTTATTTTGCGGCAGAGAAAAAACAAATTATTTTTCTTCAATGTATGAAGTAATAATCGGCTTTCCGTCCCTATCAAGAAGCGGAGAAAGTCCGCCGCCGTAGCCGGACTGCATGAAAACATAGTTTACGCCGGTTTCTCTGTCCACCCAAACGGTTACGGCATCCACAAACCCTTGGCTATAAACCTTTACAAATCTTTTTTCGTCCATTTTCCCGCCTCCAAAAAATATTTCAATTAAATTATACCATATGCCCATAACCACGGCAAGCGGCGGCAAAAAATTTTACACGGAATATACGCAAAGCATATTGACAGCAGTCCGTTATTGTGTATAATGAGTATATACAATATTTTTGTGGGAAGTGATACCTTGACCATTCTCTCAGTAAACGGACTTTGCAAAAAATATGAAAAATTTACCCTTGACAATGTTTCCTTTAATATAGATGAGGGCTTTATTATGGGCTTTATCGGGCGCAACGGCGCAGGAAAAACCACTACGCTCAAATCAATGCTCGGGCTTGTAAAGCCGGATTGCGGAAGCGTTTATATGTTCGGAAAGGATTTTTTTGAAAACGAAACCGAATGTAAACAAAACCTTGGGCTTGTTATGGGCGGCGTTGATTATTTTCCCGATAAAAAGCTCTCCGCAATCGCCGATGTTACCGCAAAATTTTATAAAAACTGGGACGGCTCCGCCTTTGAGCACTATATGAAAAAATTCGGACTTGATAAAACAAAGCGGGTAAAGGAGCTTTCCGCCGGAATGAAAGTAAAGTTTTCCCTTGCTCTTGCTCTTTCCCATAATGCAAGCCTGCTTATCCTTGACGAGCCCACAAGCGGGCTTGACCCTGTTTCCCGTGATGAGCTTATCGAAATTTTCCGCAGCCTTGTTAAGGACGGAAAACGCAGCATTTTCTTTTCCACTCATATAATCACCGACCTTGAAAAATGCGCCGATTATATAACCTATATCAAGGACGGGCGTATTCTTGAAAGTGAAGATATAGAAAACTTCCGTGAAGGATACTGCGCCGTTTCCGGAAACAGGGACGAGCTTACTCCCGCTTTGCGGGAAAAGCTTATCGGTCTTAGGGAACATTCCTTTGGCTTTGAGGGGATGATAAAATCCAATGATGCGGAGCTTTTTCCGGAAATCGAAGCTGCGCCAATCGGACTTGAAGAAATAATGATTCATATTGAAAGGGGAAATCAGGATGAAGAATCTGTTATATAAAGAGCTGCGCCTTAGTTTGCACCCGACTATGTACCTTTTTCTTGCCATGCCGGCTATGCTGCTTATTCCGAGCTATCCCTATTATGTTGCGTTTATGTACACTTGCCTTGCGGTATATTTTACATTTCTTTTCGCAAGGGAGCAAAATGATATTTTTTATACCGCCATGCTCCCAATCCGCAAAACCGATGTTGTAAAGGGGCGTTTTTGCTCCGTTGTTCTCTTCGAGCTTCTTTCTTTTCTTATTTCAATTCCCTTTGCGCTGCTTTCCGTAAAAATAAACCCAAACGGCTGCAACGCCGCCGGAATTGACCCAAACCTTGCTTTTTACGGGCTTGCGTTTATCATGGTCGGTGTTTTTAACCTTATATTTATGCCGGAATTTTACCGCACCGGTCATAAGCTTTTCCGCCCGATGATTTTTTCCGCAATATTCATATTTTTATATATCGCCGTTGCGGAAACGCTTGCGCAGTATTGGCATTCGCCCATAAGTGAATTTCTCGACCGCCCCGGAATTTTTTCGGAACACCTGCCAATCCTTATTGCCGGCGTTGTAATATATATTCTTGCAACCGCTGCGGCTTATAAAATCTCCGCAAGGCGGTTTGAAAAGGTAGACCTATGAATTTATCCGTAAAAGATTCCGCAGGAATCCCTCTCTATCGACAAATATGCGACGGCATTTCCCGGGCGGTAATTAACGGGGAGCTTGCTCCGGGAGAGGCTTTGCCCCCGATCCGCACTGCGGCGGAGGAGCTTAGGGTAAGCGTAATTTCCGTAAAGCGTGCATGGGAGGAGCTTGAACGCAACGGATTTATTGTAACCGCCGTCGGAAGAGGCAGCTTTGTTGCGGAGCTTTCGGCGGAGGTGCTTTCTGAAAAACGCCGCCTTTTGCTGAAAGAACGCCTTGAAGAGGGCGTTGCCTTCTGCAAAAGCCTCGGTGCTTCGGAATGTGAAATAGAAGCGGTAATAAAAGAAATTTATTAAACAAACAGCGCAGCAGGCGGTAAAATATTTCCGTTGCTGCGCTTTTTTATAAAATGAAATAAAATGGTTTTTTTGCGCAAACTATCATTAAGCTATCATAATTATGCTTTATATTTATGCGGCTGTGTGACGGATGAATTTTATAATATGTATTATCGCAATGAATATTAACAAATTGTAAAAAGTGATTTCGCCTGCAACAGCAAAAGAGCTTTTTTGCACTAATATATTGCCCGAACCGTTTCGGGCAAAGAAATTAACAAACACAAAAAGCGTTTTTTGCGCAAAATGAAAGGAAACTGTTTTTTATGAAAAAAATTCTTGCACTTTTCCTCGCTGCATTTATGGCAATCGGTTTTGCCGCCTGCAACAAAGCTGAGGACAATAATTCCGAGGGCGGAGATGAATTTACTCTTTCCTCCGAGGAAATAATAAACTCGATTTATGAAAAAAATCCGGTTGACCTCAGCCTTGAAACCTCTTCTATCGATATCACCGACGCAGATATGCTTAAAGCCTTTACCGGGCTTGATTCCGCAGATAAGGTCAAAGAGGTGTATGTTTCCGAGCCGATGATGAGTTCCCAGGCATATTCCCTTGTTGTTGTTCGTGTTAAAGATAAAGCGGACGCCGAAGAGATTGCTTCCGCAGTTCTTGACGGAATCAATCCCCGCAAATGGATTTGTGTTGAAGCGGACGATATCCGCGTTATGGTAAAGGGCGACGCCGTTGTTCTTTATATGGTGGACAGCCAGCTCGACGAGAAAATCTCCGGAGACTCCATTGAAAAAGCATTTACCGAGGTTGCCGGCGGAAGCCTTGATAAGGTAATCAAAAAATAATCTGAGTGCGGCTGCTTTACGCCGTTGGCGGTGGGCAAAAAAGCCCACCGCTTTTGTTAATTAAAAGGAGGTATTTCGGCTTGGTTTTTTCGAGCATCCCGTTTTTGTACTACTTTCTGCCTGCGGTGCTGATTATTTATTTTATTGCGCCAAAGCAGCTTAAAAATGCGGTTCTTTTGCTTTCAAGCCTTGTGTTTTATGCTTGGGGCGAGCCGAAATATGTCTTTTTAATGCTTGTTTCCATTGCCTGCGGCTATATTTTCGGATTGCTTATCGAAAAAAGCCGCTCTTCCGCAAAAAAAGCGAAGCTCTTCCTCGGAATTTCCGTGGCGATAAGTCTTGGTTTTCTTCTCTACTTCAAATACACTGACTTTTTTATATCAAATTTTAATACCGCAACCGGGCTTTCCGTTCCGCTTTTGCGTCTTTCTCTTCCTGTTGGAATAAGCTTTTATACCTTTCAGCTCATCAGCTATTCCGCAGATGTTTACAGGGGTCTTCCGGCGCAAAAAAATCCCATAAGCTTCGGCGCATACATTGCTATGTTTCCCCAGCTTATCGCAGGTCCGATCGTTAGGTATTCGGACATCGAAAAAAGCCTCCAAAGCCGAAAGCACAGTTTTGCTCTTTGCTGCGACGGTGCCTCCCGCTTTGTCCTTGGGCTTTGCAAAAAGGTTTTGCTTTCCGACAGATTTGCGGAGCTTTGCGCCGCCTTTCGCAGCTCCGGAGAAAAAAGCGTTATTTTCTTTTGGCTGTATGCAATCGCCTTTACTTTGCAAATATACTTTGATTTTTCCGGATATTCGGATATGGCAATCGGGCTTGGAAAGGTGCTTGGCTTTGAATTTCCGGAAAACTTTGACCATCCCTATGCTTCAAAAAGCATTACGGAATTTTGGCGGCGTTGGCACATGACTCTCGGAAGTTGGTTCCGTGACTATGTATATATCCCCCTTGGCGGAAACCGCCGGGGAAAAGCCCGCTGGTTCTTCAATATTTTTGTGGTATGGTTTTTAACAGGCTTTTGGCACGGCGCAGACTGGCAGTTTATCGCATGGGGGCTTATGTATGCCGCACTGCTTGTTGCGGAAAAGCTTTTTTTGCTCAAAAAGCTTGAGCATACGCCCTCTTTTTTGCGGCACGCCTATGTAATATTTTTTACCGTTCTCGGCTTTGTTATATTTAATGCGGAGAGCATTTCCGCCGCATTTACGGATATAGGCGGGCTTTTCGGAATAGGAGCGGCGGGAGCTTCCTCGCCGGAAGCGATATATTACCTAAAGAGCTATGCACCGGTGCTCATTTTCGGAATAATTGCGTCAACGCCGCTTTTTTCCGTGCTCAAGGAAAAAGCAAAAAGTAAAAAACGGCTCTGTATTGCCGGAAAAGTGCTTTTGCCGATTGCTCTTTGCGCCGGAATTTTGCTTTGTACCGCATACCTTGCGGACGGCTCTTTCAGTCCGTTCCTCTATTTTAGATTTTAATTTGAGCACGAAAGGAGTCTTTTTATGGCTAAAAAAATTACGGTAATCATAATTTGTGTGCTCATGCTTTCGCTTTCCGCCATGTGCGTGCTCAAGCCTCGGACGGAATATTCCGAAAGCGAAAGAAGAAGGCTTGCCGCTTTTCCGGAATTTACTCTTTCCTCCTTTGAGAGCGGAAGCTTTGCGAAAAACTTTGAAACCGCCTCTCTTGACCAATTTCCGTTTCGGGATAAATTCCGCACGCTTAAAGCCCTTGCGCAATATAAGCTTTTCGGCTTTTCCGATAACAACGGGTTTTATGTTTATAACGGCTTTGCTGCAAAGCAGCTTTACCCGCTTAACGAAGCCTCCGTTGAAAATACAGCCGCAAAAATAAATTCAATATACGAAAATTTTCTTTCCGACTGTGAAAATGCAGTTGTCGCCGTTGTTCCGGATAAAGGCTTTTACCTTGCGGAAAAAAGCGGGCACCTATCGCTTGATTATAATGAAATTATGCGCATTTTACAGAGCAAAGCCCCAATCGGAGAATATATAAGCCTTGCGGATTCTCTTTCAGAGGATTGCTATTACAAAACCGACACCCACTGGCGGCAGGAAAAAATCGCCCCCGCTGCGGAGAAAATTGCCGCCGCACTTGGCGCAAAGCTTGAAGATTCCTATACGGAAAGTACCGCAACCGATAAATTTTACGGCGTGTATTACGGGCAGTCCGCTCTTCCCCTATCTTCGGAAAGCATAAATTATATTACAAGCAAAGCGATCGCCTCCGCCGAGGTTTATAATGCCGAAACGGGAAAAACTGCCGGAGTTTACGATTTCGATAAGCTCTCCGGCAAGGACCCGTATGAATTTTTTCTATCCGGCTCCGTTTCCCTGCTCAAAATTACAAATCCCGCACAGACTAACGGAAAACGCCTTGTTGTATTTCGGGATTCCTTCGGAAGCTCGCTTATTCCCTACCTTATCGGCGCATATTCGGAAATAACCGTTGTCGATACCCGTTATATAAGCCCCTCACTGCTTTCGGAATATGTTGATTTTTCGGGCTGCGACGCATTGTTTCTTTACAGCACCTTGCTGATAAACGACAGCTATACTCTTAAATAAGCGCAAAAAACCTCTTATTCGGTAAAAAGAAAACTGTTTATAAGCTCAAGCCTTGCTTGAGCTTTGCTTTTTCAAGCGGCAGTTGATAGACTCCGCCGCCCTCTGTGCCTATACTGTTTTTGTACTCCGAAAACGGAGCGGCAAAAAAACAAGGAGGTACAGCCTTATGTTCGGAACAATAGATGCAACGAAAAAAATCAGAACAATCGGAACTAAAAAGAATATACCACAAACGGAGCTTGTTGACGAAATGGGCATAAGCTATCCGGCGGCAAACAACCGGAAAAGGGTAAGCTCTCTATCCGATATGGGTAAAATGTCCGAGCTTGCATTGTTTTTTTACAGCACCCCGCTGATAAACGACAGTTATATTCTTAAATAACAGCAAAAAGCTGTTGCAAAAAAACTCTCCGTGTGGTAAAAAGAGAATGGTTCATAAGCTCAAGCCTTGCTTGAGTTTGGCTTTTTCAATCGGCGGTTGATAGACTCCGCCGCCCCATGCGGTTATACTGTTCTTGTGCTCCGAAAACGGGGCGACAGAAAAACAAGGAGGAACAGCTTTATGTTCAACACGATGGATGTAGCAAAAAAAATCAGAACAATCAGAACTCAAAAGAATATGACGCAAATGGAGCTTGCGGACGAAATGGGCGTAAGTTATCAGGCGGTAAGCAACTGGGAAAGGGGAAATTCCCTTCCCGATATAGGAAAAATCCCCGACCTTTGCCGCATTTTAGGCATTTCCATAACGGAGCTTTTGGGAGAGGAAAAGGAAGCGGATACCGTTGCAAGGCTTGTAAAAAACGAAGAAGTCGAACCGGAAAGCCTTGCCAAAGTCGCACCGATGGTTTCGCCAAAGCAAATTGAAGAAACTTTTTCCCGCGCAAAGGAAAACGGTCATGAGTTTTCGCTGAAGGCGATTCTTCCCCTTCTTCCGTTTCTTGACGAAGAGTATCTGGACAAGCTTGCTCAAGAGGCTGTTGTCGAATCACCTAAGGATTTAAGTGCAATAGCACCTTTTTTGAGCGAATCCTCGTTGGACAGCCTTGTTGAGCAGCTTGGCGAAGCGGATGACGAAGGCCTTATGGCTTTGGCACCGTTCCTAAGCGACAAAGCCTTGGGCTGCCTTGCGGAGAAATACTGCGTTTCCGATATTGAAAAACTGAAAAAGCTTGCGCCGTTTCTTGATGATTCCTCCCTTAACCGCATTGCCGGGCGGCTTGAGGAAATAGACAGCGAAAATCTTCTTGCTTTGGCTCCGTTCCTAAGCAGCGAAGCTTTGGATACTCTTGCAAAAAAGTGCGATGTTTCCGACATTGAAAAGCTTACTCGGCTTGCTCCTTTTTTGGAGGAGGATACCTTGGACGCCTGTGTTGAAAATTTGCTTAAACAGGAAAACTGTTCCTTGGATAAGCTGAACGGGCTTGCGCCGTTTTTAAGCAGCAAGGTTATTTGTGAGCTTGCAAAAGCGACTGTTAAAAACCGATAATCGATAAAAAAGCGGACGCCCTGCGGCGTCCGCTTTTTTGTACCTACACGGAAATTTAATCAAAACTTAATAACAATCGCACCCGCTTTTGTTGCTCAAAGGAACAATATATAGTATAATGTAGAATAATGATATTTTTTGCGGAGGCATTTTTTATGAAGATAAAAACAAAGCAGCTTTCTTATGATGAGGTAATGAAAATAAAAAAGCCACCGCATAGGCTTCCGAAACGCCCCGGTCTTCTTTTCCGAAGTATCGTTCGTGCGGCGGCTTCCTCCGATTTGCGCGACGCAAAATTCAGCTATACAACAAGCCGCATGGAGCTTGCCGGAAAAGGCCCTTGGCTTATTTTGATGAACCATTCAAGCTTTATCGACCTTGAAATCGTATCAAAAATAATGTTTCCAAAGCCATATTGCATTGTCTGCACCTCCGATGGCTTTGTGGGCAAGGAATGGCTTATGCGACAAATCGGCTGTATTCCAACCCAAAAATTTGTCAGCGATGTTTCCCTTATCGGCGATATAAACTATGCTCTTCATAAGAAAAACACAAGCGTGCTTATGTATCCGGAGGCAAGCTATTCCTTTGACGGCTGTGCAACCCCGCTTCCCCGCCGCCTTGGCATTCTGCTTAAAAAGCTGCGGGTTCCGGTTATAAGCATACATACGGAGGGCGCATTTGCCCGGGATCCGCTCTATAACTGCCTGCAAAAGCGGAAGGTGAAGGTTTCGGCGGAGGTTTCCTGCCTGTTTTCCGCAGAGGAAATTCAGGAAAAATCCGTGGACGAGCTTGACGAGGGGCTGCGTGTGGCCTTCGACTTCGACAATTTTGCATGGCAGCGGGAAAACGGCGTTATAATCAACGAGGATTTTCGTGCGGACGGGCTTAACCGCATTTTGTATAAATGCGCACATTGCGGTAATGAGGGAAGCATGGAGGGCAAGGGCACATCTCTTGTTTGCCGCTCCTGCGGAAAAAAATACGAGCTTACGCCCCTCGGCACTCTTAAAGCTGAGGACGGCGAAACGGAATTTTCCCATATTCCCGATTGGTATCGCTGGGAGCGAAGCTGCGTCCGTGAGGAAATCGAAAGCGGGAGCTACCGCCTTGATATTCCCGTAAATATAGGTATGGTGGTTGATTTTAAGGCGGTATATATGGTTGGCAGCGGCAGACTTGTTCATACGGCGGAGGGATTTCACCTTACCGGCTGCGGCGGAAAGCTTGACTATATTCAAAGCCCAAAAGCCTCATACAGCCTCTATTCCGACTATTACTGGTACGAAATCGGCGATGTTATCTGCATAGGCGATAAAGACAGGCTTTATTATTGTTTTCCCCGGGGCGGCGATGTTGTGGCAAAGACCCGCATGGCAACGGAGGAACTGTATAAACTCTCCCATCTCCGCCGGGAAAAAGCCCTTGCCCGCTGATTTTTTCGGAAGGGAGCGCAAATAATTGCTTTTTGTTTCGTATTATTCTTCCCCCCTCGGGGAAATCGTTCTTGAAGCGGAGGACGGTTTTATAACCGGGCTTTGGCTTCCCGGTCAAAGGGCGAAAAAGCCTGCGGCTTCTTCCGAAAGCGAACCTGCTGTAATAGCGGAAGCAAAACGCTGGCTTGATACATACTTTTCCGGCAAAAAACCGGACTTTACCCCGCCCGTTGCGTTTCACGGCACAGCTTTTCAGAAAGAGGTATGGTCGATCCTGCTCACCATTCCTTACGGAAAAACTCTTACCTACGGCAAGATTGCCGCAAAAATCGCCGAAGAAAGAGGCATTTTAAGGATGTCCGCCCAAGCCGTCGGCAATGCGGTAGGAAGCAACCCTATTTCAATAATCGTTCCCTGCCACAGAGTTATGGGAAGCGGCGGAAACCTTACCGGCTACGCCGGCGGAATTGATTACAAGGTCGCTCTGCTTAAAATTGAGGGAGCGTATTCCCCGGATTTTCGTGCTCCAAAAAAGAAAAAGCCGGACTGATTTTTCTTTATAGGCTGTTTTGTGCTAAAAAAATACAAAAAAATTCATAAATTCGGTGTATACTCATTTTGTTGCTTAACTATTACCAAAGCGAGGTGACCTCATGGCTGATAAAATGAATATTTGCCTTATCAACGACAGTTTCCCGCCGCTTATCGACGGGGTTGCAAACGCCGTTCTTAATTACGCCGCAGTAATCCAGCAGGAATACGGCAGCGCAACCGTTGCCACCCCTTATTATCCCGGTGCGGACGACAGCGTTTATCCGTATAAAGTGGTGCGCTTTCCAAGCATAGATACAACAAAGCTTGTTGGCTACCGTGCGGGTTTTCCTTTTTCCGCAGACACTCTTGAGGAAATAAAAGAGCAGAATATCGACCTTATCCACACCCATTGCCCGATAACCTCCACCTTTTTGGCAAGAACCTTGCGGGATGTTATTGACGCTCCGGTTATTCTTACCTATCATACAAAATTTGATATAGATATAGCGAATGCAATTCGAGGAAAGCTTCTTCAAAAAAGTGCGATAAAAGCCCTTGTTCAAAATATATCCGCCTGTGACGAGGTTTGGGCGGTAAGCCGGGGCGCAGGAGAAAATCTGCGTTCTATCGGCTATACCGGCGACTATGTGGTTATGGAAAACGGCGTTGATATTCCAAAAGGGCGTGTTTCCGATTCCGCCGTCGAAAAAACGGTAAGCGGCTTTGATTTGCCCGCCGGAGTTCCCGTTTTTCTCTTTGTGGGGCGCATGGTGTGGTACAAAGGGCTGCGTTGTATTCTTGAAGCGATGGCGGAGCTTTTTTCAAAAGGTATTGATTTCCGCATGGTGTTTATCGGCGGCGGAGCGGATGTGGACGGTGCGAGGGAGCTTTCCGAAAAGCTCGGCATCGGGAAAAAATGCATTTTTACCGGTGCGATCTATGACCGTGACATAATTCGGGCATGGTATTGCCGAAGCAACCTTTTCCTATTTCCGTCGGAATTTGATACAAACGGGCTTGTTGTAAGAGAAGCCGCCGCCTGTGGTCTTTCAAGTATGCTTATTGAGGGCAGCTGCGCCGCCGAAGGCATAACCGACGGCGAAACGGGTTTCCTTATCAAAAACACTCCGGCGGATATGGCTGCAAAGCTGCTTGAGATTCTTAAACACCCGGAGGTTATGAAAACCGTCGGACAAAACGCCATGGACAGAATTTATATTTCCTGGGAGGATTCCGTAAAGCATGCGGCAGAGCGTTACCGTATCGTGCTCGATAATTACCGTGCCGGAAAATACGAGCGCAAACGCTGCTTTGGCGACGAATGGTTCAAGATGAACGGAGAAATTCTTGACGGCGTTGCAAAGGCGCAGGAATTTGCCGAACGCAGCCCGGAGGAAATGAAAAAGAGGGCGGAAACGGTATTTTCCGAAATAAGCGAAAAATACGGCGAGCTTAAAGACGGCATTGTTCAGCGGCTTGACAGATACTTATAAAAAAATCCCTTAAAATATTTCAAAATCGGTGCTTTACTCTATCCGCCGCTGTGATATAATATAAAGCACCTTTTAATTAAACATTCGGAGGACGGCATGAAAAAATTTTTGTCTGTTTTACTTGTAATTTCTTTTCTGACCTGCGGGCTTTCCGCCTGCGGTCATAAACATACCCCCGGTGCTCCCGCAACCTGCACCGAACCGCAGGTTTGCACCGATTGCGGCGAGGTTCTTGTTGAGGCAACCGGTCATACCCCGGGTTCCCCGGCAACCTGCTCCGCACCCCAAACCTGCACAAAATGCGGCGAGATTCTTGCTCCCCAGCTTGCCCATAATCCCGGCGCAGAGGCTACCTGCACCGAACCGCAGACCTGCACCGTTTGCGGCGAGATTCTTGCGGAAGCAACCGGTCACGATGTCGGCGAGGACGGTGTTTGCAAAAAATGCGGAACACGCATTGTTCCCGAAGGACAAAAATACATTGCTCCGGGCAACCACGGCTCCGTTTCCGACGACACCTCCGGCATTATCCCGGAAACTCAAAATACCGGACACTACAATAATACCAAGGACGCATATTATGCCGGAGCCGTGCTTGTTTGCGGAGATTACGCTCTTGAGTATTTTCTGCCCTCCGCCGACGGAAACTCCGCCTATGCCGGAATCGTAAATTCTTTTGCGGAAAAATATCCGAATATAAACACAACCTGTATGCTTGTTCCAAAGAGCTGTGCTTTTAACTCCCCTGCCGGATATACAAACCCCTATGAGCGCACAGAACAGTTTATAAACGCAACCTACGGAATGATGAATGACAGCGTAAAAAAAGCTGATTGCCTCGGCGTTATGACCGACCACGCCGGTGAGTATATGTTCTACCGCACCGACCACCACTGGACAAGCCTCGGCGCATATTACGGCTCCGTCGCTTACTGTAATGCAAACGAAATCGAGCCTTACGCCCTCGATACTTACGAAACCGTTATAAAAACCGACTTTATGGGAACTCTTTACGGTTGGGCGGGAAGCCCCTCCTGCCTTGAGGAACAGCCCGATTATAGCGTGGGACATTTTCCGCATACCGGCTACTCTATGGTATATAAAAACGGCGGCGACTGGTTTGGCGGCTCCGCAATCAATGCAAGCAGCAAAAGCTACGCCGGAATGTTTATCTGCGGCGACCAGCCCCTCACCGTTTTCACTACGGCAAACAAAAACGGAAAAACTCTTATAATTTTTAAGGAGTCCTACGGAAACGGCTTTGTTCCCTATATGATTGATTATTACGAACGGGTTGTCGTTGTAGATATTCGCAAGGAAACTGCAAGCGTTGAATCCATAATCGAAAAATACAATATCACCGATGCGCTTATCATCAACAACTGCCAGGCGGCAATAAGCCTCCAGGATGACCTTAGGGCAAAGGTCCTTTCATAATATAAAACAAAGAAACGGAGCGGGATTAAAAAAATCCCGCTCCGCTTTTTGTTATTCGGAAAGCCCGTTTTCCGAAAGGACAAGCACCCTTTCGCAAACCTCCGCAATATATTTTCTGTCATGAGAAACGCTGATTATCGTACCGGGGAAATCCTTGAGCACGCTGCGCACCTCCGGTCCGGAAAGAGGCGAAAGGTTTCGGGTCGGCTCGTCGAGAACAAGCGCATTATATCCCCCTAAAGCAAATTTTGCGAAGAAAAGCTTCGCTTTTTGCCCTCCGGAAAGTTCAAGGGCGGGGTGGTTCATCTCCTCCCTTGTAAACTTCATGCTCCCGAGGTAAGAGCGGACCTTTGTACGCTCCTCCTCGCTTCCTCCGGTACAGAGAAGCTCCACCGGAGTTTTTTTCTCCGGCAAAAGCTCCGCATAGTTTTGCGGCATATATGCTGCGGAAATGTCTTTTCTTTTAAGCAGTTTCTCCGCCGCAATCCGCAAAAGCGTTGTTTTTCCGGCTCCGTTTTTTCCGGTTATACAGATATGCTCGCCGCCGTGTACCTCAAGATTTATGTTTTTTGCAAGCATCCGCCCTTCGATTTTGAGCACGGGAAGCTCAAGCTTGAGCACGGTTTTCCCCGGCGGCAATGCACAGCCCTCGCCAAAGCGTATAAAGACCGCCTCCTCCTTTTCCGGAAACTCGGCAAGATTTTCTTTTTCTTTTTCAAAGCGGCGACCCATAGCAATAACGGTGCCCATTTTCTTTTTCAGCATTGCACCGCCGTGGGGGTCGGCTCTGCTTATATTGGTCTGGGCGTGCTCAACCTTTTCACGAATACGGCGAAAACGCTCCATTTTTTCTTCAAATTCCCTGCGGTCGCTTTGTGCCACCTGCTCTCCGTGCTCAAAAAGCTCCGCCCGGCGGCGCAGATATTCCGTATAGGTTATGCGCATTGCAGTTGCTCTCGGCTTTGTTTTTTTGCGCAGCTGCTCAAAATGGATTATTGCCGTTGCCGTGTTTTCAAGCAGGGTTTCGTCGTGGGAAATATAGAGGATCGGAAGCCGGCAGTCCTTTATAAACTCTTCGAGCCAAATAAGCGATTCCGAATCCAAATCGTTGGACGGCTCGTCAAGAAGAAGCGTATCCGGCTCGTGAGCAAGAGCCGCAAGCATTGCGATTTTTACCTTCTCTCCGCCCGAAAGGGTCGTTATTCTTCTTTCGTCCCAGCAAGCCTCGTATTTTATCCCAAGAGAGGCGCAAAGCTGTGCTCCGCTTCCGTAGGGCAGCTCAAAAAAGCCTTTTTCCGTTAAATAATCAAAAACGGAAAGCTCCTTTTCCCTCTCGGGAAATTCCTGCGGAAGATAGCCGAAAACGGTATTTCCCGTAATGATTTCTCCGGTATATTCGGCATAATCCTCAACAAGCGCAGGGCTGTAAATCAGCTTAAGCAGGGTTGATTTTCCGTTTCCCTCCTCGCCGATAAGAGCAACCTTTTCCTTTTCCCCAAGCACAAAGGAAAAATCCTCAAGCAAGGTATGCAGGTCTTTTTTGTGATATATCGTAAGATTTTTTATCTGAAGCATAGGCGTCCTCCTTTGCAAAACAAAAAATGTCCGCCTTCGGCAAAACCGAATACGGACATCTGGCAAAAAAAGCGCAAAGCAAAAAAACGGGCGCAAAAAATGCCGCAATCCGCATTTTGCCGTAACAAAACAGAACCGACCGAAGCCGATTTTGCCGAAAGCTTAATAAAAACTTCTGTTACAAAGCAAAAAGCAGATTATTTGCGCATCTTTCCACCCTTTTTCAAAATAATTTTGGGAAAGCTTTCCTTGTGGCTATAGTACCACCGATTCCCCCGAAAGTCAAGCCCTAAAAAAAGCCTCTGTTTTTTATAAAAGGCGGCTTGCACAGCCGTGTTATAAGAGTTATAATATCTGAGTTAAGTAAATTTTACGAAAAAAGGAGCATTATATATGAACAGTGAGCTTTTTAATTTTATAAAACACAGCCCCACCCCATTTCATGCCGTCGCTCATACCTGCGATATGCTTAAAGGCAAGGGCTTTCTTCCCCTTTGCGAAAGCGGCGAATGGAAGCTTGATGGCGGAAAAGGTTACTATGTAACCAGAAACGGTTCCTCCGTAATTGCTTTTAGAGTCCCCGAAAAAAATCCCTCCGGGTTTATGATGACTGCTTCCCATTGCGACAGCCCGGCATTTAAGATCAAGGAAAATCCGGAGCTTCCCGACAAGCACTATGTCCGCCTTTCCACTGAAAAATACGGCGGAATGCTCTGCTCCACATGGCTCGACCGTCCCCTTTCCGTTGCCGGAAGAATTATGGTAAAAACGCAAGGCGGAGTTTCCATGCGGCTTGTTGACCTCGAAAAGCCCTGCGCCGTTATCCCCAATGTTGCGATTCATATGAATCGCAACGCCAACGACGGAATGAGCTATAATCCCGCCGTGGATATGCTTCCTCTTTATTCCGGCGGCGATTGTGCTTCTTTCCGCAGCCGCCTTGCGGAAAACGCCGGTGTTTCCGAAAACGACATCCTTGCTACCGATATAATCGTATATAATCCCGAGGAGGGAACCGAATGGAACGGATTTATTTCCGCCCCCCGTCTTGACGACCTCCAGTGCGCATTCAGTGCCCTTGCCGGATTCCTTGGCGCAGAGAAAAACGGCTCCTCCATGCCGGTCTATTGCCTCTTTGATAATGAGGAGGTCGGCAGCCAGACAAAACAGGGCGCAGCCTCCACTTTCCTTGCGGATACCCTTGACCGGGTACGGGAGGCTCTTGGTATGAGCAATGCGGACTATCACCGTGCCGTTGCAAACAGCTTTCTTGTTTCCTGCGACAACGCTCACGCCGTCCACCCGAACCACCCGGAATTTATGGACAAAAACCACGCCGTTTATATGAATTACGGCATTGTAATCAAATATAACGCCAACCAAAAATATACCTCCGACGCCGTTTCTGCGGCAATCTTCAAAACCGTTTGCGAAAAAGCGGGCGTTCCTTTCCAGTATTACGCAAACCGTGCGGATATGGCGGGCGGCTCTACCCTCGGCAATATCGCAAACACCCATGTTTCCCTTAACACCGTAGATATCGGCTTGCCGCAGCTTGCCATGCATTCCTCTTATGAAACCGCCGGCGCAAAGGACACCGAATATATGGTAAAAGCCCTTACGCTTTTCTACGGTCTTTCCCTTAACATGAAATCCGACGGAGAATACACCCTTGGATAATCCGGCTATGACGAAGAAAGGTGCGCTTTTTCTGCGCACCTTTTTTGTTAATAAATATTTTCTTGAACTTTTTGCTATTTTGTAATAAAATATAATTTGGTTTTTTGTAAAATGATTTTTAGAGGTGCTTTATATAATGGTTTTTCCCTTTGTGCTTTTTGGGATTGTTATGTCCGCTATTACGGTATTGCTCGGCGGCTTTTCCGGCGTTGCCTCCGTCCTTTTCGGAATACTTTTCTTTGTCCTTTATTTTATAGCCGGGCTGCTTATCCACTGCGTAATACTTTGGGCAATGGCTCTTTCCGTCAAGGATTGCGGCAGTCTTCAGGAGCAGGACGACCCTCGCTTTAGAAAGATGACTGTGTACACCATCTCCTTTGGATTAAAGCTGCTTAATGTCAAGGTCCGCACGGAGGGGCTTGAGCAAATTCCGAACGGGCGTTTTCTCCTTATCCAAAATCACCGCTCTATGTTCGACCCGCTGATAAGCCTTTATGCCCTCGACAAATACCGCCTTGGCTTTATAACAAAGCCGGAGAATATGAACCTGCCCATTATAGGAAAATTTGCCCACCGAATCTGTGCCCTGCCCATAGACAGAGAAAGCCCCCGCAACGCAGTAAAAGCAATAAACGCTGCCGCCGATTACATAAAAAACGATGTATGCTCAATAGGGCTTTATCCCGAGGGAACAAGAAACCGCAGCGAAACCTCGCCTCTTCTTCCTTTTCACAACGCCTCGCTTAAAATAGCAACAAAAGCCGGCTGTCCGATTGTTGTTACAACGATTTTCGGCACGGACGAGATAAAGAAAAAAGCCCCCTTTCGCCGCAGCAATATTACAATAAAGGTTTGCGGCGTTATCCCGGCGGAAGCGGTAAAAAACTCCTCCACTGCGGAGCTTTCCGAAATGTCCCGCCGTATGCTTTGCAGCGAAATGGGCATTGATTACATCCCCAATGAAGAAAAATAATTTTTCCGCCTGAAAAAACGCTTCTTTTCCCGGCAATACTATAAGCGCATATTACGGACAGGTATCTGAAAGGACTTCGCATGAAAAGAAGACTTACAAAAAAAGATATATTTACAATACCGAATATGATGAGCTTTTTCCGCATTGCGCTGATTCCGCTTTACCTTTGGCTTTATTGCATAAAGGGTGCGGTTATTCCTGCGTTTTGCGTGCTTGTTTTTTCCGGCATAACGGATATTCTTGATGGAATCGTCGCAAGAAAATTTAATATGGTATCCGACTTCGGAAAGTTTATCGACCCGGTTGCGGACAAGCTTACCCAAGGTGCGCTTATATTAAGCCTTTCCGTAAGCTTTCCGGATATATGGCCGCTTTTCTTCATCTTTGTTATAAAGGAGCTTACCATGGCTTTTTTGGGGCTTGCGGTGCTTGAAAAAACAGATACGGTAAATTCTGCCCAATGGTTCGGAAAAGCAACCACCGTTGTTTTGGAGGGCAGCATGGCTGCTCTGCTTCTTTTCCCGAAAATTCCCCCTGCGGTTGCGGACGGACTTTTTGCTCTTTGCAGCGCAATGACGATTTTTTCCTTGCTTATGTACTCGATTTTCTACATCGGGCTGCTTACCCAAAAGGAACGGGGAACAAAATCCGCCCGAATCATCGTTTCTCTTGTTATCTCCGTTGCGGCAGTTTCTTTAATATACTTTCTAAAATAATTTTTTTCGGGTGTAAGTATTTTCATAAATATTTGCACTTATTTTATGATGATATTTAATACGAAGGAGCGTGCTCAAAAAATGAAAAAGCTTATCCTGCCCGTGCTCGCCGTGCTCACGGCGGTGCTTGTCCTTGCAGGGTGCGAAAAAACGCCCTCTTCTGCCGATGCAAAATCCGAAAGCAGCTCTGCCCTCACAAGTGTTGAGGAAAACAGCGGTGCTCAAACCGAGCTTTCCGAAAGCAGCGGGGTTTCGGAAAAAGCCCCGCCGGAAGGGTATTTTGAAGCGCAGTGGGGCGGATTTTCCGTATATCTTCCGGAGGAAAGCGTTCTTGCGACCTACGGCGAAAAAATTACCACAAAGGAAAATTCCCTCTTCTGTGACAGCAGCGAGAACGCCGTTGAATTTGCAAAAATCATTTCCGTTGACCCTGTTTCCGACCCGGAAAAACCCTTTGCACCTTATGACGAACGCTATGCCGGCGAATTAAGCAGCCTTATTACGCCCGACGCCGAAAGCATAACCGACACAACCCTTGCCGGGAAGGAATGCAGAGTATACAGCCTTCAAAAAGAGGTAAAAACCGACCTTGGCACGGAGTATGAAAACAAAAAAGTATATTGTATTCTTTCCGACGATGAAATTATAGTAATCGAGTTTACTCCCCTAAGGGGAATCGGCGGAATAAGCACCCAGCGGGAAGAATTTGAAAAAATCCTTGATACCCTCGTAATTGAATAAACAACAAAAGACAGAGCCTTCCTTTTCGGGAGGCTCTGTCTTTTTTCGTTAAAAATTATTTTGCTTTTCTTACCGGATAACAAATCTCCGTAACAAAGTCCTCCGGGTTATTGCTTTCGTGAGGGCTTATATAGTAAATATTGAACGCCGGAGAAATAAATTCATAGCCGTTTTCGTTTATCCATTGGGCAACTGCGGCGTTTGCGGCGGAAATTCCATCGTAGGAACCCTTGTGAACGGTGCTTGCAAAGGTGACCTCCGGCAAGGTTTTGAATTTTACATGCTCCGTATCCGCATATTTTCCCTTTACGGTTTTTTGCGCTTCGATAAGCGGATTTGTTTCCATATATTCTCCGTCCAAAAATTCGACGGAGCAAAGGCAGGGATCTGCGGGTTCGATTTTCATTCCTGCGGTTTCGCTCATCATAACGCTCCATACCATCCCCTCCTCATCATAGGTCGGAATGGTCATGCGAACCGTAGCTGCGTATCTTTCCGGCAAAGTTTTTAGCGTAACATTATAATTCATAAAAGCTTCCTCCTTAAGCCTTGCTCTGGCTGTTTTCAGAAGGCGCAGCCTGCGCAGGGTGTCCTGTTCAAGAGAAAGAAGCTCCGCTTCCTTTACCTTTAGAAAGCCGTCCATTTTTTCTTCATCCATACCGCTTTCGCTCATTGCGGAAATTTCCCCGATACCAAAACCCATATCACGCAGCGATGCAATGCGCCCCGCCGTAATAAGCTGGTCCTCGCCGTAATAGCGGTATCCGGTAAATTTATCCGTAAGCTTTGGCTTTAGCAGTCCGGCGTCGTCATAATATCGCAGCATCCTTACGCTTATGCGTGAAAGCTTTGAAAAATCGCCTATTTTAAGCATAACTGCGCCTCCTTTTTATTGTTGTATTTTTCTTATTGGGTGCCGGATTACCGCCTTTCTCTTTTCCTCCGGCGTTTTTCTTGGGTCGGAAAGGTATATCTCGTGGTGTAAACGCTTATCGTCAATATCCGTTTCATACCCGTTTTTTGAAAGGAAGCCGTCCATTTCCGCAACAGCCGCAGGCTCTTCATCAAAAGGACCCGTATGCATTATCTGGGCGCAAAGCCCCTCGCTGATTTCTATAAGGTTTACCTCGGAAAGAGCGATTTTCTTTTTCTTTTCCGCAGTGGTTTTTGCTTTTTCAAAGTCCTCTTCGGTAACAAAATCCGGCATACGGATAACAGAAACCCAGCAAAAGGTCTCCTTTGCGGAATAATCCACACCGGAGATTCCTTCCTGACGCCAAAACCCCTCAAGAGGCGGAACAACAAAATCAAAGGAATTTTTTATTTCTCCGTTTTTGCACATATTTTTTACGGCATATGCAACGGAATAAAGCTTTCCCACTGCCTGTTGGTATGCGCCGCCCGGCTTGTTTGGGTCGCCCTTTCCGGAAATTGCGGCGTACTGCGCCTTGGGAACGGATATTATCTGCGTTCCCTTCTTCGGTAAATACAGCTCTTTCATCTCTTTTTTGAAATCAAAAGGCATTTTTATCTTTCTTTCTTAACTCAGTATCGATACTGACGCTATTATACAGCCTTACACAGTGGCAGAGTCAAGCCCGATTTTGCAAAAAAGTTTTTTTTGCAAAATCCCACTTATTAACTTGCATTTTCTGTTTTTATAAGCTACAATAAATTGTATTTGTTTTGCGGAAAAACCGCCCCAATGTTTTTTACGAAAGGACTTTGTTAAAGAATGGAACAGAACATCAGAAGAATCGGCACCGTTTCAAGAGGAATCCGCTGCCCCATAATCCGCGAGGGAGATGACCTTGCCTCCATTGTAACAGAAAGCGTGCTCGAGGCTGCAAAAAGCGAGGGCTTTGAGCTTCGTGACCGTGATGTAATTTCTATCACGGAATCCATAGCCGCCCGTGCCCAGGGCAACTACGCCTCCGTTGAAGCAATTGCAAAGGATGTAAAGGAAAAGCTTGGCGGCGGAACGATTGGCGTTATCTTCCCTATTCTCTCCCGCAACCGCTTTGCAATCTGCCTTAGAGGAATTGCAAAAGGAGCAAAAAAGGTTGTCCTTATGCTAAGCTATCCCTCCGACGAGGTAGGCAACAGCCTTGTCAGCCTCGACAAGGTTGACGAAGCCGGAATAAACCCCTATTCCGATGTTCTTTCCCTTGAAAAATACCGTGAGCTGTTCGGCGAAAACCGCCATGAGTTTACCGGCGTTGATTATGTTGAATATTACGGCAATCTTATCCGTGAATGCGGCGCAGAGGTGGAAATTATCTTTGCAAACCACGCAAAAGCGATCCTTGATTATACCGATACCGTTCTTACCTGCGACATTCATACCCGTGCCCGCACAAAGCGTATTCTGAAAAACGCCGGCGCAAAAACCGTTCTCGGTTTGGACGATATTATGACTTCCTCCGTTGACGGAAGCGGCTATAACGAAAAATACGGTCTTCTCGGTTCCAACAAATCCACCGAGGATAAAATAAAGCTTTTCCCACGGGACTGCCAGCCGCTTGTTCTTGATGTTCAAAGGCGTATTTTTGAAGCCACCGGAAAGCATGTAGAGGTTATGATTTACGGCGACGGCGCATTCAAAGACCCCCAGGGCAAAATTTGGGAGCTTGCCGACCCGGTTGTTTCCCCGTTCTTTACGGAGGGATTAGTCGGAACTCCGAACGAGCTGAAGCTCAAATATCTTGCGGATAACGACTTTAGCCATCTTTCCGGCGAGGAGCTTAAAGCTGCTATTTCCGAACGCATTAAAGCAAAAAGCGGCAGCCTTGTCGGCAGCATGGCTTCTCAGGGAACAACTCCCCGCCAGCTTACCGACCTTATCGGCTCCCTTTGTGACCTTACAAGCGGAAGCGGCGATAAGGGCACGCCCGTTGTTCTTGTTCAAGGCTATTTTGACAATTACACAAACTGACAACTGCGGTTGTTTTGCAGAAAAAGCGGCTTTTCCGAAAAAGGAAAGCCGCTTTTTCTGCGTGCTCAACGGCGTGCTCAAAGCTCTTTTTTCGTGCTCAGGCCCTCTTTTTAAGCAACGGTTTGTCGCCGGAAGCAAAAAACGCTCCCGCAGCCATAAGAATAATTGCGGCAAAATATGTCGGCGCAGGCTTTTCCCCCAATACAGCAAGAGAAAGTGCTGCGGCAATAAACGGCGCAACGGCATAATATGCGCTTGTTCTTGCCGCCCCAAGCAGCCTTTGAGCATAAACATAAAAAAATATGCTCAAGCCGTATGCAACAAACCCAAGTATGAGCACCGCCGGGATATATTGCGGCTGCTCCGCTCTTTCGCCTATGCAAAATCCTATTATCAGCGAACCTGTGCCGGAGAAGATCCCCTTCAAAAGCACTATTTTCAGCGGGTCCTTTCCGGAAATCCGGCGGGTGCAGTTATTTTCCAATCCCCAACAGACGGCTGCCAAAAGCACAAGCAGCGACCCTTCGGAAAATCTTATGCTCGATATATCCTCAAAAGAAAGCAGCGCACAGGACGCAGTTACAAAGGCAATTCCCGCCCAAAGCCGGGGACTTATGCTCTCTTTGAACACAAAAAGTGCTATAAGTGCGGTTGCAACTATCTCAAAATTATTAAGAAGCGAGGCGTTTGCCGCAGTAGTGTGCTCAAGCCCTATCATAAGGCACACCGGTGCGGCAATATCAAGGACTATCATACCGATTACAAAAGGGATTTCCCCGGAGGAAAAGCGGCTTTCCTCTTTTTTTGCACCGCCTATCTTTCTAATAAAAGCCACCGCCGCCATTCCTATTCCCGCACCGATATACAAAAACCCCGCCATAAGCGTTGCCGGGATATGGGCAAGCAGCAGCTTCGAGAACGGTGCGCTTACAGCATAAAGCGCAGCCGCCAAAATCGCAAAGGTTATTCCCTGCGCCGTTCTTTTTTTATCCATCTTGGCTGCAACCTCTTTTTATAATACTTTTTTTCTCATTGCAAGAACCTTAACGCCAAAGCTTTCGTTCCCGGGCATTTTTCCCTCAAGAACCTCTGCGACCGAAAAGCCGAAGGATTCGTATAATTTTTTTGCCGGCTCGTTGCCGAAAAGAACCTCGATATAATAAATACCCGGTTCTTCCGAGAGTGCGTGCTCAACAAGCCTTCTTCCTATTCCGCAGCGCATTTTTTCCGGTAAAACATAAAGCCATGCAAGTTCCTCCCGGGAATATGCGCAAAAGCCGATTGCTTTTGCGCCTTCGACCGCAACATCAAGGTGCTCGTAATCAAAAAGTCCCTCGCTTTTCGCCGCTTTACTCAAGGGCAAAAATGCTGCCTCCAGCCCTGCGTTTTCAAGCTCGATTTTTCTTGCGCCGTCGTGTGCGGCGCAAATATCATCCCAATATGTATCGTTATATTTTTTAATTGTAATCATAAAGCTTTTTGTAAAATTCGGTTTATTTTCGGCGCAGCGTATCCGAAAATGCCTTTTTAAGTGCGGCTGCACGCCTTTTTATACATTCCCGGGTAATAGACCCCTCTTCGGCTATATCAAACCCATGGGGTGCGCCCCTTACTTCAAAAATCTCCGTTTTTGCTCCTGTTTTTTCTATTCGCTTTGCATAATCAAGCCCCTCATCATGCAGGCAGTCAAACTCCGCAAGCTCGATATAAAGCGGCGGCGGGTTTTTGGGTAAGTGCATTTTTGTCGGAGAAGCCTCTTCGTCGCCGGTTTTATCAAGGTACATTTTCCACATTGCCGCATTGTTCCTTGCGTTCCAAAGAGGCGTATCGGTAAATTTTTTCATAGACGCATTTACGGCGTTTTCTTCCGCAACGGGATAAAGCAGCATTTGCAGCCTTGGCGGCGGAAGCCCCTCTTTTATTGCGTCGCAGGAAGCGTATGCGGCAAGTGCTCCGCCTGCGCTGTCGCCCATAACAGCAAAGCCCTCCGCCTTTGGAAATCGTTCACACATTCTTTTGTATGCGGAAAGGGCATCGCTTCTTGCCGCAGGATATTTATATTTCGGCAAAAGGCGGTATTCCGGCATTATTACCCTAAATCCGGTCATATCGGCAAGCGTTGACGCAAGGCGTTTATGGTGGGGCGCAGCCGGATAGCCAAAACCTCCGCCGTGAAAAAACAGCACGCATGGTGTTGTTTCGCCGCTGCCCTTCGGCGAAAATGTGTATTCAAAAAGCCCGTTTTCCTTTTTTAAGCTTGCGGCTGCTCCCTGTGTTTTTGTGTACCGAACCGCCCGCTCCAAAAAAATGCGGCTTAGGCAAAGTATAAGCCGTGAAAAAGGGAGCTTATACGCATATTTTTTGAACTGTGTATCAATACCGTATTTCATAGCATGCGCTCCGTTTCCTTTTATGCAAAAACAGTATAGCACTTTTTTTGCAAATTCGCCATATCGGTGTAAAAGACGAATAAAAAAAGAACCAAAGCGGTTTGCTTTGGTTCTTTTTTTATCTGGTGCGCTGTGGGGGACTCGAACCCTCGGCCTACTGATTCGTAGTCAGTCACTCTATCCAGCTGAGCTAACAACGCATGGCGGCAACTTTTCGCCGCAAAATGTATAATACCACAAAGTGTGGCTTCTGTCAAGAAAAATCTTAAAAATTTCGCCTTTTTTATCAGAAAAGGTTGCGGCGGAATTTGTTCCAACGACGCTTTGCAAAAAGCGTACCGATAGCGGCAAGAACCGTGAGCACGAGCCATCCGGTCATAACCAGTGTCCAGCCGGTGTTGTCCACCAAAACGCCCGTTATGGAGCTTACTACGGCGGTTGTAAGATAGCATACTGCGTCCATTGTTCCCGTTATGGTGGAAACCTTGCCCGCCTTACTGAAGTACATGGGCAAAGTGCCGACGAGTATCATGTTCTGACCGAGGGAACAGGCGTAGGTCACCGCAAGTGCGATTATGGAAATCACGATGGAGAATCTGCCGAACAGTGCCAGCATGGCAAGGCAGCCTGCGGAAATTACAAACAGAATAAACAGGGACGAAAGCTCGTCACGGGTTTTCATCATTATTTTATTTGTAAAAATCGGTCCGAAGAAGCCGAAAATCGGAAGAAGCGTACCCGTTAAAATGGATATTACGGAGCCGAGATCGAACATATCCGTAATAAAGGTCGGCACCCAAGTTGACATACAGTCCTTTAGCACGCCCTGAACTCCGCCCACAAGGGCGAGAATTGTAAGTCCGGAAACACAGAGCAGCTGCCAAAGGTTAGTTGGAATTTCCTCATGAGGAACTTTCTCCCCGTCCTCCTCCTGATGAATGACAATATCCTCTTCTATGCCGTTTTTATCGGCGGTGTGCTCTATTTTTGTGGTAACGATTATCCAAACTATTGCCGCAAGCAGGGTTGCGCCGCAGCCGCTGAAGAACGCCGCCCGCCAACCGAAGGCATCTATTAAAAATGCGGAGAGTATGTACGCCATAAGCGTACCGCCCGCCATTGTGGTTGCAAGAGCGGTACAGGCTTTTTGCCGGCGGGCTGTGCTTACTCTGTCGGAAACAATCTTGCATATCGGTGCCCAGAGCAGGGACTGGGAAAGTCCGTTAAGGCTCCAGAGAATTATCATTACCCAAAGGGGCGGACCAAGCGAAATGCCGAAATTCAGCAGCGACGAACAGGTAAGACCCGCAAAGACCAAATACCGCGGGTTGATGCGGTCGCCGAGCATTCCGCTTAGAAACTGTCCGCAGCCGTAACAGATAAAAAAGCCTGTTGTAACCGCTCCCGCCTGGGATTTAAGCAAAATCCCTGAGGAGGTCATATCCGCCATGGACGCAGAAAAATTAAGCCGTCCTATATATGAAAAGCTGTATGCCATCCAGCAGGCAGCCACAAAAAGAACAGTTGAGCCGCTTGACGCGATCTTTTTTTTCATAAAAAAGAAGAACCCGCCTTTCTTAAAATAAGTGCCAATACTATGATGTGCCATTATACCACTTTTCGCAGTGTTTTACAACTCAAAAAGCACTTATTTATAAACAATTTTAACGAAAATTTATATGTGATTTTTACACAAAATATGTAGATTGGCGATTTTTTTGATCATATACAAGAAAATTTGCATTTTTATGTAAAATCGTTTCTTTTGTTTATTCCAATTCCGCATAAACGGCAATATTTGCTTGACAAAACCGCTTTATCACTATACTATGAATTTAAGAGAGATTTTTTGCTGAATACTTTTGCTTCATCAAGCTTTAACGGAGAATTTATTATGGAAACAAAAAAATTTTCTTTCGTGTATGTGCTGCTGATTATCATAGCGGCGGTTTGCCTCTGCGGCTTTATTATTCAGAACTGCGAAAATGTAAAAAGCTACGTCCGCTTTGACGGAAAATATTATTACGGCGGCGGCTGCACCGTGTGGGAAACCGCCGTGGGCGAAGAAATCGGTGTGGTTAAACGCCATGTGCCGAAAAGCATTTTTAACCGCAACGGCGACAGCAATTTTTTTAATGAAGGCGCAAAAATCTATAAGCCCACGCCGGAGGTTGCCGCCGAATCCGGCGATGTAATCTATGTGGAATTTACACAGATTATCGTCCACGACGACCAGACAGAAGAGGAAGAAATCAAGTACGCCTATTTTGAGGCAGAATGAAGAGGTATGCTTGCATACCCTTTGCAAGGCAAGGATTTGTTCTCAGTTAATTCAGCGCACGGTGCCGGAGAACCCTTTCCTCCCTATTATGGGCTTTCAAGCACCGCCAGTAGCGGATTAAATGGGAAAGGCAAACCGCTGCCGCCACAAATACTATTGCGAAGAGTCGAGATTTGCGTTGCATTTTTTCCATCCCTTTTCCCCATTAAAAAAGCGTGTTCCCGAAAGGAAACACGCTTTTCTTCTGTTATTTTGCTTACTCAAGCTCAAATGCACCGGTGTAGAGCTGATAATATTTACCCTTTTCCTCAATCAGCTTTTCGTGGTTGCCCCGTTCGATTATTCTGCCGTTTTCAAGCACCATTATCACATCGGAGTTGCGAACCGTAGAAAGGCGGTGGGCAATTACAAAAACCGTTCTTCCGTGCATAAGCGCATCCATACCGTGCTGAACAATGCTCTCCGTACGGGTATCTATGGAGGAGGTTGCCTCGTCCAGTATCATTACCGGCGGGTCTGCAACTGCTGCTCTTGCAATGGAGATGAGCTGCCGCTGCCCCTGAGAAAGCCCGCTTCCGTCGCCGGAGAGCACCGTATTGTATCCTTGCGGCAGCATACGGATAAAGCCGTCCGCATTAACAAGCTCCGCAGCGGCTATACATTCCTCGTCGGTTGCGTCAAGCCTTCCGTAGCGCAGATTTTCCATAACCGTGCCCGTAAAGAGGTTTACATCTTGGAGAACAACACCCATGGACCGGCGCAAATCGTCCTTGCAAATATCCTTTATATCAATTCCGTCATAGGTAATTACGCCGCTGTCTATATCATAAAAATGGTTGATAAGGTTTGTAATCGTGGTTTTACCTGCGCCGGTTGCGCCGACAAGCGCAACCTTTTGACCGGGCTCCGCATAGAAGGTAACATCGTGGAGCACCTGCTTTCCTTTTTCGTAGGAAAAATCAACATGCTCAAGATGAACCTCGCCCCGAAGCTTTCGATATTCAAAGCTTCCGTCCTCCTTTGGAATTTTCCAAGCCCATTCCTCGGTAAATTCCTCTGTTTCTTCAAGAGCACCGCTTTTCTCCGTGCAGTTTACAAGGGTGATTTTTCCCGTATCCTCTTCGGAAGGCTCGTCGATAAGCTCAAAAATTCTCTTTGCGCCGGCAACCGCCATAATAACGGAATTTATCTGCTGTGAAACCTGCCCTATCGGCTGGCAAAAGCTTCTGGAAAGCTGGAGGAATGATGCGATTACGCCGAGAGTGAGCACATTAACGCCGGAAAGTCCTATGTTTGTCGCTCCGTTTATGGCAAGAGTTCCGCCAACAATGGCGATTATTACATACAGCACATAGCCAAGCCCATTCATAAGAGGCATAAGGGTGTTTGCGTATTTATTTGCGTTTGCCACATTGTAGAAAAGCTCTTCGTTGCGTATATCAAAGGCTTCCTTTGCCTTTTCTTCGTGGTTAAAAACCTTTACTACCTTTTGACCGTTTATCATTTCTTCGATATAACCGTTCATTCCGGCGATGGAACGCTGCGCCTTCATAAAGTAGCCGCTTGACCTTCCCGCAACCATACCAACAAGCTTCAGCATAAAAAAGCTGAATACAACAACGATTGCCGTAAGCCATATGCTCTGATAAAGCATAGAAAGCGAAACGAATATTATGCTTAAAATGGACTGCACAACCTGTGGCAGACTTTGGGAAAGCATCATGCGCAGAGAGTCTGCGTCGTTTGTATAATAGCTCATAACATCGCCGTGGGTGTGGGTATCAAAATATTTTACCGGCAAAGTCTGCATATGCTCAAACATTTCGTCACGCACATTTTTAAGCACGCCCTGAGTAACCTCCGCCATAACCCTGTTATAAAAAAGCGACGAAAGAATACCTATCAGGTATATACAAACCATTCCGCAAAGTGCCCATATAAGCGGGGTAAAGTTCGGCACCGCCTGACCTATAAGAGGGGTTATATAATCATCTATAAGAGATTTTAGAAACAGTGATGAGGAAACGCTTGCAACGGTGCTCATAACAATACAAAACAGAACAAAGGCAAGCTTTAGGCGATAGCCCTTAAAATAGGTAAAAAGCCTTTTTACCGTAGCCGTATCAATACTTTTAAGCGGTGCGCCCTTTCCGCCCGTCGTCGGGCGTTTTGCCGGTCTTGCGCCGGGCTGTGCCTGCATTTTTTCGTTATCAGTCATCGGACATACCTCCCTTCTGGGATTCATAGACCTCACGGTAAATATCGCTGTTGGCGATAAGCTCCTCGTGAGTGCCCATTGCCGCAATTTTGCCGTCATCAAGAACAATTATCCTGTCCGCATCCTGTACGGAAGCAATGCGCTGGGCAATAATGATTTTTGTCGTATCGGGAATATATTCCCTAAAAGCCTCTCTTATAAGTGCGTCCGTCTTTGTATCCACGGCACTTGTGGAATCGTCAAGTATAAGCACCTTTGGCTTTTTAAGCAACGCTCTTGCAATACAAATACGCTGCTTTTGTCCGCCGGAAACATTGGTACCGCCCTGTTCGATATAAGTATCGTAACCTTTAGGCATTTTTTGTATAAAGTCGTCCGCCTGAGCAAGCTTACAGGCTTCAACAAGCTCCTCATCGGTGGCATTTTCATTTCCCCAGCGGAGGTTTTCCTTAACCGTTCCGGAGAAGAGCACATTTTTTTGAAGGACCACCGCAACTGCGTCACGGAGGGCTTCTATATCATATTTTCGTACATCTATTCCTCCAACTCTTACGCTTCCTCCCGTCACATCGTAAAGACGGGGAATCATCTGCACAAAGGTGGATTTTGACGAACCGGTTCCGCCGATTATGCCGACGGTTTCGCCCGATTTTATATCCACGCAAATATCGTTAAGGCAAAGCTTATCCGCCGTTTTGGAATATGCAAAATTTACATGGTCAAAGCTGATGCTTCCGTCGGGAACGGTTTCTATCGGGTCTTCGCAATTCATAAGGTCGCTCTTTTCATCAAGCACCTCGCAGATACGCTCTGCGCCCTCCCTTGCGATTGTTGCCATAACAAATACCATGGAAAGCATCATAACGCTCATCAAAATCTGCATCGCATATGTGATAAGGCTCATAAGATTACCGGTCGAAAGCCCGATTGCCGGGTCGCCGCCGCAGGCGACAATCGCCTTTGCACCAAGCCATGAAACGATTATCATGCAGGTATAGGAGCAGGTTTGCATAAGCGGTGCGTTCCATGCAAGATTCTTTTCCGCACGGGTAAAGTCGGAGCGTATGCTTTCGGATGTTGCTTCAAATTTATCTATTTCGTGTTCTTCCCGGATAAATGCTTTTACAACACGAATTCCTCTAAGGTTTTCCTGCACCTTTTGGTTAAGCTTATCATAGGTTCTGAAAACACGCTTAAAAATCGGGTGGGTCCTTGTCATTATAAAGTACAGCCCACCCATAAGAATCGGCAGACAGGCAACAAATATAACCGCAAGCCTCGGATACAGCCTAAACGCAAACACCGTTGAAAAAATCATCATCATCGGCGAGCGGAAAGCCATTCTTATAAGCATCTGATAGGCGTTCTGCACATTGGAAACATCGGTGGTCATTCTTGTTACAAGACTGGAGCTTGAGAATTTGTCGATGTTTGAAAAAGAAAAATTCTGAATATTGTAATACATGTCGTGGCGCACGTTTCTTGCAAAGCCGCTTGAGGCTATTGCGCAGCAGCGTCCCGCAAGGTTGCCGAACAATATGGCAAGAAGCGCAAAAATTATAAGCTTTACTCCGCTTTTTGTTACATAAGCCATATCCCCGGCATTTATTCCAAAGTCAATCATATTTGACATCTCAAGAGGAATAATAACCTCCATAACAACTTCCGCCCCAACAAAAACAGCCGAAAGCACGGAGGGGAGCTTATTTTCCCTTACGCATTTTGAAAGCCTTTTGATAAGTTTTATCATTCTTTGCTATCCTCCGAACAGGTTTTAAGATTTTTTATCATTCTTTCGATATAATCCCGCAGATTTTGCTTTTCTTTCTCGGAAAAATCCTTTGTAAGTGCGGCTTCCGCCATTTTTCCGTCATTGGACATCATGCCAAGCACTCCGAAGGCTTTTGGCGTAAGCACAAGCTTTTTCAGCCTTGCGTCATAATCGACGCCTTCTCTTTGAAGAAACCCTTTTTTAACCATGGCATCTACTGTTTTTGATGCGGTGGAACGGGTTATTCCGAATTTTCTTTCAAGGTCCCGCTGAAAAACATCTTCGCCTTTTTTTGTTTTTGCGCCTATATAACCGATTATCCAGCTGTTTGTACCGGTAAGCTCCTCAACAAGCCTGTGGTTTGTGTGCGATTCCATATATCGCGACATAAGAAGCGATAATCTTCGCAGTTCCAAGCTAATCGGCTTTTCTTCCATTTCCCTTTCCTCCTTTTTATATTGTTGACAATTCAACTGTTTGATATGCAACATATTATAGCCTGCTTTATACAAAAAATCAAGCGCAAAAATCAAAATTAACATTTTGGTAAAATCTTTATACGGTGCAACCACAGCCATATATTATAATATTTGATCAATTTGATTGTATATTACCTATTTATAAAGCTCCGGATATATGAAAAACTTTATAGGCTTAGAATATTCAGAAGCCGGAATCCAATGTCCGGAATTTGCAAAACAAATATATCGGGATTTATTCGGAGTGAATATCAAAGCGGAAAATTAAAAGCCTTTTTACCTTGTTTTTAGAAACAAAATTTGATATATTTATTATAGTCTAATTAATCCCTTTTTGGGATTATGACCTTTTTTACGGGCAAAATATATTTGAAAACTAAAGAGGTTATGTATGGATATAAAAACTGAAGCCCCGGAGCTTTTGCCGTTTCTTGATGAAGAGCTTCGCTTGACCGCAATTCCGACAAAGCACAAAAAAATGCTTTCTGCAATATACTATCTTGCAACAAAAATCGAACCGGAAAAAGAATATTCCGAGCAGGATATAAACCTTATAATAAATAAGTGGACGGTTTTTCGGGATCCGGCAACTCTTAGAAGAGAAATGTATAACAACTGCCTTATCGACCGCAAGCAGGACTGTTCCTGCTACCGGCGAAAGCGGGAGCTTCCGACCCTTGCGGAATTCATTGCAAAAAACACCTGAATCCCTTGATTTTTCTTTTTGTTTGTAGTATTCTTATTTCAGTAAAACTGTGGAGGTAAGCTATGCGCAGCGAAATTAAGTTCAACGGCAAAATTTATAATATGATTGAAGACGGTGCATATAAAGACGACAACGGATATTATATCGTCCATGCCTACGACCCCATGGAGCAGCCGGACTCTTTCGGCTGGATGAACAGCTATTATGTAAGATGTACCGACCCGGACTGCAAAAATATCATCGAAGTTCGCCCTTGGTGCCCCTATAACAAAGAGCTTGGTTTCCTTTAATCCATAATATTCGCATATAATGAGAGCCTGCTTTTGCAGGTTCTTTTTATTTCCGGCAAAAACACTTCCCGCATATATTTTTTAGTACGAATCAAAAAGTCCGAATGTAAAAATACGCATTACAAAGCCGTTTATCTTGTTTTACTATGTATAATTTTATAATTTCAAGTATAATACACAAAAATATAAAGCAGCAAATTTTCTTTATTTGCTGCTTTATATTTTATTTTTATTCTTCCATTTGCTTTCCGAGAAAATTTGCCGCCGCCGTCACAAGCTTCAGCTCCGCCTCCGTTGCGGCGGAAGCTTTTCCGTCACAAAGATATACAACGCAGCCGCAGACATCTCCGGCAGAAATTATTGAGGCCGCAGCAAGGGCTTCCTTTTCAACTCCCTCTATCGGGTGAAGCGTACTGCCGTTTTCTCCGCCGAAAACAGCCCTGTGTTCCATAAGGTCCTCAAGCATCGGCGAAACCCGTCTTTCAAGAACCTCTTTTTTCGGCAGCCCCGCAACGGATACAACATGATCCCTATCGGTTATTACAACCGGGCTTCCACCGACTTTATAGAGCACCTCGGCGTACTGCCCCGCAAATTCCGAAAGCTCACCTATCGGAGAATACTTTTTGAAAATTACTTCGCCGTCGTTATCCGTAAAAATTTCCAAGGGGTCGCCCTCTCGAATACGCATGGTGCGGCGAATTTCTTTCGGTATTACAACTCGCCCAAGGTCGTCGATCCGTCTGACGATTCCTGTTGCTTTCATATATCGCACTCTTCCTTTTCGCATATTTTATGGCATTATTGTTTGCATCTGAGTTTGATTTATGTAAAATTTTTCGAAAAGGGCTATTTTATAAATCAAACAAAAACCGGTGCTTAAAAACCGTCGCACAATATTTTTCTTTCCGCCGCAAAAATATGGCTTTTTTATTGATTGCTACGGGATT
This sequence comes from uncultured Oscillospiraceae bacterium, assembly GCA_934466455.1. GTDB lineage: Bacteria > Bacillota > Clostridia > Oscillospirales > Ruminococcaceae > UMGS1668. The sequence continues at coordinate 112,935 of CAKSLF010000001.1, read as the reverse complement.
GACAGCATTTGCGACCCGTGCTATGCTAATAAAAGAAGTATTTGACAAGCAATTTTTGCATCAGCTTTTCTGAAATTCATGCCAAAGGGAGCGATATTATGAAAAAACTTGTTGCCTATTTTTCCGCAAGCGGAGTTACCGAAAAAAACGCAAAGCGTCTTGCTGCGACTATCGGCGCAGATCTTTTTGAAATAAAGCCCGCCGTTCTTTATACCGACGCCGACCTTAACTGGCGGGACAGCAAAAGCCGCAGCACTCTTGAAATGAAAAATCCCGAAGTCCGTCCGGAGATTGCCGATAAGCTCGATAATATGGGCGATTATGATGAAATTTTTGTCGGTTTTCCGATTTGGTGGTATGTTGCACCGAGAATTATAGACACTTTCCTTGAAAGCTATGATTTTTCCGGAAAGGTCCTTGTTCCGTTTGCAACCTCCGGCGGAAGCGGCATGGGCAAAACCCTCGACGGACTTAAGAAAAGCTGCCCCAATGCCGTATGGAAAGAGGGCAAGCTTGTTAACGGTTTGCCCGATTCAAAGCTGAAGGATTGGGCGGACTCTGTTTGACACAATAGTATTTTTTATGGCAAGACCCCGTGCTCGGTTTGAGCACGGGGTCCTTTTTATATTATTCCGTACATTTTCATAAGCTCGATGCGTGCATTGGCAACCTTTACCGAATCTGCCGCTCTGCCCTTACCGGTCCGCAGTTCCTTTGCGTAATGCAGCATTCTTTGAACCCATGCGGCAGGAAGCAGCCAAGGGTGTTTTTTTACATACACATATTTTTTCTCCATATACGAGCGTTCCGGGAAGAGCGAAAACATTATTCCGCGCTTTTTTCCGTCCCTTACGGAGCGCACGGCGTTGAGCGTAACCGTTGACGAATGCAGCCTTGTATAATCATTGGAGCCGTAAATTCCTCCGCAAAGCGTATCCTCAAGCAGCGGCTCGCAAGGAGTTGTTGCTTCCTCCCAAGGCTGCGGAGGTTCGACATCAATTCCAAGGTACTTTTTTGCAATCTTAAGCACCGCAGCAGCAAAACCGAATGCGTGTACCGACAAAAGCTGCTTTTTAAGCAAAGACCAGTCAATATCTTCGTAATATGCCTTTGCCCAAAGACCTATATCGCAAAATTGGCGCAGACCTATCCCGCATCCAACAAAATGCTTATAGGCATGAAGAAACAGATAGAGCATATGCTCATGCGGCGGCATTGTAAAAAAGCCGTCCGTGCTCACAAAATGCGCATGAGCATCAACAAAAAATCCGTTAAGCTCATCATAAGCATCCTCCGCCGAATCAAAAAGCCTGCGGTGCAGCTCTATGTATGACGCTGCGTTTTCTTTTGTATACGAAACCTCGTCCTCCGAAAAAAGTTCTTTTTCCGAACAGTCTGTCTTAAATCCGTTTTGCAGCAAAATATTATGACATCTTAAAAATTCGTCATCGCTTACAAACAAATCGCTGTCTGCGCTCAACCTGTAATCCTTAATCGGATAGAGCCTTCCGCAAATGCAGCCTTTTACCAAAATCGGGTGTAAACCCGCCTCCCTAAGTGCGGCATAAATTTTTTCAAGCTCCGCCGAACGCATTGTCTGAGCAAGCACCTGGCTTATTACACACTGTTTTGCTGTCGAAAACAGCTTTGTGCAATCCTCCGGAACCGGAGAGCTTCGCACTGCCTCGAACACAAACGGAAGCAGCTTTTGCTGTAAAGCCAGTTCAAAAATTTTGCAAAAGTCGTTGCCCTCCAAACGGGCGGTATCGGCATTTATTCCTGCCTTTACGGCGTTTATAAAATCCCGCTCACAGATATTCATCACTTTTTACACCGCCCCCGTTCCCCTGTGTGCAGCAAAATACGGCATATGTGTTTATCAATATGCAAGCCTAAGCCAAGAAAACATTCTGCTTTTTTCCAAAACAAAAATGAGTATTGCCATAAGTATACTAACGCCTATAACAACAAAAAACTCGGCTACATTGCCCCATAAATCATTGCCAAATATCCCATAATAGGAAACAAGCGTTGCCAATGACCCATGTACGCAATATATTACGGTGCTGAGCTTTCTCATGGTTTTTGCACCCTTGATTTTTTGCTTGCAGTCCGCCAAAATAAGAAACAGAAAATAGCATACCGGTATAAGCATAAAGTAACAGTCGTTATCCACGGTCAGCCCATAGTAATTTACAATAAAATGTTCTGCTAAAAGCAATGCATATGACAGCGTTGCTCCAACCCATTTTTCGGTTCTGCTGTAATTTCTTTTGACGGTTGAAAGCCTGCATCCCAAAGCAATCCAAAACAACCCGACCGGAAACCCGTTGTATATGGTGCCGGGGTATACCTTGTTTATGTAAGTAACTATTGATTCTTCCGAAAAGCAATTTCGATAATTGCTGTTAAAACAGCATACCGCATATATGAAAAATGTTAACACCAGTATAATACCGTCATTTACCCTTGCTTTTTTAAGAAAAAATATTATGCATATGCCTATAACAAGCGCAGATATATACCACGACGACGCAAATGAGGAGCCAAAAACTATTCTTGCTCCAAGCTTTATTATATTAAGCCCGATATTTCCTGCAAAATACTCTCCGAAATATAAAAAAACGGGTGCCAAAGCTATAAACCAAAACAGATAGAGCTTTATACTGCGCATACAAAACTTTTTAAGCCGGCGCAAGCCGCCCTCGTCCGCCAAATTTTCAAAAAACAAATAACTGCTGATAATGAAGAACATCGGCACTGCAATTCTGAACAATGGGTATATACCGTATTTTCCAAGGGTATGCACGCCGACGACCATAATTGACATCGCAAATTTTGCCGCATCAAAAGCGTCTATATTTTTGTTTTCTCTTTGCATATGCCGATTCGTCATCCCTTTAATTTACCGAATATCCTGAATATAATGTTTACAATGTTGCCAAATCTTACTCCGCTTTTGTTTTTTAAGTCTATAACCTCATACCTATCGTCGGAATTGTATGTATGTATACCGCAAAATTCTTCTTTTTTATCTGTATGCACATCCTCTGCGGAAACAGTGCTTATGTGCTTTTCTATGAAAGCGTATTCGCTAAGCTCTTGTATTTTACTGAAATGCAGCCTTTTTCCGTATTCGTCCTTGCAATCCTGAGAAACCCGTATCAATTCGCCTTCTGACAAGAACACCATTCCGCCAAGCCTTGAATTTTCAAAGCTTTTAACCGCCGGGTTTGACTTATATTCCGCCCAACCGCCGTTTTTCCATATAAATATATCAAGCTCGTCCGATGAATAGCCGTTTTTAAGCTCCTGCGTAAACAAATATCCCTGTCCGCTGTGTTCAAAAACAACTGAATCCGCAAGTCTTTTGCCTTCCATCCATTCGCATACCTTTTTCCATTTATCCGGGAAGTGAGCCGCCCTAAGCAAAACAAGCTTTTTTCCCTCGGAATATTCCGGCAGCATATAGTAGCTTCCCCGCCACACAAATATATACGGAAATGAAAGGTGATGTTCGGCAGTATATGCAATTTTCATTTTTCCTGCTTTTCCGTCGGATATTCTCCTGTATCCTATCATGCCTTTTCCGCAAAATCTATCAAACATTTCAAAGAACAGATAGTCTTTATCCTTATACGGCACTATAAACGGGTCCGCTGCCCAATATCTAAGGCTGTTACTAAGTACGGTAAATTTTCTTTCTTCCCCATTGCTTTTCCAGAGAGGGTCGTTTCCTCTTTTTCTTATTGCAATGCTCCATTCTTCTTTTATCAGCAAATCCTTCAGCCGCCCTGCCGCTTTATTAAACCAAATTGATACTCTGTCCGGTATTTTTGCATATTGCCGTATAAAAGGTCTTTGGTCGCCTTTGCAGAACATACCGTATGCGGACGCTGAATTAAACTGCTTAATCCATTCCTTTAATCCTATCTCGCCGTTTTTTACATGACGAAAATCGTCCCTCTCGTTTATATAAAAAATACTTTTAAGCTCTTTACAGCCGTCAACTTCCTCTTCCGACATTCCCCTTATCCAATTGACCGGCAAATTGTATCCGGCAGCGGTAGGCGTATATCCATACTGCCCGTTTCTGTAATTTATTTCGATAAAATAGTATGTATCCCCTGCCTTTATCATTTCTATATCAAACAAGCCGACATATCCGGAAGAACGAACGAATCTTTCTGTTTTTTCAATATCAAGGTCGTCTGTTCCGGGTTCAAATTTTGCGTACGATGTGCTTCCTCTGCCGGTGGGATACGAACGAATTTTATGTATAATCCCCGGGATTATAATTTTTCCGCCCGGCAAAGCCATTCCCATAAGCCCTATTTCTTCCTGAGCCGGGCTGTCCAAAAGCCTCTGTCCCAATATCTCTTTATATCCCTTTTTCAAAAGCTTTTCCGAAGCGCACGCATACTCGTCCTTGCTTCGACATATCGCTATATCGCCCTTGCTTCCGGCATAACCCGCAAAAGGTTTTAATATAACAGGAAATTCGATTTTGCCGGGTGGATACGGTAAAGATATTTTTGCAAAATCCGGCACCGCAAGCCCTGCTGCCTTTGCCATTTCGCTCATAACGGCTTTGTCTGCAATCTCTTTTAATTTTCCTTGAGCATTTGGAACAATATAAAAATTTTTAAGATTTTCATAGTTTTCATCAAGCCAAAAAGCCGTTTCGTCATCCGACGGAAATACAGCCGTTTTTATTTTTCCTTTATATGCGCGCTCGTTTAATATACTGACCCATTTATTTTTGTCCTTTGGAAGACGCAAATACTCTTTTGTATATTTACTTTCGATCTTGCCGTATGTTGAAGCGAATATGACATAAGCCTTTGCCGCTCCGAGGCTTCTTATAAGCCCGGTTGCATTAACGCCCTTTGAACCGAGCACCATTGCCCTAAAGTTTATGCTCATGCCCTATCGCACCCCTATTCTTTAGAAAATTATTGCCGAAGCCTTTTATACACCGATTTATTAAACAGCGTCGGGGAGCTGTCCTCTTTATACAGCAGCCAAAAAACTATCGAGGATTTTACTAATTTACAAATTCTTTTTGCCTCGGAAAATGCCCTTTTATCCGTTATTTTTATCATTCGAATAAAATAATAGGTTCCCGGCACATTGGCATACACCTGATATTTTTTGAATCCGCATTTTTCATACAGGTGTACCGCCGGCATATAAATATTAGCCACATCCAGCAGGAGTATCTGTGCTCCGCCGCCGCACGCAATTTTTTCCGCTTGATTTATTAAGAATGTGCCCGCTCCGCTGTTTTGACGCTCTGGCGTAACCCATAGGGTTTTTATTTTTGCCGTTTCTAACCCGCCGTTTTTTGAACTTACAATACACATCCCGCCGATAAGCTCTTTTTCATCGTTTAGTAAGCCGAATACTCTTTTTCCCGGCTCGTCAAAAAAGCCTTCCGCTTTAATTTCGGCATACGGTATTCTGTCGTTGCTTCTGCTCCTAAAAGCTTCGTTAGCGTTTTTCACCCAAAGCGAAAGCTCGTCCGCCCCTTTTACTTCTTCAAGATACATAGTGTCACTCACCCAATTTTCTTGCTGCTTTTATCGTATTTTAATCAAATACGCCCTGTTATTTTATCGGACAGACGCTTTATAGGCACGGAGGCTGCCCAACACACCGCAAGCCCCCATATCAATACAAACAGCGGACATTTCGGAAAATACAGTACCTTTTGAAATATTTCCTTGCTGCAATTAAAAAACACACTGTGCAAAAACCACATAAACATCGACATTTTTCCTATTTCCGCAGCAACGAGTCTAACCGTTTTGCACTTTACTAAGCTTATGATTTCAATTAGTCCATATATAAAAAGCGGAATTGAAAGGATTCTTATGCACTTGCGGATTGCCGAAAGCGCAATATTGCTTATATCTAACCCATAAAGCCATGACGGTTCCATAAACACAGCTATTATAAGCAATACGGAAAAACCAATTTTAAGACCCCTGCTTTTAAGCACCACGCTTATTCTTTCAAATACCCGATTTTTTGCGCATATATACCCTATGACCGTTATCGGAAAATATACCGAAAACTTTTCCGTTGTGCTTATAACAAAATCAATATCCGTAAATCTTTCGGCTATATAACTTAACGCCACAGAACCGCAAAGCGACACAACAAAGAGCAAAAAGTCATTTTTTATAAGCTTAACCGAAGCCCACAGCACCGCAATCATAAGTATATAATACGGTACATACCAACCAAAAAACATAACCGGTTGCTCCACGGTTGCCGCCTCCGCCAAAATCGTTGTAAAATCTCCTGTATATGTGTTCGTTATAAGCGCAGCAGCCAACAGCAATATAAAAACTATCCAGTACGGAACCAAAATTCCGGCCCACTTTTTCATAACATCGTTGAAATTCTTATTTTCCTTAAAGAAATAGAGGTAGCCCGTTAAAAAAGTAAAACCGGCAACACATATCTGAAAATGACCCTGATACTCCTCCAACCATAATAAATTCGGATACTCTATTCCGTCAATATACCAAGAAGGAAAACAGAAAAAATGCAAAATGAACATCAAAAGCAAAAGCATTCCTTTTACGATATTTGTGCTTTCCCTATCAAAACAGCACTCTCTGCCCTTCATTTGTCGTTCCCTCTTATGTCGTTTATCTTAAATGCAAAATGCGAAAAATATTATCTTTCAAATAAATGTATTCTTTTCTTTTGCGGAACAGGCAAAGCATAATTCCGTTAAATACTATAGCAGCCAAAATGCCGTCTATAACTATCAAAACCCAACCGTTAAAGGGCAAAAATCCGCTTCCTGTTCTTATTGCCGCACCTATAATCATTACAAATGCAAACCTTATCCAAAACTGAGCGTAAAATTTCCACGGCTTTTTACCGAAGGCATATTTGTGTACCAAATATGCGTCAAACCACCAGCTTACCGCCAAATTTGAAATAATCGTGCCCAAAAGTACCGCCACTACTCCGTATTCGTTCGGAAGCAGTTTGACAAACAAAATAGACAAAAAAATATTTATTACAACGGAAAACAAGGGTCTGTATCTCCCTTTATAGAACAGCCCGTATGCCGCCCGATGAGTGCCGACCGTTTCCTGAAGCCCGACTATTAAAAAGTTTACAACAATTATGTATTCCGTAAGCGGATTCATAATAAAGCTTTCGCCTATCCAAACAGAAATAAACGGGTCGAACAGCACCAAAAAGCAAACCGCACAAAAGCCGTAAATCCAAAAATTCATAAAGCTCAGGGTTTCAAAGATAAAATATTTTTTCTCCTTGTCTTCCCCTGCGTCAACATTAAGATTGCCGAGGCTTGCCGTAAATGCAGAAAAAAGCTTGCTTAAAACAGTATTTACGGCAGATGTCAATGTTAAATAGTTGGAATACAGTCCCGTTAAAATTATACTGATAAACGATGATAATATAATGTTATCCGTAGAATTTATGATCGTTCCGCTTAATTTGTACAAAGCCACGGAAAAAACATTCTTTTTTGTGGAGTTAAGCTCTTCTTTTGAGAGCTTTCCCTGCGGGTCTTCCAATATGAAGGGAAACCATTTTCCTATAAGTATTCCTTTGATTACCGTTGAAACACAGCCCAACACTATCGGAATAATCAAGTATATATAAATATTCTTAAAAAGCAGAAGAGTTGCAACCTGGAGAAGCATCTCCAAAAATTTGAACGCATATGTTATAACTCTTGCTTTATATTCCTGCTGATTTGCGCTTAAAATTGCCTCTCTGTATGCATAGAAAAAATACGAAAATACCGTATTGAACAGATACAAAATAAATACAAACCTATAATTGATAAGTCCAAGAGATTCGGAATCTTTAATAAAGTATTCCAAAAACGGAGTTAGCGCAAGGCCTGCCGCCAGTATGCAGATTCCTATTATGTAATATGCTTTTTTATAAAATTGCAGATATTGTTTTGATTTTTCTTCATCATTCGTTGCAACGGTTCTGTAAAGCTCGATGACTATTGCCGTTCCAAGCCCAAGCTCCGTAAGATTGAGCACCGACAAAATATTTGTATACAGTCCGTTTAATCCAAGATATATTGTACCAAGCGTTTTTATAAAGGCCGTTCGGATAATAAAGCTTAATACAAAAGATATAAGCTGCCCAACCGTTCCTGTAAGCACATTAAGCAGGCTTTTTTCTATCCTTCCCTGTTTCTTTTCCACTGAAATTCCTCGTTTTTGGTTTAATTATTAAGCAAATTTCTTTTTATCCAAAATAGAAAGCAATAAACGGCATCGCAAATTATCGGTGATTTTATTTTATAAAGATGCCTGAAAATCTTTATAAGCATATCACCGCTTGTATCTTTGCTGACCCATGCGTTGACTTCCTTATTGTGCATAATCCCATTAAAAAATTCAAGGCGTTTTTTTCGGCTTGTCGGATTGCTGCTTCGGTGCATATTAGGTATGCACTTAAATATATAGTAGACATTTTGCTTTGCAAGCTCTTTTTTGTCGCTGTCCGAATCCATTTTAAGCGAACTATACAAGTCGCATCTTGCTCCTGTAAAAATTAAGGTTTTTCCATTCAAATCTTCCCAGTACCTGTGAGAAAGACTTGATTCAACATCCTCATATTTATAATACTCATACAGAATATCCGGAAATATTGCTCCCCCTTTTGCCCTGCTAAAGTACCGGCAGTTAAAGAGCGTATCCTCGCCCGGTTCCATACCGCACAAAAAAGCGACCTTTGGCGTCTTTTCTATAATGCTTCTTTTATAAGCTTTGTTAAGCGCATAATTAAATAAGCCCGCTTTTTCTGTTTTTCTTACACAATCCTTTATATCTCCGTAAAAAGCAGGCGGACTGTACTCCACCCTCTTTTTACAACTTTGAATATTGACTGTAATTCCAAATATGATTACATCCGCTTTGGGGTTTTCCGCTATGGCATTTATTATCGCTTGGCAGTAATTTCCGCTTACCGTATCATCCGCATCCACAAAGGTTATCCACTCGCCCTTGGCACAATCCATACCCGCATTTCTTGCGCTTGCAGCTCCGCCGTTTTCTTTGTGTATAACTTTAATTTGTGTGTTTTCCTTGCAAAAGGCATCGCATATATGCGGCGTATTATCAGTGGAGCCATCGTCTACCAAAATTATCTCCGCTTCATCCGATTTGTTGCGAAGAAGGCTTTGCATACACCGCCCAATATACTTTTCGGCATTATAAGCCGGCACTATTATGCTTAAAACCGTATTGCCGTTTTCCATAATTTTATCCGTAACCTTGTTTTACAGTTTAATTTCAATAACGCCATGCGTGGGGTGCTGCGACGATTCCGGCGGTATTTCCATAGGCGTTTCATAATGCTTATGCAAATACCACATATTGCAGGTGGGTATTAAAACCTCGTACCCGTTAAAGCTTGCCTTTTCAAAGTCGGTCAGCATTCTTCTCGGCAGCGGAGGTTTTGAGCTTATTGACTGGCAGAGAGGATAAATGTAATCCGTTTCTTTGTTATCATATATGCGCATTACTTTATCAGCCAATTTTGTAAGCGTATTTACCTTCAGCAAAAACAGCGGCGCATACAGGATATGCCGTATATGAAGCTTTTCTACCCCAAGCTTTATATAGCGCACCGTTCCTATTGCGCTTACGGCTCTGCTGTGTATCTTTTTGGTTTTTAGCCGTATATTATCCTCAACAAATATATCCAAAAACACTCCGTGCGGAATATCAAGATGCGCCGTGCCCCTCTCTTTATATATCGTATCAAGGTTAAAAATCTTTCCGAACATAAAAGGGTATTGGTCGGACATTTCCATATCCATAAAATAATACGGCTTTGCCAATTCTTTGTTTGCTACTTTGCGAAATTCGTCATAATCTTTTCGGAGCATGACAATATCCATATCGTCGTCCCATGGGATAAAGCCCCTATACAAAACTGCGCCGAGAAGCGTTCCGCCCTCCAAGGTGTATGTAAGGTTATGTGCTTTGCATATTCTGTCAAATTCGAGGAATATCTCAAAAATTTTTTTCTGCACATCCTCCACATCGTAGCCTTGTATCTTCCATTTGCTCATATCATTTGCCCTCAATTTCGCCCAGTATCTCTGTCCATCTGTTAATAAACGCTTCTTTGGTAAACTTTGAACAATTATTTTTTGCCATCTTTGAGAAGGCGATGCGTTTTTCCCTGTTTTCAATAAGCTCGCAGATCTTATCCGCCATTTCTTCCGAATCAAACGCCTTTATTAAGTATCCGCTTACTCCGTCCTCGATTATTTCTCTTGGACCAAAGTCCACATCATATGCGACGATTGGAAGATTGCAGGATTTTGCCTCCGTAAGCACAAGCCCAAAGCCCTCCGTTCGCGAGGTCATTACATACATTGCCGCTTTTCTATATTCCGACAAAATATCATTGGTTCTTCCACAAAAAAGCACATTCTTCTCAAGTCCGTACCCGCTTACAAGGCTTTTTACCCTTTCCTGTTCTTTTCCGTCGCCGTAAAACCTCCAGCACCAATCCGGGTGCTCATCAAAAATCTTTTTTGCCGCTTCAACCGCAAGGTCATATCCCTTTGTATAGAAAAAATGCCCCGCCGTTACTATCGTCTTGGATTCTGCGTCATAGCCGGTATATGCCCTATCAATTTCGCAGGGGTTATATATGTATGTTATAGGGCATTTTACCGGCATTTCCTTTATAAAAGCTTCCATATCTCCTTTTGTTTGATTGATATAGTATGCGCTTTTTTTTAGGCATATTTTTCTTATCATATCGGTATGCCTGCTTCCTATATCGTTACGGATATTAAACATTTCCCAGGAGATTATTTTTGTGTGCCGGTACAATGCGGTTGCGGGAAGAGAATATATCCCCAGCATTATATCCACATCAACTATTACATCGATTCTTCTACTCTTCAAAAAGTGAAAAAGCTCAATTATTTTGCGCCGTATCCCCTCGGAATGTAAAATCTCAAAGTTCACTTTTTCATTCAGCGGATAAAAGCTTTTTCCGGATTTGTTGTTCAGGTTAAGAACAAACACATTGTGGTTTGTTTTTTCGACAAGTCCGTTTGCGAGAATTTGCGTAATTCTCTCGGTTCCTCCGCCCCTGGACATATCTCCGTTAAAAATGCATATGTTCATATATTTTCCCCGTACTGCTCCATAACATTTTTTACCCAGCGTTTTATGGAATACTCTTCGTCAATAATTTTTCTTGATATGCTCACATCTTCTTCGGAACAGGTTCTTCCGTTTATTATTTCCGTCATCTCTTTTGCGATTGCATCTATGCTTTCGCTTTTTACCATATAAACGGTCGGAAACTTTTCCGCAAAACGGTTTTCGCTTATGTCGCTGCAAATTACCGGAAGACCGGCGTATATTGCCTCAAGCAGCGCATAGGAAAGCCCCTCCGCCCTGCTTATATGAAGAAAACATTTGCTTTTTGCATAAAGCTCGTTTATGTCCGATACGGGCTTTATTACTTCAACCCCGGAGGCTTCGCCGTATTCCTCACTTATTTTTTGTTTTGTCTTTTCCGAGGCAACAACGGCTGTTTTTATTCCGGGCAAATCAATTTTTTTCAGGGCTTCGATACATAAATCTATACCCTTGCACACAAAATCCCACCCGAAAATCAAAAAATCATATTCTCTTTGCTTTTCCCCGACAGAAACCCGCTTTATTCTCTCCGTATCCAGTCCGTTTGGCAGATATTTTGCGTTTTTCCTCGGAAAACCGTTCTTCAAAACATAATCCATATGCTTTTCCGAAACGGAAAGCAAGGTTGCATTTTTATGGCAAAGCCCATATTGCACCCTATGTATAAGCCTGCTTCTGAAATCGGTATATCTTTCTATTGCGTCATGAAGATGCCAGAACACCTTTGCATTTTTTGGCGCAGTTAATGCAACCGGTGCGTCATATAGTTCAAAGTGGGAATGTATGATTCTTAAATCGGGGTGCTTTTTATATATTTCTTTAAGAGCCTTGTATGTGCCGTATTTTATTCTTGCTTTTGCAAGCGGCAAATAATATACATCCGTATGCTTTTCAAGCTCCTTGCACCATTGAATATTGCGTGCGCTTTCCGGAAAAGCATAGATCGTTCTGCTCCCTTTTTCATTATACGCATTTTCAAGTGCTTTAAGAGATTTTATAAAGTTTCCCTCGTATGGTGCCGCATATGCGCACACTTGCAAAATCGTCACTCTTTTACCACTTCTTCTAACATATTTTCTACTGCTCTTACGGTTTCCTCCGTATTAAATTTGTTGCCCCGAATTTCTGCCTGCTTTTTGTAATGCTCAAGCCCGCCCTTATCGGAAAGCATTTTTGTTATCCCGTTATAGAGTGAATTCTCATTGTTTTCGGTAACTATTCCGTACTCGTTTCCGTTTCCGAGAAGTTCCTTTGCGCCGGAGCAATTTGTGCTTACAACCGGGGTGCCGACAATCAAAGCTTCCGTTACCGCAGTGCTGAAGCCTTCTTGTTTTGAGGAACAAACATATAGGTCTGCGTTTTTAACATATTTATAGGGATTTTCTCTAAAGCCTATAAGGGTAAAAGAATTTTCTAAGCCGTTCTCCCTTATAAGCTTTTCCAAGCTTGCCTGTTCCTCGCCCTTGCCGACAATATAAATATGCGTTTTATATCCGTTGTTCAGCAATTTTTTTTGGATTCTTATAAGCCTGTCGAACCCTTTTGTTTTCATAAGCTTTGCAACGGAAATCAAATTTGTTTCGTCCTTTTCAAAAACAATATCGTCAACCGGTTCTTCTGCTTTTTTTCTGATTATGTCGGTTTCCACCGTGTTATAAATAACCTGCGGCGGCTTTGCTGCGGGAAAGATTTTTTCAAAACTGTCCTTTACCGCTTTTGATACGCAGATTATTCTGTCAAAGCGATTATAGCATCGCTTTGCTTCGACGGCATTTCTGAAGATATGCGTTGCATATTTGCTGTTATCAAATTCAATATGGACCCAGTTTACAAGCTTAGTTTTTTTACTGCCGCAGCCGCTTACTACCCTTGCGCTCGGTCCCTCCAAATACGAAACTATAACATCGTATTCTTCCTTAACATACATTTTATAAAGCTGCTTTGGCGAAAAAAGCTTGTAAACATATGTATTTCCCCGAAAATACCAAGGAAAGCCCCCGATATACCTTATGTTTGCATTAAGCTTGTCCTTATATATCCCCACATCAAACATAGTCTGAACGGTAATATCAAACCTGCCGCCGTCCATATGATTGACAAGATTAACAAGGACCCGCTCCGCTCCGCCATGCGCCAAATTAGGAATAAAGAACAGCACCTTTATCAAAAATACCACACCCTTGTCAGTTCCACGAAATATAAAAATCGTCTATTGCACCATATCCTATATTCACATATATGTTGTAGGCAAAAAACAAAAAATAAAGCACTATTGCGGCATTTTTGATTGCCCGCCTCTGGCTTTTTACAAATATCTCCCGCACAAATTTAGGAATCAAAACAAACGGCGCAAATGCGGTATAAAAACCCATTCTGTTCCAATACATCATATAGCAGCCCATTATTACGAATATGGAGTTCACAAACAGCGCATTGATAAGAATGCCCTCCGTATATTCTATCCTCTGTCCGCAATTTCTGCATTTTCTTATATAAACAAACGCAAGAACGGCGGGTAAAATTCCCGTTACAAAAGCCCGCAAGAATGTCATGCCGCCATACATATCCAAGTAGAACAGGTACTTGCTGTCATTAAAAAGCTCTCCGATATAGTCGCTTAGTAAATCCGGAGCAAAACAAAACACAATTCCAAATAGAATCGCAAGCTTTACCTTATAATTTAACGGTTTTCCTATAATGACAAGCGCAATAAGGCAGCACACAACAGCCGAGGTATGAAGCTGTGCCGCAAACAAAACAACAAGCGCATATATAAGGTATCCCCACACATTTTTTCTCAGCAGCAGCGGAAACGCAAGCATTAAAACAGCCGCCGCCACCATCTGCCTTATTCCGTTATTTGTATCCATGTATAAAATGCAGTAAAAAATTATACACGAAAAGATTGGGTCGCAGGAAAAGCGTTTTATTGTTGCAACATATCCGCCGATTATTGCTGCGGCGGAAACAAACAGCATAAGCTTTGGGCTATCGGAAACAAAGTTAAGCAAATAGCAAATATATAGCCAGCCCGCTTCTACGCCATACGGTTGGCTGTTTACATATTCAATATTTCCATGCGACGCCAAATACATCTCTTTATATGCATATGTGTCTATCCAGCCATATCTTAATGTTGATACGGCAATCAGGATTACCGCAAACACCGCAAGCGTTTTTGAATTTGCGGTAAATCTCTCTGTGCAAACTCCGTTTATTGAACAAACGGCAATACGCTGACGCTTTGAACCCACCAAAAATACCGCTATACACATAAGGGTGCATATTGATACCAAAAGCATTTATTTTCCCTCGTTATTTTATCTGATTATTCTGTAAAGCCACTGCGGAATAAGTCCTATAATCAGCGGCTTTAGTACATACACCCTGCATACCGGCGGGATTTTAAGCATTTTATATCCCTCCGCACGAACCTCCGCCTCTCTTATTCTCCGTATAAATGTCCTTCTTTTTGCGGCTGCGCACCCATCGAACATATAATAAAGCGGCTCTTGCATTATATACCCTTTATATCCGTTTGCATACAGTCTAAACCAAAGGTCGTAATCCTCAACCCCGGTTGTTTTGGGAATATCTCTGTATCCGTTAACAGCCGTATATGCGCTTTTTCTTATCATAACCGGCGCATGGCAAAACGGAGAGCCTTTTACAAAATCCATTTTTGTCGGCGAATAGGAATCCGCCGGCTTTGGAACGGAATATGTTCCGTTTTCATCAAATCTTGTCATTCTTGTGCTTACAAAAGCATATTCGGGATTTCCGTCCAAAAAATTCACCTGTTTTTCAAGTCTTTCCGGAGAACACAGATCATCTCCGTCCATTCTTGCGCAATATTCTCCCTTTGCGTTTTCTATACAACGGTTAAGGGAATAGGAAAGCCCCCTGTTTTTTTCGTTTTTAAGCAAAACTATTCTTTGCTCCCGCTCCGAAAGCTCTTTTACAATTTTGTATGTACCGTCTTTTGAACCGTCGTCACATATTATAAATTCCCAATCCGTAAATGTTTGATTTATAATTGATTCTATGCTGCTCTTTACCGTATCCTCGCAGTTGTATACGCTCATCAATATACTTACTTTAGGCATTTTTTACCTCTTTGCAAATCAAAGCATCTCTATGCTTTTTAAGAAGCTCAAAGAGCTTATTCTGCTCATAATTACTTCTTGCATATTCTTCTGCCGCATTGCCCATATTTATTCGCAGCTCCGAATCTTCCGCAAGCCTTTCCATCGCTTTTTGGAGTGAAGCTCCGCTTTTTACCTTGCACACTATCCCGGTTATGTCTTTTTCAACGGCATCCGTCTGACCCGGCACATCCGAAACAATCGCAGGCAAAGCCATTGCCTCCGCCTCGACAACAACAAGCCCAAAACCCTCTCTGTAACTCGGTGCGACAAACACATCGGAGGCAGCGTAGTATTCTTCTATATTGGGAATATTTCCGGTAAAAATAATATTTTTTGACGAACTTGCTTTTGCAAAAAGTTTTGAATCAATCGAGCCGCAGTTATCCATTCCTCCCATAACAAACAGCTTTACATTCGGGTGTTCTTCTTCGATATTAAGGAACGCATAGAGAAGCTCGTTAACGCCCTTATCCGCCGTTAATCTGCCCGCAAAGGCAAATACAATGTCACCGTTCGTTATACCGTATTTTATTCTTATCTCATTTCTCCATATATCTCTTTTTGAAATATCAAACTTTGTCAAATCAACTCCGCTTGCGCTGCCGTTCCAAATTACGCAGCTTTTATTTTCGGCATATAGCTTTTCCGTAATGGCAAAATTTCTTATGCTGTTGCTCTCCGCCTCAATAAATGTGGAATTATTGCAGGTTATTTTTTCAAGCGTCTTAAAAATTTTTCTTTTAATCCCCTCAAAGCCCATATACCGGATTCCCCATTGGCAATAGAGCCTTACCGGAAGCCGGCGTTTTTTTGCGGCAAATGACGCATACAACGCAGCATTAGGGGTTGAATACTGCACTATATCAAACTTTTCCCTTTTGAAAATCTCATCAATCTCTTTTATTGCTCCAAAGGCGGAAAGGTTTACGCCTCTTTCCATCTTTACAGGAAAATAATGCACAAATTCCGGAAGGTCATTTCGTGCTTCTTCCTCACCGCTGCATATAAGCGAAATATCGTATTCCCCGCTTTGATACAGGTAATACGACAGCTGCTTCAAAAAGCACTTATATGTCAAATATATGGTTGTTACAAAGCATATCTTTTTCATTGTTTATTCCTTTATCTTTGCCGGCAATCCCTGATAGTTTCCGCTTACGGTTATGTTGTCCACTACAACGGCTCCCGCCCGTATCATACATCTGCCGCATACGCTGAGGTTGTTGCTGACAACCGCCCCTATACCTACCCATGTGTATTTTCCGATGTGCACATTGCCTGCCAATTTTGCGCCGACGGAAATATGAGCAAAATCTTCTACAACATCATCGTGCTCCACTATTGCGCCCGTATTTATAATGCAGTGCCTTCCTATTCGGCTGCCCGGATTTACAACGGCGTTTGCCATAATAACCGTGCCTTCGCCTATCGCCACATCAATTGATGAGATGACTGCGGAAGGATGTACGGCGGTATACAATTTTGCACCCTTGAGCCTTTGCGCAATTTTGTCCCTTATATCCGCTTTGCCGATAGCTATTACAAATTCCGCTTCATTTATGTATTTTTCACAGTCATCTGTTTTCCCCAAAAAAGGAAAACCCAAAAATTCGCTGCGTTCATCGCATCCGTCATCCAAAAAGCCGTAAACCGTATCGCCGGATTTCTCTACTATATCCGCCACTACCTTTCCGTGGCCGCCCGCACCTATAATTATAACCTTTTTATTCACGCAAAGCCGCCTCCGTTCCCTTAAACGCCTCCATGGTTGCGCTGCCCTCTGCGTTTATTCCTTCTCTTGCAAGAACGCAGCGTACCGTCAAAAAAACAATTTTTGTATCAAGCAAAAAGCTTATATGGTCTACATAATAAAGGTCATAATCAAACCTTTTTTCCCATGATGTAAGATTTCTTCCGTGAACCTGCGCCCAACCCGTCAAACCGGGCTTTACATCATGACGGCGGTGCTGCTCCCTGCTGTAAAGGGGAATATATTCAACAAGCAGCGGTCTTGGACCGACAATGCTCATCCTTCCGCAAAAAATATCCCACAGCTCCGGAAGCTCATCAAGGCTTAGCGAGCGCAGCCCTTTGCCGAACGAAGTAAGACGCTGTTCATCCGGCAAAAGCTCGCCGTTTTCACTGCGCAAATTCGTCATTGTGCGAAATTTATGCATTTTGAATATTCTTTCGTTTTTTCCCGGGCGGAGCTGCGAAAAAATCACCGGGGAACCAAGCTTTATGTATACCAAAGCCGCAGTTATAAGCATGACCGGAAAAAACACAACAAGCGCAATTCCGGAAAGAACAATGTCCAATATGCGCTTTATATATTTTTCATAAAATTTTGCTTTGTGCTCCATTATTCAAACATTCCTCTGATAACCGCACTTACCCTGTCAATATCGTCCGTGCTCATTTTTGTATCGCTCGGAAGGCAGAGGCTTCTTGCAAACAAATCGTCACAAACCGCATGCTCATGCGCACTTATAAAATCCGCATCCGCAAAAACGGGCTGCATATTCATAGGCTTCCAAAGATGGCGACCCTCTATGTTCTCATCCGCAAGCCGCCTGAGCATCTCCGAAGGAGCAATTCCGCAGCCCTTATCCAATGCGAGCACCGAAAGCCAGCGGTTACTCTCCGCACATTCAAGCTGCGGCTGCATTTTTAGCGGAAGCCCGGCAAGGTTTTTGCCGTACCTTTCAAAAATGGCTTGTTTTTGCTTAATACGCTCCGCCAAAACCTTTGCCTGACCTCTTCCTATTCCGGCGCATATGTTGCTCATGCGATAGTTATATCCTATCTCTTCATGCTGATACCAAGGTGCGGGCTCTCTTGCCTGTGTTGCAAGCTTTAGAGCATGTGCGGCGTCCTCTTTATCCTTGCAAAGCAGCATTCCGCCGCCGGAGGTGGTTATTATCTTGTTTCCGTTAAAAGACAATGCGCCGAATTTTCCGAAAGTACCGCATTCCTTGCCCCTGTATGTTGAGCCGAGGGCTTCGGCGGCGTCCTCAATAAGCGTAACTCCGTATTCATTGCATATATCCGTTATTTCGTCAATTTTTGCCGGATTTCCGTATAGGTGAACAACCACTACCGCTTTTGGTTTTTTATGAGTTTCAAAAGCCTTTCGCAAAGCGTTAGGGTCCATATTCCATGTTTCATATTCGGAATCTATAAACACAGGCGTTGCTCCGACATATTTCACCGGATTTGCAGATGCGGAAAAAGTAAGGCTTTGGCAAAACACTTCGTCCCCCGGCTGCACTCCTGTAAGAATCATCGCAAGGTGCAATGCCGCCGTTCCTGCGGAAAGAGCCACAGTATACTCTGCACCGGTATATTCGGCTATTGCTTTCTCAAACTCGGTTACATTTTCGCCAAGCGGAGCTATCCAATTCTTATTGAATGCATCATTTATGTACTCAAGCTCATATCCCTCATCCGACATATGCGGACTTGAAAGAAGAATTTTTCTTTCCATTATACTCGCCTCTTTAGCTTTTCTTTTTGCTCTGTTAATTATGTATACTCTCTTAAAAAAGCTTCTTCTTCCCCATTTTTAACCTTATAATTATAACATCATACAATTAGAAAAACAAGCGTTTATTGCTTCCGCATTTTTGCACACTTTTTGCCGAAGCATAAAAAATGCCGCTCCGGCATACGCCGGGCGGCGTTTTCGGTTTTACTTATACAAAAGCACGGCGGAGCGGTATATGCCGTTTTCGCATTTTTCCGAGGTGCTGCCGCCGTATTTTGCGGCGGTTTTTTTGACGATGTTCTTTCCGTTTCCGTGGCTGAGCTTTGAGCTTTCAAGCCGCTTTTGCCCGCCGCCCTCGGCAACGGGATTTTCGCACACTATTGTAACGCAGCCCCTGGCGTCTTCGATTTTTACGGAAAGAGTGCGCTGCTCCTCCGGAAGAGAGAGCACCGCTTCTATTGCGTTATCCGCAAGATTTGAAAGAACGGTTATGTAATCGTAGTCGTCGATCCGGCTTTTTCCGTTCATCAGCACAACAAAGTCCGTTTTTATCTTATTCTCATCACACTTTAGCTTAATATCAAACAAAATTGCGTTTATTGCGGAGTTGTCGCAATAATTGAGCTTTTGAAAACGCCTGCGCTCCTTTATCTTATCGAGATATTCTTTTGCCGCTTCGGTATTTCCGCTGCAAATCATATTTTCGATTGCGGCAACATGACCGTCTATATCGTGCTGCATTTCTCTTATGGACATCTGCTGCTTTTGAAGAACATCATAGTATTTTTGGCGTTCTTCGTTTACCTGCGCCTGCTTTTCAAGCTCCTTTTGCCGTTCGCTTCGGTTAAGCGCAATAATCAGAAAAACATCTCCGATTGCGCCGATTATTACCGTAATCAGTATTGCCACCGCCACTTTGTCGTCAAAAAACATTATGTGATAATGCATCCAATCCCTGCCGCTCAACGCAAAGAAAAAGAGCATCATTTGGGAAACAGGGATTATTACCAGTGCCGGCGTAACGGAGATCTTCTTTTGGTACTTTTGGAACAGCTTTATTATCGCAGCCAAAGCGGCATTGAAGATAGCCAAGGTCGCCATAAGTATAGCGCCGCTTTCAAGCATCGCAACAGCTACGCCCAATGCGGTTTTGGCATCGCAGTTGATAAGCGTCCTCATGGCATATTCCCTAGTTGTATTTATCGCATAGTCATCCTTTACAAGTATTATTGTAATAAGGCTTCCGGAAACCATTGCTGCGGCGATTTCCATAACCTTAAGAGCGACGAAAAGGAACAGCTTTTGGCTCCATTTTCCCTCGAACATAATAAATACTATTGCCGCAAAAGAAACTAAAAACGCCACCGTAAAGAAAACCCACCAAGCATCGCTGGCAAAAGTTCCGCTTTCTCTTACAATATCGGTTATAACATATCCCAAATATATAAGCAGTATATTTCTCCATTTATGCTTTGCGAATCTTTCCTTCATCGGCATAAAATAAAGGAAAAATGGAAAATTTGCCAACACATAAAGCTGATTTACCGCAGCTCCGAGAACTACGAAAACTCCGTAACAAAACGAATCCCAATTCATGTTTTATATTTTCCCCTCTCTATTTTTCCGCCGCTTTTGTAAGCATAAATTGCTGAACATTTTGGCGGCAGCTTCTGCTTACCGGAATAAGCGAACCGTCAAGCATTTCAAGCTCCTGCCTGCCCACCGTGCGAACCTCGTACATATTTACAAGATAGCTTTTGTGGCAGCGAACAAAGCTTCCGCCCGCCGTAAGCTCTTCAAAGCGGTCGATTTTGCTGTATTCCCCAAAGGTGCCGTTTTTCGTTACAACGGAGGTTTTTCTTCCCTTTTGTTCAAAATATATTATATCCCGGCAGGAGATTGCCGTGTTTGTTCCGTTCATTGTTACGACTATTTTTTGTGTGTTTTGCTCGTCGATAACGATTTTTGCTTTTTCAAGAGCACGCCCGATAAATTCCTGCTGCTTTGACTTATTAAGATACCAGAGGTGCGGAATATCATAGGAATTTTCCACATAATCCATATAGTTCGTAACAAAAATAACCTGGAGATACGGATTTATCTCCATTGCCCTTTTGCTGCATTCAAGCCCGTCCATTCCGCCAAGCTTTATGTCCATTATAAGGATATCTCCGGCTTTGATTACCTCCTCCTCCGAAAGGAGGGCTTCGCCGTCCTCAAAAGAGGCTATCGAAACTTCTTCTTTGCCGAAAAAATCCCGAACGGAGGCTTCCGTCTTTTCAAGGCAGAGGCTCTCGTCATCGCAAATAATCACTCTGTACATTTTTGCTTCCTTTTCCGTTCTCCAAAAAATCCGTTCCCGCTAAAATGGAATTTATATAGTAAATTATAGTATTTTCTGTCCACCTGTGTCAATAGCGGACGCTTTTTATATAGCAAAAGGGGTGCGGCAAATGCCGCACCCCTTTGCCACAGAAAAAAGGCTTTTTTAGGAGTAAGTTCCTTATGTACTTGTTATCAGATGAAGAGACCTGCTCTGTAACCGGTGTGGATTGCGTCGAAGATCTTACCGGGATGCTGTGCGTCACCGACAGCAACAACCTCTTTGCCCTCTTCTTTAAGCTGGTCATAGAGGCAGCGGCAGCTCTTGAAGCCGAGAGCGAGGATAACGGTATCGGCTTCAATCTTGTACTGACCCTTCTTCTTGTTGGAAACAAGAACACCGTCGTCAAGAACTTCGTCAAGCTTGGTTGCGGTAACAACATGCATATTGTCTCTTGCTGCGATTCTTTCGCTGTATGCTATAAAGTCGGTTGCGGCAACATCGTTCATGATGCGAGGAAGCATCTCAACGATGGTAACATCGTGATCGTGCTCTGCAAGGTCAAGAGCGGTTTCGGTACCGACAAGACCGCCGCCGATAACAACGACTTTCTTACCGACTTTTTCGGGATGATCGATTGCTTCGAGGGAGCTGAGTGCGATTTCTTTATCAACGCCGGGAAGGTTGGGCTTTACAGGGGTGGAACCGGTTGCGCAGATAACTGCGTCAAAGTCCTTGAGGTCTTCCATGGTGGCTTTCTTATAAACTACCGGGATATTGAGCTTCTGGAGCTGGGTTTCCTGATATTTATGGAAAGGACGAATGTCGGACTTAAATTCGGGAGCTTCTGCTTCGATAAGAAGACCGCCGAGCTTATTAGCCTCAAAGAGGGTTACATCGTGGCCGCGGAGTTTTGCAACCCTTGCAGCTTCCATACCGGCAGGGCCGCCGCCGACAACGGCAATTTTCTTTTTGGTTTCCGCAGGTTTGATTTTAAGCTCGCCCTCACGGCTGATAACGGGGTTGACGGCGCAGGTAATTGCTTTGTAATCGAAGAAGGTTCTCTGGAGGCAGCCCTCGTTGCAGCGGATGCAGGGACGGATGTCTTCGGGATGACCGGCTTCTGCCTTTTTGGACCAATCGGGATCTGCCCAAAGCGGACGGCCGAGAACTACGAAATCGCCCTTACCGGAAGCGATGATGTCCTCTGCATACTCGGGAAGAGTGATGGAACCGGAAGCCATAACGGGAATGGAAACTGCTTTCTTAATCGCTTCTGCAGCCCATACATTGTGGCAAACAGGAATAGCCATCGGGCTTACCTGGTGAATCATGGTGTGGTGGTCGCCGCCGGAAACATTGATTCCGTCAAGTCCGTGCGCTTCGAGCTGTTTTGCAAGCCAAATGGTGTCTTCGATCGGGAAGCCGTCCGGCTCATAGTCGGTGCCGCTAAGACGAATGGTTACAGGGAAGTCGGGGCCGACTTTTTTACGAATGTCGTCAAGAATCTCAAGATAGATACGGCCGCGGTTTTCAAGAGAGCCGCCGTACATATCGGTTCTGTGGTTGGTTGTGGGACTGAAGAAGTTGGTAAGGAGATAGCCATGTGCTCCGTGGATTTCTACAAGCTCAAAGCCGGCTTTCTTTGCACGGAGAGCTGCATCGCCGAAGCATTTTACGATTTCGTGGATTTCCGGAATGGTAAGAACCTGAGGAATTGCCTCGTCGCCGTGCTGTGCATAAAGGTTCGGCCACGGAATAGCGGAGGGAGCTTTGATAGGCTGGGTGCCAAGGAATTTCTGACGGCCGCAATGCTCGATCTGGATTGCGGGAACTGCGCCCATTTCTCTGATGTTTTCTGCAAGCCATGCAAGTCCCGGGATATGCTCATCATTGGAGATACCGAGGTGGCAATGTGCGGATTTGGATCCGATTTCGTCAACATAGGCATACTCAACGATGATCATGCCGGTGCCGCCTGCTGCCTGGTCACGGTAGTAGCGGATTGCACGCTCGGAAACCGTGCCGTCCTTATTATTCATACCGGAAGACTGGGGAGCCTTTGCGATGCGGTTTTTAAGTTCAAGGGTACCGATTTTGCCGGGCTTAAACAGATTGGGGAACATTTTCTCCATGGATAATTACCTCCTGTTTGTAAAATAGCTTTCTGCATGATACCGAAATTTGAAGTTTTTCTTCAATTTCCGTTAATATTTTATCAAAATCTGTTGAAAAAAATTATATCATATGATATCTTTACTATAAAAAGTTTAGCAAATTAAAAATTATTTTTGTATCAAATGATACCGTAGCTTTGTATCATACGATACAAAGCCATAAAATGAATAACAGCATAAGGGGGTATTTGTGTATCATGGCAACCGTAATAAATCCGTCCATAAGCTATATTATCAATAACAATCTTCTTCCATATCACGACCTTTTTATTAAATGCTGCCGCCGAACCGCCGAATTTCCAAAGGGTGCAATTTTAAGCAGAAGCGGCGACCCCATTCCGCATATGTACTTTCTGCTTGAGGGCATGGTAAAAGTTTATACCACAAACCCAAGCGGATATGTGCGCATATTGGGATATCATAAAAGCAACACCCTCTTTGCCATGGACGGGATTTGCGGCGAGCACGAACCGGCAGTCGTCACCGTTGAAAGCATAACTCCGGTAAAAGTTTTGCTTGTAACCTGGGACGATATTGTTACCATGGGGACGGAGGACCACAGCTTTCCCGGTTCGCTTTTGCGGTACTACGGAACGGTTTTTCGCCTTATGTGCTTTGATGCGGAAACAAAAAGCATATGCGACGCTTCCGCAAGGCTTGCGGCGTTTCTCTGCCTTTATGAAAAAAACATAAAGGAAAACGGCGAGGTACGGCTTACACAGGACGAGCTTGCCTCCGCAGTAAACGCCTCCCGTGTGCAAATAGCCCGCATATGCTCGGATTTTAAGCAGCGCGGACTTATTGCGTGCTCAAGAGGCTGCGTCACCGTGCTCAATTACGATGAGCTTGTCAAGTTGTCGCAGTACAAATGATATTCCCTACGGCATAAATTTATGCAAAAAAGGCGTCTGCCGAAAGCAGACGCCTCTTATTATTTGTACCGTATCAGCCGTAACCGTAATTAACGACCTGCCAGCCGCCGAGAGAGCCTTTTGCCACATACCATGTCCATGTATACTCGCTGTTTTTTTCCCATGTGCCGCCGCCGTTTTTCGGCGAGCGGAAGGAGGATTCAAAAACTATGCAGCGGTCAAAATTTTTCTCCGGCTTAAGCTCCCTGCAATAGTCAAGGCAGCCCTCCGATTCTTCATCACCCGCATAGGTAAGGCTGTATAGAGTACAGCCCTCAAAGGTGAGGAATTTTGCCTTTACTGCGGCGGCTGCGGCTTTTATCTCCGTTTCCGAATATATCTCGGAGGTTTTGCAGTTGATTTCCGTTCCGGCGGTTTTTCCGCAGGCGCACAGGCCGGCAAGCATGAGCACCGCAAGCATAACAGCAAAAGTCTTTTTCACTTTATTTTCTACCTCCGTCTGTTTTTTGAGCACGGAAATTTTTTCCCGTGCTCAAACCAATGTATTTAATGCTCAAGCCTGCCCGGCAGGTTGTTCGGCGTCGGGCTTTGCAGCTTCCGCCGGACCTTGCAGGGTTGCGGGAGCCCTTGAAAGCGGGAATGTGAGCACCGCCTTATATAAATCTCCGTCGAGGAAAAGCTCAAAGGTGCCGCCGCAAAGCTCCGTAAGAGATTTTGCAATGGAAAGCCCAAGACCGTTTCCGTCGCTCCCTCTTGAGCTGTCACCCCTTACAAAGCGTTCCATAAGTGCCTCGGAGCTCATATTAAGCGGCTCCCTTGAAATATTTTTTATGCAAAGCACGGCTTTTCCGTTGTATGGAGTAAGGTCAAAGTACGCCCTTGTTCCGGGCTGGGCATATTTGATTATGTTCTGTATAAGATTATCAAACACCCGCCAAAGAAGCCTTCCGTCGGTAAAAACATTTACTTCTTCCTCCGGAAGATTTATAACGGGGGTTATATTCGCCGCCTCCAGCTTTTCGGAAAACTCGCCCACGGACTGATTTATAAGCTCTCCGATATTAAGGGTCTCTCTGTTTACCGTAACCGCACCGGAGGAAGCCTTTGAAGCCTCCACCAAGTCCTCCGTAAGCTTTTTCAGCTTTTTGCTTTGGCGGTCTATAACCTCTATGTATTCCTGCGCCTTTTCGTTTTCGATATTCTCTTTTTTCAGCAAATCCACATAGGAAACAATGGAGGTAAGCGGAGTTTTAAGGTCGTGGCTTACATTGGTAATAAGCTCTGTTTTGAAGCGTTCGCTTTTCATGCGGGCGTCAACCGCCTTTGACATACCGGTGGCGGCGCTGTTTAGGTTGTTCGCCTGCTTTTTAAGTCCGAACCACAGGCTTGAAGCATCGGTTTTGTATTCGTAGTTCCCTGCGGCAAGGGCTTCGCTGGCAATACGAAGCTTTCCGATTTGTTCGGAGAAAAATATCATGAAAACTATTCCGCAGATGTCGGTAATTATCACGGTCAAAAGTGCCAGACCGTTTCCGTCAATCCAAAACAGCGATATGCCTATTAAATTCAAAAGCACAAAAACGCCGTAAACCAAAAGCAGCTTCCATACTCTCGGCAGGGAACAGACCACCCATTTTATGAAGCGCCAAACCGCCATAACGATATTATAAATCGCAGTATGCCTCCACCAGCCCTTGACCTTGAAGTGCGCCGCCGCACTCATAAGGAAAAGCAGAGCCACTGCGGTTATGCAGACGAGTCCCACGGCGATAACGGCGATATTCAAGGCGTTACCGCCTGAGTATCGCATTTCCGAAATCAGTATCTCGGTTCCGCCGAAGAAAACCGTTCCGCAGATGACTGCGAACACATCGAGCCAGCAGCGGTTAAGCCCCCGAAGCGCCGCAGTGCCGTCCTTTCCGATACCCGCCGACGCCAAAAGGAAAATCAGCAGCACCAAAGATAAAATCCCCATGCCGACGGTGATTTTCGGCAGCCGCCCCTGCATATCATAGGCGATTTTATAGATATAAACGGAGTCCGTGGGCTGCACGGGCATATTGATATAGCCATTTGCGGAATATTCGTTTGTGTGCTTGCCGTAGGAGTCCACCTCGAATATCACATAATCCTCCACGGACAGAACAGAGCGTTCGTTCGTGGTGTCAATGACGGTTTTGCCCTCGCTGTCGAGGATTTTGTAGGTGAAGCTGGAATCTTTGTAGTAATACATGGATTCCGGAACGGCTGAAATGTCGTTCCAATAGATAAAATCCTTTATATCGGAAAGGCGGGAACGAACGAAGCTTTGACAAATTCTGCTGTTTTGAAATTCCGACCGTTCGGCGTAAACACCGGAGTGATAGCAGTACACCGTTCCGAAAGCGCAGCCGACGGTAAGGGGAACGAACACGCAAAGGCAAAGAAAGGCAATTATCTTCGCCGCCGTGCTCCCAAGTAAGCGTTTCATTTTTTGTCCTCCATTTTATAGCCCTTGCCCCAAACAACCTTGAGATACCGGGGGTTTGCGGGGTCTATCTCAAGCTTCTCACGAAGATGGCGGATATGCACGGCAATGGTTCCCTCCGCACCCATGGGGTCGCTGTCCCAAACGGAGGAATATATCTCTTTTGAGGAAAACACCTTTCCCGGGTTTACAAGAAACAGCTTTAGAATATCGTACTCCGTAGGGGTAAGGGAAACCTCCTCGCCGTTAAGGGTTACGGTTTTTCCCTCGTCGTCAAGCTCAATTCCGCCGATAGCAAATGCCCTTTGCGGCTTTTGCTCCATTCCGCCGAGATAAGCATACCGCCGAAGCTGCGCCTTTACCCTTGCTATTACCTCAAGAGGATTAAACGGCTTTGTAATATAGTCGTCCGCTCCGGCGGTAAGCCCGAGTATCTTGTCGTTATCCTCGCTCTTTGCGGTAAGCAGGATTATCGGAACATTGTGCTGCTCCCTAAGCTTTGCGGTGGCGGAAACGCCGTCCATCTGCGGCATCATTATATCCATAAGCACAAGGTGAATTTCCTCCCGCTCCATTGCGGAAATTGCCTCTCTTCCGTTTTCTGCCTCGAGAATACGGTAGCCCTCGCCGGTAAGGTAAATTTTAAGTGCGCCTCTTATATCCCTGTCGTCGTCGCAAATAAGAATGGTATACATATCTTCGCCTCCGTAACAAAGTTTATCAATAAAAGCTTTAAGATAAAAGCCGCAAAAGTATTAAAGTTTCTTTAATTTTTTATATAAATATATTATATACTATTCTTACTTTTTGGCAAGCGATGTTTTCCCATGCCAAAACTCGTAGAAAAATATATTAACTTTGTGTTAAGATTTATATAAATATCTTGACAAAGTTTAATGCTGTGCTATTATTGTATACAGAAAATCAAAGGAGTTGATTCTCTTGAAAAAGACGCTATACAGCCTTATGTTAAGCGATGATGTGGTAAGAGAAGCGGATCTTCTTGCCCACCGCAGAGGAACAAACCGTTCCAACCTTATAAACCAGATCCTTGCGGAATATCTTGGGATGACCACGCCGCAAAGACAGATAAACGATGTTTTTCAGGCGATAGAAGCGGCGGTTGCTCCTTACGGTCAGCTTGTTCCGTTTTTTGCCCCAAACGACCTTACAATGTCGCTTAAAAGCAGCCTTGAATATAAATACCGCCCCACCGTTAAATATGAAGTGGAGCTTTATGAAAACGGAAAGGATTCCATCGGCGAGCTTTCGGTAATTTTCCGCACCCAAAGTGCGTCCCTTATCTCCGATATGACGGATTTCTTCCGTCTTTGGCATACAATCGAGCAGGAATATCTTCCCCGTTACGGCGTTTCCGCCACGGAATATGCGCTTTATTACAACAAATTTTGCCGCAGCATAGCCGTGCCGCAGAAAAACTTTTCCCCGCAGGAGCTTGCGGAGGCAATCTCCGGCTACATCGAGCTTTTTGATAAGCTGATGAAAGGATTTCTTTCCGGAAAGTATTCCCACGCAGAAATTGAACGCCGTTATGCCGAATATGCGGCAAAGCAAAATATCATAATATAATTCCAGTAAACACATCACAAAGCAGGTGATTTTATGAATACCCAGAACTTTACGCAAAAAACTCTTGAAGCAATTCAAAATGCGCAAAATATCGCCCGGGAAAACGAAAATCAGGCACTTGTTCCCGAGCATCTTCTCTATTCTCTTATCGACCAGGACGGCGGGCTTATTCCATCCCTCCTCGGAAAGATGGGTGCCGACTGCAACAACCTTTTGGCGGAGCTTGATTCCTATATTTCAACCCTTCCCAAGGTTTCCGGCGGAGAAATGTATATTTCATCCGAAACGGATATTATTCTTCGTGCTGCGGAAAAAGCCGCAAAGAGCATGGGCGACGAATATATTTCCGTCGAGCACCTTATGCTTGGAATTTTTGCGAATATGACTCCTCAAATCCGCCAGATTTTTAATGCCCACGGCATAACAAAAAGCAAATTTGCCGAGGAGCTTGCAAGGGTAAAAACCCGCCCCGTTACAAGCGATAACCCGGAGGACACCTACGACGCACTTTCCAAATACGGCACCGACCTTGTAAAGCGTGCCCGCAACAACGAACTTGACCCGGTTATCGGGCGTGATACGGAAATAAGAAATGTTATCCGTATCCTTTCAAGAAAAACAAAAAACAACCCCGTTCTTATCGGCGAACCGGGCGTAGGTAAAACCGCAATAGCCGAGGGACTTGCTCAGCGTATAGTCCGCGGCGATGTTCCGGAGGGACTTAAAGACAAAACCATCTTCAGCCTCGATATGGGCTCCCTTATTGCCGGCGCAAAATACAGAGGCGAATTTGAGGAAAGGCTTAAAGCCGTTCTTGAGGAAATAAAAAAATCCGAGGGCAAAATCCTTCTCTTCATTGATGAGCTGCATACCATAGTCGGCGCAGGAAAAACCGAAGGCAGCATGGACGCAGGCAACCTGCTCAAGCCGATGCTTGCAAGAGGCGAGCTGCACTGCATAGGCGCAACCACCCTTGACGAATACAGAAAGTACATCGAAAAGGACGCCGCTCTTGAGCGTCGTTTCCAGCCCGTTATGGTGGACGAACCCACCGTTGAGGATACGATCTCCATTCTCCGCGGACTTAAAGAGCGTTATGAGGTTTATCACGGAGTGCGTATACACGACAGCGCACTTGTGGCGGCAGCCACCCTCTCCGACAGATATATCACCGACCGTTTTCTTCCGGATAAGGCAATCGACCTCGTGGATGAGGCTTGCGCCTCCATCCGCACCGACATTGACTCCATGCCGGCGGAGCTTGACGATGTTCGCCGCAAAATAATGCAGCTTGAAATCGAAGAAATGGCTCTGAAGAAGGAAACCGACAAGCTTTCTCAGGAGCGTCTTGAAAAGCTTGGTTCCGAGCTTGCGGAATACAAGGATAAATTCAACGAGATGAAGTCCCGTTGGGAAACCGAAAAGCAGAGCGTTGATGAGGTAAAACGCCTTAAATCCGAAATTGAGCAGATGCACGCCGATATTGAGCAGGCGCAGCTGCATTACGAATACGAAAAGGCAGCCCGCCTTAAATATTCCGACCTCCCGAGCCTTGAAAAAAAGCTTGAGGAGGCGGAAAAACAGAGCGAACAGCGCAAGGAAAACACCCTTGTTCACGACACCGTTACCGAAGAGGAAATCGCCGCCATCGTCGCAAAATGGACCGGCATACCCGTTGCAAAGCTTATGGAGGGCGAGCGTGAAAAGCTGCTCCACCTTGCAGACATAATCCACAAGAGAGTTGTAGGACAGGACGAGGCGGTTGAAAAGGTCACCGAGGCTATCCTCCGCTCCAGAGCAGGCATTTCCGACCCGAACAGACCGATAGGCAGCTTTCTTTTCCTTGGCCCGACCGGCGTCGGCAAAACGGAGCTTGCAAAATCCCTTGCGGAGTGTCTGTTTGACGACGAGCACAACATTGTGCGTATTGATATGACCGAATATATGGAGAAATACTCTGTATCCCGTCTTATCGGTGCGCCTCCCGGCTATGTCGGCTATGACGAGGGCGGACAGCTTACGGAAGCCGTCCGCAGAAAGCCCTACTCTGTAGTGCTTTTTGATGAGGTCGAAAAGGCTCACCCCGATGTATTCAATATTCTTCTTCAGGTATTGGACGACGGCAGAATTACCGACAGCCAAGGCCGCACGGTTGATTTTAAGAACACTATAATTATTCTTACCTCCAACCTCGGCAGCCAGTATCTGCTTGACGGAATTGACGATAACGGCAATATTTCCGAACAGGCAAAAGAAGGCGTTATGGCGGAGCTGCGCCGCAGCTTCCGTCCCGAATTCCTCAACCGTCTTGACGAAACGATATTCTTCCGCCCGCTTACAAAAGAAAACCTTAAAGGAATTATCGATATTATGCTCGATTCTCTTAAAAAGCGTCTTGCGGATAAGAGCCTTCGCCTTGAGGTTACCGACGCCGCAAAGGAGCTTATTATCGACAGAGGCTTTGACCCCGTTTATGGTGCAAGACCGCTGCGCCGCTATCTTCAAAGCAGCCTTGAAACTCTTGTTGCAAAGAAGATTATATCCGGCGATATTGACGCAGATTCCATTATCACCGTTGATGTTGAAAACGGCGAGCTTGTATGCAAATAAGTATTGCAAAAAAAAGCCGGTGCTCAAGATGAGCACCGGCTGCACTCGGCTGAAAAGTCCGTGCTCAAATTTGAGCACGGACTTTTTTTATTTGGTTTCACCTTTTTTAAGATTATCCAGTGCCTCTTGATAATCTCTGCTTTTTATATCGGGAAAAGCCTTTATTATACGGGAGTATCTGCGTTTTGCCGCAGAAAGCTTTTCCGAAAGCTCCGTCCTAAGCCTGCCAAGGCGTGCGCTTTGCTCCTCAAATTTTTCGCTGCGTTCCTTTGCAATGCGTTCCTTCTCTTTTTCCCGTATGGAAGCAAGCAAAGCCTGTTCCTCCGCACGGTGCTTTTCGGAAAGGCTCTGTTCCTCCGCCCTATGAGCACGGCACATTTCCGCAAAGCCGGAATAGCGTTCCTTTGTATCGTCCGCCTGCCCTTTTATATCAAGCACCTTTTCGGAAATGTTTTCGCCGATTTTGTCGGAAATTTCGTGCATCTCCGCAGCCATTGCCGTAAGAGCACGCAAATTTTTCTGCATATTGTGAATTGTGGTAACCGTCGCCGCAAGGTCGCAAAGAATTACGGCGGCAAAAACTCCAAGCAGCACCCAACCGGCTGCCTGCGGGATTATCCCCGCCGCCGTTTGAATAAGAGGCTGAATAATCTTCATGACGGCAGTTGCGGCAAGACCCCAAATAAGCGAAAATTCAAGGCAAATGTATCCGCAGAGGTTGAATTTATTCTCCGTATAATCCCACCATCTTGTATGGAATATTTTTTCGAGTGCCCAGCCCGTTAAAAACTCCAGTGCGCTTGTTATAAGCACCGAGCCTAAAAAGAGCAAAAGCAGATTATCTTTAAGCGGGGTAAGAGCCGCAATTATCGCCACAAGCCCAAAGCCGTAAACCGGGCAGACAGGTCCGTTCAAAAAGCCTCTGTTTACAAATTTTCCTTTTTTTACGGCAAAAAAGGAAACCTCCGTACACCAACCGAGAAAAGCATAGATAAAAAAGTACCAAGCAATTTCGTATATCGTCATATTATTCCCTCCTCTGAGTAAATAATAGCACTTTTCATCGGAGTTTTCCATAGAAAAAAAACGGCTCTCTTTTGCAAATACAAAAGAGAGCTGCCCTTTTTATTGTAATTAAGCTGCTGCCGGGTCGTTTTTTCCAACAGCCCGCCCTGCTTAATCAAGCCTGAAAGAATCCTTTCTGCTTCCCATAAAAAGTATTGTTCCTTTTTCCATGGGTATAGCCATATTGGGAATAAGCCGTCTTCCGTCGCCGGTAAAGGTGCCGTTTTTTGAGTAATCGGTTACATAGTACAATCCCTCGCTTGCGCTGTATGATATTGCGCAATGGCAGCGGCTTACGCTTGTACTGAACTGGTCAAAAACAACATTGCAGAAGTTTGGATCTCTTCCGAACACTATTTCCTTTTCGCCGTCAGCAGGAAAGCTTACTCCCGCATATTTTCCGGTCAATCCAACAATCATTTTTTGCCTCCTGTATGATTATGTCCCGGTACAGTTGGGAAACATCATTTTCTCCATGTAAAATCTTCTCCGCAGCAGGGAATGAACATAAGCTCAACCTCTCCGAGTCTTATGCGGTCGCCTCTTTTAAGCACCTGCGGAGCAAGAACTACTCTTCCGTTAAGGTAGGAAAGCTCTTTTACATCTCCCGGAGTGGTAAGGAAAATATTTTCCTCCGGCTCATAAACAACAACGGCGTGTTTTCCTCTTGAAACGGTGTTCTCTCCGGAAAGGCAAACATCCATGGTACCGGAGCGTCCGATTGTATTGTTTCCTGCGGTAAGGCGGAAGTCCTCGCCGATATGGGTTCCCGCAGTGCAAACAAGCCAACCGACAACCGGGCTTTTGTTTTCTTCCGTACCGGCAAAAACCGTCTTTTGGTCGTCAAAAATATTAATCGGAATTGTTTCCCCCGAGCTTCCGCCAATGGGAAAGGTTACCCCCGAGCTTCCGCCGGTTAGCGGAACCGTTTTTCCGCTTATTGAAGCCCCTCCGGAAATCGGCGTTGTTTTTTCATCGTCCGGGTTGTTAAAGCAGGTAACGGTTCTGTTGTCCGCCGCTGAGTCGCCTCCGCAATAGGGGCAGGTTGAATATTGGTCTGCGTCATAGTAATGGTCCTTGCTGCATTTTATGTATCTCATATTTATACCTCCAAAAAATCTTTTTATTGTTTTGTTTTTTATCCGAGCCTGAATGCGTTTTCTCCGTTGCCGAAGCTTATAACGGTGCCTGCCTCTGCCTTTTTGGTGTTATTTTTTCCTATTTTCATGTTGCCGCTTATAAATGTTCCGTTTGAAGAAAGGTCGGTAACATAAAATGCGTTTTCTGCCGCAACATATTTTACCGTGCAATGAACACGGCTTACGGTTCCGTCTTTTTCGTCAAATACTATATTGCATTTTTGAATTTCTCTTCCGAATGTAACGCTTTCGCCGTCGCCGATTTCAAATCTTGTTCCGTTATATTTTCCCTTTATCCCGATAAGGCTGCTTTTTGCTCCGCTATATACCTGCGGCTGCGGCTGCGGTTGCGGTGCGGAGTATCTGTTTGCGCCGGCTTCAAGTATTCTTACCTTGTGCTCAACGGAATCCATTCTTTCTGCAAATTCGGAATTTATTCTTGTATCGAATTTATCGCTGAAAGCGATAATGCAGGCAATAACTTCGAGGATAATGGAAAGACCGACAAAGATAAGCAAAGCAAGGGTTCCCTCAAAGCCGAATTTTTTAAGCATAGTGTTGTAGTACTTATATTTAAATACCAAAATCGTAACTGCGCCGACTATACCGATAATTATTCCAAAAGTAAATGATTTTGTAACGATCCCGATTACAAATGCAATCAGACCGACTGTTCCCAAGCCGCTTCCATTCAGCAAAAGACCGAGCAGGGGATTAAACCCGGCTATTTTCATTCTGTAGCAATCCCGCAAAATCGGGATATATGCCATGGTTTCGCTTTCATACACGCCGACTTTGTGTCCTAATCTTATAAGCATCGAACCGGTGAAAGCGTATAAAACCACGACCATGAATATGCTAAGTGCCACATATGCCGCTTCCAATAAAATAACCGCACCGCCCAAATCAAGAGCGTTTATCCAATTTTCCAGTAGATACAAGCTATCAAACATATTTTTGTCCTCCAATTTTGTCTTTTTTATTTTTTTAAGCTCTTCTTAATATAAAGCAATCGTTGTTCCCGGCAAGGCTGAATCTTACTCCGTCAAACATTTTGTAGGAAATTCCGTAGGTAAGCTTTTTTCCATCCATAAATGTTCCGTTATGGGAATAGTCGGTTATGTAAACTCCGCTTCCGGAGCCGCTGCAATGAATCAGGCAATGCTTTCTGCTTATAACATTTTTGTAATCGTTTATAACTATCTGACATTCCATAGGGTCTCTTCCGATAAACAAATCCTCTCCCGGGATCATTCTGAATGTTTGACCGGCATAGGTACCGGAAACTCCGACTATTTCATACACGCCCTGTTGTTTTGTCGGGCTGTCGTTATAATAGTTGGTTTTTCTTTGTTCTCTTACCTCGCCGCTTTTATTCTTCGAAGAACCCACCGCAGAAGCAATTATAATCAATACAATGATGTCAATAATCACATATATGACTATTGCGGAATAATCCAAAAACAATGATGCTCTTTCCATGTATTCCATACAACAAAACCTCTTTTACTAAAATTTATTTGTTGTATGCATTTTAACCCTATACAAAGCTTTTTTGCGAATATATTCAGAATTGCCGTTAAAAATGTAATTTTTGTATTATTCCGCTTCTTTTTTGGCTACATAAAAGGCGTTTTCCCTGCTTCCGAGCCAAAATTCCGTATTAAGCGGAAGCGCATTTACAATCCCGTATTCAAGGCGTCTTCCGTTAATATATGTGCCGCCGGAAGAATAATCAACTATTCTGAATTCTCCGTCGATTGCTTCGCAGCTTAAAAGGCAATGCTTTCTGCTTACGGAAACGCAGTCCCCGGGAAAAATCACCTGGCAGCAATCTATGTCCCTGCCGAAACAGACGCTTTCTCCGGGCTTTATGTCAAGAACGGCTCCCTTATATACCCCGGATATGCCGTGTATTTCATAACAAGCTTTGCTCTTTGCAATAAGCTCCTTATTTCCCGCAGCCATAACCTTGTTTTCTATTGATACGGAATTCAAATCGGTTGTTAAAAGCCAAATCGACGCTGCAGTGCAAATAAGGACAACCGCAATCAGAATAAAAACTCCGAAATGCTCGCCTATTACATAATCTCCCTTTGCAATCTCGGCTATTTTCGAATCTGCCGCTGCGGCATTCTTTAAGGCGATTGCTCTAAAGAGCCTCGCCGCAAGCACAGCTTCCATCGCTGCGGAGGATATTATACCGGCAAGGGCTCTTAAACGGGATTTTATCAAAAGGATTATTGCTGCGGCAACCGGCAAGGCGATAATCGGCACAGCCGAAAGCAAAGCCCAAATAAACAGCCCTGTTTTGGTTTCTCCCACATAAGCAATATCATTATAAAATCCAACCGCCCGTTCGCCCATAAAGTCTACGAGTATCCATTTAAGCAGCGATGCGTTTCCGTATATGCCTACCTGCGCCCCGCCGAGGATTACGGCGCATTCCCCTATTTTAAGAACGGGAATTAAGAGCACGGCGATTGTTGCCGCAATAAATACGGCTGCGACCGCTGTCTGTTTTGTAAAAAATTTTTTCATGCATTTTCCCTCTTATTCGTTATCCCAAATATTTTATCGTTATTATTGATGTGTTATCCTGATGGACCTTTCCTGCGTCAAACGCCGTTGCCGTAAGCACATGGGGCAAAAATTCCAAATGGTCGGAATATTTACGCATTGCGGCTGCCATTTCCTCCTCTCCTACGCTTCTGTAAAGTCCGTCGGAACACATAAATACAATATCGCCTTTTTCAAGCATGATTGGGCTTTCCGAAATATCAAAATGCTTTATTCCGCCCATACCTATGTAGCTTGTAAGCGCATCTCTTTTCGGATTTATAAAAGCGTCCCGCCATTCCGGGCTTCCCGGCTGATGACCTCTTATGAGGTCTTCAAAATAGTTGTGGTCATGTGAAAGCTGGCTTACCGTGCCGTTTCTGTAAATGTAGATCCTGCTGTCGCCGACGGAGCAATGCGTCAGCCTTCCGTCCTTTATAAGCACGCAGGTCATTGTTGTGCCGGAATGAAGAGGGTTTCCTCTGTTGTCCCTCATTTTGCTTACCCTTTCGTCGGCACATTCCGCACCCTCACGCATTGCTTTTTTTACATCAAAGCCGTAATAGGTGCCGTAATAGCTTTCAAACATTGCTTCGGCGCAGGCTTTGCTTGCTCTTTCTCCGCCCTGAAGACCTCCCATACCGTCGCAAAGCACACAAAGATAGCCTTTTTGCTCAAGCTCGGCGGTAGTCATACCTTTCATCTCCGGCACAAGGACGCTGTCCTGTTGGTATTCCCTTGTTCCGATTATGGAGGAGCTTGTTACCCACACGGAGCCGCTTGGCACCGTAAAATTGCCTATCGGGATTATTTCCGTTATTTCGTCCGACTGCTTTGCCGGCTGCACGACGGTTTTTCTCCCTGTTTTCTTTTTCTCGAACAACACCACGGCGGCTGCGGAGGCTCCAAGCAGCACCGCCGCAACGGAGGCAAGCACTATAACGGCGGCATAGCCGTGCTTTTTCGGTTTTTCCTCGGCGGGCGGTTTTTCTTCCGAGAAACGCTCTTTGTATTCTTTTTCCGCACTTTCCAGATTGGCTAAACCTTCTTTCACCTGCTTTTGTTCTCTTTCTTCGGCGGAAAGCTTTCCATAAGCTTTTCTTGCCTCGGCTATTTTTTGCCCGCATTCCTCGCTGCCGTCAACCTCGCCGATGGCTTCGATTTTTTCAGCGAATGCGGCAACCGGGTCTTTATTTTCTTCCGTTTCCTTACCGCTTTCTTTCTCGGAGCCGGCGTCCGGCTTGCCGTCATCAATTTCATCGGCACCCGTTCGCACGCTCGTCGTATCGTTGTTTCCGTTATCCGTATTGTTTGACGGCTTTTTCGGCGGCTTTGAGGCGGGCTCCACAGAGCTTAACGAGCTTGATGAACTTTGCGAACTTGACGAGCTTGATGAACTCGACGAACTCGATGAACTTGAAGAACTCGACGAACTCGATGAACTCGATGAACTCGATGAACTTGACGAACTCGACGAACTCGATGAACTCGACGAACTCGATGAACTTGATGAACTCGACGAACTCGATGAACTCGATGAACTCGATGAACTTGATGAA
Organism: uncultured Oscillospiraceae bacterium; assembly: GCA_934466455.1. Classification (GTDB taxonomy): domain Bacteria; phylum Bacillota; class Clostridia; order Oscillospirales; family Ruminococcaceae; genus UMGS1668. Next base: position 75,747 of record CAKSLF010000001.1, on the reverse strand, counting down.
CTCGATGAACTTGATGAACTCGATGAACTCGACGAACTCGATGAACTCGATGAACTCGATGAACTCGATGAACTCGATGAACTTGACGAATCCGACGAACTTGACGAACTCGACGGATCCGGCGGATTTACACTTGTCGCAAAAGCCGTGACGGAAAGCATAACCGCAGCGGCGCAAAGAGCAAGCAAAACCGCCGCTATTCTTTTTTTGGGTCTTGCCCTATTTTCGGTGCCTTTACTTGAAGAAATATTTTTGTTCAGCATAAAGCCTCCTTGTTTTTGCTTCACTGCTTTTTTACTACCTCAACAGGATATTTTTCCGTTGCCAGCAATATGATGTCGCCGGAACGAATATCGTACTGCCTGCCTTTTTCCAAAAGCCCAAGCCGCTTTACATATGTTCCGTTTGCGGATTTATCCTCTATAAGCAGCCGGTTTCCGTTTTTTTGAGATGTAATTATGCAGTGGAGCCTGCTTATTTCCGGAAAATTTCCCGCTATCGGTGCGTCGCACTGTGCGGCGGATCTTCCTATTGTATAGCTTCCGTCGCGGGTTATTTCAAAGCAAAAGCCGCTTGCGGGTCCGGTGTTTATTCGCAAAAGCGTTTTGGAAAAACTATTCATAGGCTTTTCATATGGCGGTGTTTCCGGATTTTCGCTGATAATTCCGAGGAACAGCTTCAGCTTGTATAAAAAGCCCCTGTTTTGCGGCTGCTCTGCCTTTTGCGGCGGTTTTTCTTCCGTCCACGGCGGCTCCGGTCGGGGCGGAATAGGCGGAATGGGCTGCGGCGGAAGCGGTTCCGGTGGAATGGGCGGAATGGGCTGCGGCGGAAGCGGTTCCGGCGGGGATGGCTTCGGCGGATCAAGCGCAGTAAGCATTGCTTCCACATTCGGATATCTTTCCGACGCATATACAGCCATACCTTTTTCTATTACCGAAGCAAACTGCGCCGGAACCTCTCGGTTGACCTCGTCAAGCCTTGGCACCTTTGCCCCGTTTACTCTGTCAAATGCGTCCGGTATATATCTTCCCGTAAGGATAAAATATGTTGTGCAGCAAAGAGAATATATATCCGTATACGGTCCCTGCTTTTTATTCGACGAATACTGTTCTATCGGTGCAAAGCCCTTTTTAACCAAAACGGACATTCCCATGGCGTTTTTTACATAATCTCTTGCGGAGCCGAAATCTATTACCTTTATTCTTCCGTTTGGCATTATCAAAACATTTTCCGGCGTTAAATCTCTGTGCAAAAGGTGCATTTTGTGAACATCGCAAAGAACGGAGGCTATATCAATAAAAATCATCTTTGCCTGAGCATATGTAAACACTCTGTTGTTTGCAACCATCCACCTTTTTAGGTTTACTCCGTCAATAAACTCCATAATTATATAAGCGGTGTTGTTTGCTTTAAGGTAGCCCTGTATATCCACTATGTTGCCGTTATTTGCACTTCTTATTTTGGACAAGGTGACCGCTTCTTTATAGAACCGTTCAAGCCACTTATAATAGTCCTTTTCGCTCTCATCCTTACAGCAAACCATGCCCGTAGCGTTATCTCTGTAAACAAATTCCGACGGAAAGTACTCCTTTATTGCGCAGCGTTCGCCCGTTTGCAAGTTTCTTGCGGCGTAGGTTATACCAAAGCCGCCTGCACCGATCACGCTTCCTATTTCGTATATGCCGCCGACTTTTGTAAAGGGAAGAAGGGCGTTTGCATTGTAGTTTTGCGGCAAAACATAGCCGCATTTTTGACACTTTCCGTTTTCAAATCCGTTTTGAAAACAGTGCGGACATATCATTTTTTCAAAATCCGACATTTCAGTTCTCCAAAGCCTTGGTATTATTTCATGATAAATCTTACTATGACCCTTGCTCTTCCGAATCTTATTTCATCGCCGTCGTTTACGCTGTATATTCCTTTTATCGGAACTCCGTTTATGAAAGTTCCGTTTGTGGAGCCCAAATCCTGAACAAGAAGCGTTCCGTCACGGTAGTCAAGAGCGCAGTGCTCCCTCGACATATTTTGGTCATTAAAGCTGAGATTGCATTTTTGGCTTCTTCCCATTATGTATTTTCCGTTTATCAGAACATCTATGCTTCTTTGTTCGGTTCCGTCGCAGCTTACCACAAGAGTTACTTTCTTTGAGGGCACGCCTCCCGCCGTGCTTACTTTCACATTGTTTTGATAGGATTTTGATTCTGCAATCGCCTGCTTTGTTGCGTCAAGTGCGGTTTGTTTAAGCAATTCCTCGTTTGCGATTTTTTCTGCGTTTTTCTGTTCTTCCTTTTTCTTCTCTTCTTTTTTGATAAGCAGCACCGCACCCGCTATTGCAGCAGCCAAAAGGATTGCCGCTGCTGCGGAGGCGTACCAGTATTTTATTGCTTTTTCGCCGAAGGTAAGCGGGCGGTCACGCCCCTCTTCGGACAGCTCGAGCTTATATGCTTCCTCCGCTATCGGGTTTTCTTCCATGGAAACATCCTTTATTCCCTGCGCCTCCACAAAATATGTTCCGTTATAAACAGGTTTGTCCGTTACCAATATTGCGGTAAAGCCTTCCGCACTGTATGATGCGGAAACCACCTCGTATTTTTCTCCCTCGCCGTTGGTTATGTTATAACAAAGAGGGCTATCCGCTCCGGTGACATTTTCGCTGAATTTTACCGCAATTTTGTTTTGCGCAGGGCTTTTGCACTCAACAATTTCCGGCGGCACATTATCCGGAATCCATTTTGTGGACTTTACGGTGTACATTGCTTCCAAAACCGAGCCGGAATAAGGTATCTTCAAAACAAAGTCCTGCTTTGTTCCGGAAACAATGTTGCTTTCGGCGGCAAGCTCTATCTTAAAGCAGCAATCCATTCTTTCGTCAAATTTGCCAAAGCAGTCCTCTGCGTCATTTGACTTGATTATCAGCATTTCTCCGCCTGATTTTTTGGAAACCTCTCGCATGGCTTCTCTGCCCTCTTTTGTGGAGTTTGGCATAGCGAAAGAATATAGTGAGATGTTTTCCTCCTGTATTCTTTCAAGCACATCTTCCTTTGTTGCGCCGCCATCATACAAATCTCTTCCGTCGCTTACAAGAACGGCAATTTTTCTTGAAGCCGCTCCGTCGTTTGCGGAAAGCGTAAGCATTTTATCAAGCCCGTCGAAAAGCCTTGTTGCGTGCTCGTTCGGCTTTACCGCCGCAAGCTTTTCTTCGGCTTTTTCCTTGGTTTCGGTTCCGTCGAGAACAACATTTATTTCCTTACCAAAGGTTATTACGGTAATTTTTTCGTCATCCGAACGGCTTTCTATTCGCTTTATTATATTTTCCTTTATATTATCAAGTATCTTTGCGGAAACGGAGGTTGAAACATCAAGCAGGTAGTAATATGTGGTCGGATACCCCTTTGCATTGCCTATGCTTTTTATCTCAAGCGGAGTTCCGCCGAGCATTGCCGTTATATCTTCTTTTTCAAACGAAGCGTCTTTTGTGCTTATCGGTTCGCCGTTTTCGTCCAAAAAGTAGAAAAATGCCGCAATCTCGGGTAAATTTGTATCCACCTGCTCTATGCTTACGGAATTAAAGGTATCCGCATATGCTGCGGCAGGGATTATTATCAGGACTATCGCTATTACCAAAGAAACAATCTTTTTCACCATCTGACATCTCCTTTGCAATACGGCACAAACACAAATGTTGAATTTCCTATTGTGAATTTATCTCCTTCTTTAAGAACCACATATTCGGTAAGCAGCTTTTCGTTATAATAGGTTGCCGCTTCCTTTCCCGGAACAAGCATAAATTCTCCCTCTATGGGTTCATATACTATTGAGCAATGGTTTACCATTGCTATGCTCTCGTCCTCAAACACGGATATATCCATAACTCCCGACCTTCCGACAAAGTTTCTTTCCGGGTGTATGCGATAATCCCTTCCCCTGCTGTTGCCGTCAACACACACTATCCAGCCGACGACGGGCGACCATTCCTCCCCGCCTATCGGCATGGCGAGCGTAACGCTGTCCTCCTCGCCGTTTCCTATTCCGAACATAGGCAAAACAAGATTTTCTATTGATCTTCTTCTGGAGGGTGCCGAACCGTCTTCCGGGCGTTCCGTTCCGTCGTCAATTTCGCCGCCGCAAACGGGGCAGCAGCTGTTTATTTCGCTGTCAAAGAAATGACCGTTTTTGCATTGTACAAGCTTCATAATTTTCCCCCTTACTTAATCCATACCGTAATTGCGGTAAAATTATCATTATCCTTATTTTTTGTTTTGCGAAGAAGAATCCTTCTCATATAGATAAGCCAATCCGTCGCATTTTTGGCTTTTGACATACATTCCGCCATTTCCTTTTCATCGACATTTTCCCAAAATCCGTCGCTGCAAATAAGGAATTTATCATTTGGGCGCAGCCTTACCGGCTGCTCGGCAAGCTCGTATTCCGGCTTGCTCCATTCCGTACCTATAACCCGCAAAAGGCGGTTTCTGTCCTCATGGTGTCTTATTTCGCTTTCTTTTATATCTCCGGTTGCAACAAGCATTTGCGGAACGCTGTGGTCAAGGGTTCTTTTGAAAAGCTTATGCCCTCTGAACCAATATATCCTGCTGTCCCCGATATGTCCCCAAAAGGCGCAGCCTGCTTCGATACTCAAAACACACAGGGTTGTTTTCATTGAATTTTTTATATTAAGAGCTTCCTGCTGTCCGAGTATCCTTTTCTGCGCTTCCTCAAAAGCAATCGTCACTTTTGTTTTCTGCGATTCGCCGTTGTACCTTTTGAATGTATCTCCCACCGCAGATACCGCTATGGAAGAGGCGATTTCTCCGTTTCCGTGTCCGCCCAAGCCGTCCGCAACCGCAAAGGCAATCATATTTTCGCTCCTGACTATGACATATGCGTCTTCGTTTATCGGTCTTCCGCCCGGGTTGCTTATCTCGTCGTATTCAATTTTCATTTGCCGCTCTCCGTTCAATTTGATATTCCGCCCCAGCCGCCGCTTATAAGCTCCTGTTTAAGCTCATTAAGCATATTCATTCGGCTGTCGCCCGCTTCTGCGGCGGAGCTTTCTTTATAGCCTTTTTCGGCTTCCTTGCAGGCAGCAAAAAATTCATCGTAATTTCTTTTTGAATTTTCGAGCATGGAGTTTTTATCTGCCTCCAAAAACGCCTTTTCCATTGCCACACGGTAATCCCCGGGGAATTTTATCTCCATTTTGCCTATAACTTCGCTTGCCTTATCAAAGTTATCCATTTCCTGATAGGTAACGGCAAGGTTATTCCATATATAAAAGCTTGCAGCCCCCCGCATAATCAGTTTTTCATAGCAATCTGCGGCTTTTTGGTAATATTCGTTTTTTCCGTTTCCGCTTCTGGCAAGCTCTATATACTCTTCCGCAAGCTTTTCCGAAAGAGCGGTGCTGTTTTTAAGCTCGTCGCTGTCCAGCGTTTTTTTAAGAAGCTCTGTTGCTTTTTCGTGGGCATTTTCTATCTGCTCGCTGCCCTCGCCGTATATTTTTACTGCGGTAAGCACGGCTCTTTCTTTAACGATTGGGTCGTTTATTCCGTCTATTGCGGCAATACACGCCTTTTCCGCATTTACGCAGTCGCCGGACTTCAGCAGGATTTCGCTTTCCACAAGCTTTGCGGAGAAATCGTCGGTCATAAGGTCTTCCGCTTCTGCCATAATGTCTTTTGCCTTGTCTGTTTCCCCGTTTCTTACGAGGGCTATTGCATAATCTCTGTAAAGTGCGGCGTTTCCGTCGGAATATTTCAAAGCGGAAGAAAATCTTTCCGCTGCGCCTTTATAATCCTTTTTGTCGAATGACGCTTCCGCAGAAAGCGTCCATAAATCCGAAAGCCCCGATTTATCCTGCTTTTCAAAGGATTTTCCGTAGGTCTCTATAACTCTGTCCACATATTTAATGCATTCTTCCGTTTCCCCTTCGCAGTAATATTTAAGTGCTTCCACAAAATAGGAACCGGCTCTGTCCTTATAAATACCTCTTGCCCGCCGCAGCTCCTCTTCGGCTGTCGCTTCGTCCCCGGAATAAACCGCATCGGTAGCGTTTTGAATATACAGGCTATATTGTTTTTCTTTATCGGTGCGCCCCATAAAAATTGCCAATATTGCAGCGACCGTTACAGCCATAGAAATTCCCGCTATGGCGACCGCCGTCATTGCTTTTTTTGTTTTTCTTCGTTTTCCCTCTGCGTCAAATTGGCTTTTGTGGGCAATGTCATAGCTCATCTCCTCAACGGAGCGGTATCTCTTATTCGGAGAGGCTTTCATTGCCTTTTTTATTATGTATTTAAGACCTTCGCTTACATTTCCGAGGGCAGCGTCAATGCTTTTATCGTCCATACCGAAATCCGGAACATTACCGGTGACCATACTGTAAAGCGACGCTCCCAATCCGTAGATATCCGACCTTACGCTCGGAACGGCTCCCTTTGTAAGATAAACATCGCTCCAGCCCTTTGGACCGCCGCTTTCATCTTCCTCTTCATCGGAACCTCCATCCCATTGTTCGCCGGAAAGCATATATGTTTCGTCGTCTTTTTCGTCTTTGACCTTCGGTCCATCGGGAATTTCCGCAAAAAGCTCCGGCGCAAAGTATCCTTTGCTGAAGCCGACAAATTTTACATCTCCGTCCGTAAGCACGGAAATATTAAAGTCTATAAGGCATATATCGCCGGTTGGCATAAGAATTATATTTGCGGGCTTTATATCGCAATGGAGTATTGAGGGCGTGCGGGTATGAAGATAGCGCAAAGCGTCGCAAAGCTCCGCAGCCCATTTAAGAATATCCCGCTCCTCAAATTCCGCTTTTCCCTTTATCAGCCGCTGAAAATCCGTTCCGGGAATATAATCCATTACCGTATAGACATCTTCTCCGTCAACGACAAAGTCAAATACCCTTGGCAGATACGGGTGTTTAAGCTGCTTTAGTATATCGGTTTCTCCCCGAAGATCCATATCTCCGAGTGCGCCGCTTTTTATAAGCTTTATTGCAACAAGCTGATTAAGGTGAAGATGAAACGCCTTATATACAATTCCGCCGCCGCCGCTTCCTATTTGCTCAATCACCTGATAAGTTCCGTTCAATACCTGTCCTTTTTTGAACAACTTTTAATCACCTCAATGCAAAAATTATGATATGCCGAAAGCATTTTTTCCAACCGCAGATATTTGCGGCAAAGATCAGTCGTTTACCTTGCGCTTGATTATATCCTCAACGGAGGTAATATCCGTATACAGGCTGTCATCAAAGCTGTTTGTAATATAGCGAATAAAGCCCTCTTTTGATTCCTTATACCGCTTTGGGCTTATCTTTACCGCTATTCCGTTAGAAAGCAAAAATTCCTTATCATCAAGCTTTTCCACATAGTCCATATTTACGATATAGCTTTTATGGCAATGCAAAAAGCTTCTATCCAACATAGGAAGCAAAAGGTCAAGCTTTCCGTAGGATTCTACCGAGGTGTTCGCCGTATGGACGATTATTTTTCTAAGGTCGCTTTCTATGTAATAAATACTTTTGATATTAAGCTTTGAAACAACTCCTTTTGATGAAAACACAAGATACCTTGCGTCATTATTCACCACATCGGCAAGCGCATATTCCATTGCTTCCTTAAACCGCCTTAGTTCTATCGGCTTTGGGACAAAATAGCGGTGGCGGACATGATATGCGTCAAAGACGGAGGTTGTCCTTGCCGAAACAAAAATTACAACAAGATCCGGCAAAAGCTCCTGTGCCTTGTATACTATTTTTATTCCGTCGTATTCCTTCAGCTTTATGTCGCATATTACAATATCCACCTTGTCGCCTTTGAACTGGAGATACTCCATAAAATCAATAGGCTCGGCAAAGCCGCAGATATTTGCGGCTTTTTCCCCGCAATATTTTCCCACCAAATTCATTATGTACTCAAGATGAGCTTTGTTTGTATCGCAAACAGCTATATTTACCACAATTTTTCACCGTTTTTCCGTTCTTAAATCTTTTTCTGCAATCAGTCGTTTATCCTAACGAGCTTTCCGTTTTCAACTGTATAGTATTTGTTGTTTTTATCTATATTTATTGTGACTTTTGATGTCGTATCCTCATCAAATCCTAAAATATTAAAATACTCCAATGTGGAAGGAATCTCTATGCTCTCTATGTTTTTGCGGGAATAAATGCAATATATGCCCGTTCCTCCTATTCCGGTTATTCCTTCGTTTATCACCAGATTTTTCACCATAGCTTCCTCTTCCTGAGGAACCGATACATAATCTGCGTACCCCTCTCCACTTACGGTAAGAGTTCCGTCCTCGGAGAGTGTCCACATAGTCATGTCCTCTCTGCCATCTACACACACGAATTTTCCGTATAGATAATCCCATTCCTCATTTGCCCATTCGGAGCCGCTATAACAAAGCAGCTTCAAATACCTAAATGTAAAATAGTCATCATCAGCTCTATGCCCTTTTATATAAGTGATAATAACATCGTCAATATTTTTAATCATTTCTTCACTGTCGGAATAATTTTCAAGCATAACAAACAAGCATCTTGAAAACTCGTATTCTTTCCTTGACATTGCTCCTATGGCGATGTGATATACCGTTTCTTTAAGGTTGTGTACCTTATCCAAATTAAAGTTGTCATTATTACAACAGTCCGTCAATACATCTTTATAAGATTCCTCCGCTGCAAGATACTTCTCATACCAAATCCATGGAGTTGAGAGAGAGTAAAAAGGGTGCATATTTTGGAGAAAGGTAATCGCCAAATCAAAATCCTCAAGTTTTTCAAGTTCTTTTATCGCATTGCCTTCTGACCCTTCAAGGTACCTATAAGCCAGTTCTTTATGACAGAGTGAAATATAATCGTTTGTATCTCTATAGTTTCCAATGTCATCAAATATTACGAGTGCTGCTTCAAAATCCTGCTTTTCATAGAAATACAAAGCCTTATCATATTGCTTTTGCTTACCAATATTATTGATATAACCCTCTGCGTCTTTATATCCTTTTACGGCAGAAAGTTGTTCATAAGCTTTGTCATACTCTTTGTTTTCAAAGGAACTTACGCCTTTTTTGTAGTTGATTTCTTTTCTTATATCTAAAATATCAATGCTTGGTTCAAAAATGAGTACGCAAAGCAAAAGTAAAGCCAAAACCGCCGCAAGGAACTTTATACCTTCTGATTTTTCCTTTTTGGGCTGTTCTTTTTCCTTGGGTTCCTGCCGTTCCTCTGCGCTTGGCTTTTTCGGGGGTTCCGTTTGCTCCGTCCTGTGCTCAATGGGGAGTTCTTCGCCGGTATGGCTTTCCTCCGTTTGCTGCTGCGCCGGAATATGCTGCGGCTCGCCGGTTTTGTTTTCTTCTGCCGGCTCTTCCTGCGGCTGCTTTTGGGGTGTTTTTTCCGCCGGGGCTTGGGAAAGTCCCTCCCAAAGCTCGGAAATATTCAGCGTTCTGTCCGCCGTTCGTATTGCAAGCCCCTTCATCAATGCTTCTTCCTGCCGGGGAAGAATATCCGAACCCAGAGTGCTTGGAAGCGGAAGGTCGTCCTCTATTATCCTGTCTGCGGCGGAGGGCGGCACTCTTCCGGTAATCAGCCTGTATATGGTTGCGGAAAGGGCATATACATCCGTCCATGGTCCCTGAACGCCCCTTGTCTGGTATTGCTCCATCGGGGCGTAGCCATGCTTTAGGTTTACGGTAAGGCTTCTTTCTCCCGCAACGGACATTTGCCTTGCCGCACCGAAATCAAGCAAAACCGCCGTTCCGTCCGGGCGCAGCATAATGTTATCCGGGCTTATATCCCTATGGATAAGCCCTTTTTCGTGGATTTTCTGAAGAGCCCCGAATATCGGTTCAAGAAGGCTTATCGCCGTTTTTGCGGAAAGACGGTTTCCGTTTTCTTTTACATATGCCTTAAGGGTTTTTCCCTCAACATAGTCCATAACGATATAGACCGTTCCGTTTTGCGCAAAAACATCGTGCATAGTGACTATTCCCGGTATATTACCGAGCTTTGCCATAGTTTTTGCTTCCTTAATAAAGCCCTCTTTTTCTTTTTCGATAAATTCTTCCTTACCTATGCAGGAAACAACCGTGCTGTGGTGGGTAAGCTCTCTGTTTACAATTCCCTGGGGATAAAATTCCTTTATTGCAACCTTTCTGTCAAGAATCAAATCCCAACCTATATATGTAATTCCAAAGCCGCCCTCGCCAAGCACTCTTCCGACAAGGTATTTTCCCATAAGAACGCTTCCCGCAAGAAGCTGATGAGAAACATTATTGTTTACCGCATTGTTCCAACCGCATTTCGGACAAACGGCATCACCGTTTTTAAGCTCCTCCATACAGCCAAGACAAATCCTGTTCGGATCAAACATCTTTTGCACTCCCCAAAAGTTTTATATGTTTATATACATAAAGGCACAGATTATTCGTATACCGCTTCGAGCCGAACCGTGCCCTCTTTTCCCGTTGCGATTATCATTCCGTTATCCGCATTTGTCATTCCCGTGTAGCATGGTTCGAGTATCACTTCCCCAAGGATGTTCATTACTCCGAATTTTCCGCTTTCATCGGTAAAAGGAATTATCTTTTCCCAGTACACACTGAAATCGGGTACTCTTCTAAGTGTTTCCTCATAATCGATTTTTCGGTCGCATATCGGCTCTCCGAGCCAATATACATATGCCGTTCCGTCATCATTCTCTTTGCAGTACATTTTTATCGCTTTTTCGTATTTTTCTTTGTTAAATCTTCTTTCCATATAGTCCAAGGTTTCGCTTTCAAACGGGGCAATTTCATTAAAATCTATATCCGTTGTTCCCCAAAGATCATTCTTTCTCGATCTTACGGAAATAATGCCGTCAAGCATACCTGCTATCCATGAGTATTCATATTGTACGCCAAATTCTTTTGTAACTTCCATCTTCGTAGGAACGGGACCGGCGATATATTCGTACTCGTATATTTCGCTTTCCGAGCCGGTGTATCTGCCCTTTGCCTGCACAACCACATGATAAAGCCCGTCATCAAGCTTCAGCGGAGCCGTATACTTTTTTTGCGGCTTGCTGCCGACGCCGATATTATAATAGATTTCGGCACCCTTCCCGGCGGTAAAGGTAAGGTCGATTCCGTCCTCATAATAACCGCTTTTATGCGAAACGGTTATATCGGCGTTTTCAAATTCTTTAAGCAGGTTCCAAAAATCCTTGCTTGTTGTTTCCTTGTATCCGCGGTAAAGAGCTTCCCCGGCTTTTTCGTATTCTTCGGCTGAACAGTATGCGTTATAAAGACCGAGATATGCCTGTTCGTTCATCGGCTCCGTTTCTATCACCTGCTCAAAGGCAATCACCGCTTTTTCATAATCCAGTTCGTCAAGGTATCTTTGACCCATTTCCAAAAGGGTTTCTTTGTTACTTTGGCACGAGGCAAATACCGTTGCCGCCGCAAGGCACAGAATTACCGCAAAAATTGTTTTTATTATTCTGCGTTTATTCATCTTTCTTTTCCCCCATATGCTTTTTTATCAGCCCGCTCTTCCGACGACATAATAAATTTTCTGCGTTCTGGTTTCCGTATCGTAATATCCGCTTGGGGTATTATCGGTATTGCTCCAGCTGCTCCAGCTGCTCCAATCGCTGATTCTGTAATAGTAATAGGTAGTTTTTGTTGTGGTCACTTTATATCTTGGGGAATCATAATAAAGGAACTGAGAATCTCCCCAATATCCGCTCCAGTAGCCTCCTCTGTCCGTTTCGGATATATCGTCATAATAGTTTACAACTCCGCCCCAATTACTGAATCTTGCGTCCATATAGCTTCTAACCTCGGCTTCGCTTCTGTCGAGGTAATAGCGGCTGTCGCCTTTATATGACGCCGCATAGGCATAGTAGTGATAGCCTTTTTTAACGCTTGTTACAATCTCGTATACCCCGCTGTATGATGTACCGGAGCCGGGGTTGTTTGTCTGCCAATCGCCTGTTGAGGTGCTGCTTGAGCTGTCATACCGGGTCCAGCCGCTTAGGCTTGAATATGCGCTTTGCTTATATTCCTTTGATTTTGTTCTGTACGAATACTGGGTATATTCGGTTATGTCATACTGGGAGGAGGGATAGCTCCCTATCTCGCTGCTGCTTACGGTTTTTCCGCTTGTTCCGCAGCTTACGGTAAGAGAAACGCTTCCGTTATCGCCAAGATAGCCGCTTGACGGAGATTGGGACATTACTTTTCCCCAGCCTGTGCTTTCGCTGTGGCTCCAGCTTATGCTTACGGAAAGTCCGCTTGCTTCAAGGGTTGCCACTGCGCTTGAATAATTTGAGCCGACGCAGTTTGTTACGGCGACCCACCGTTCAAACACAGCCGTATAGCTTGCGTTGCCGGTAACGGTTATGCTTCTTGAGGCGGAGGTGTTTCCGTCGCTCCATTTTGTAAACTTATAGCCGTTGTATGCACTTGCGGAGATTGTTACGGTGCTTCCGCTTGCATAGCTTCCGCTTCCGCTGACATAGCCTGCGTTTGCATTTGCGCTTGTCACGGTAATTGTATATTTATCGGGTTCTTTGTTTTCAAAATAGGCAATATAATCTTCGCTTTTTGTAACGGTAATATTCTTTGTTGCGGAGGTACTTCCGTCGCTCCATTTTACAAACTTATAGCCGTCGTTTGCTTTAGCGGATATTTTCACCTTTTCGCCGTCATGGTAGGAGCCGGAACCGCTTACGCTTCCCATAACCGGGTCGGAGCTTGATACGGAAATGTAATATGTATTTACGGGTATCTCCTCAAAATATGCGATATAAAGCTTGTCGCTTTTTACGACTATCTGTCTTTCGGCGGTTTCGTTTTCGTCGCTCCATTTTACGAACTGATAGCCTTCCTTTGGGGTTGCTTTTATGATTATTTTATCTCCGTCGGGATAAGAGCCGCCGCCCTTAACCTCTCCGTAATTATCATTTGAGCTTTTAAGAGAAATTTTGTATATCTTTTTTCCCTCATTTGTTTCCTCGGGCTCCGGCTCGACTTCTTCGGGCTGCTCCTGCTCATTTTCGGAGGGGCTGTTCGCCTTGTTTGCCGCAAGTGCTTTTGCACGCTCTTCTTTCTCTTTGATTTCGTCAAGCAAGGCTTTTATTACCTCGCTTCCGGTATTATCATAGCCGGTTTCCAAAGCCTCTTTTGCAAGGGCGTCTTCTCCCTTTGCAATATAGGCATTATACAAGCCGATATATCCCTGTTCGTTTCTCGGCTCCGTTTCGATAGCCTGTTCAAAGGTCAAAATAGCTTTGTCATAATCAAGCTCTTCCAAGTATTTTTCGCCCAAATCAATAAGAGTTTTTTCGTCCTTTTGGCAGGCGGTGCATACCATTAGAAGAAAAAGGCACAAAATTACGGCTAAAACCGCAGCGAGTTTTTTATTGATTTTCATTACAAGGTTCCTCCTTTTTACGCTAAAAAAAGATTTTATTCGGCTGATATTTAATAATAATTTAATATTATTAATAGTTTAGTAAAAATTCAATCCGCTTACCCCATGGTTGTAATAAATAGCATTTCTTGTGTAATAATTAACCACCTTGTAAACTGATTTCTTTATTTAGAAACCGTAAACTATGATTTTCTTATATTTGCACAAAAATTTTGTCTTTTTCGCATATTTTGCTCGCAATGTCTTGAACCTTTTGTCGAACAGTGCTATAATTCCGTCGAAATTAGAGGTTTTTTACCATGTTGCCAAAATGCTTTTCGCATATCCCAAGCGTTTGGGAAAGGGGGCTTTTCCGTTGACCTACAAGTTCATAAAATTTGGCGGAGCCATGCTTGCCGCAGCCTTTGCTGCGGCGTTTCTTCCGCCGGAGATTAGTGCGGCGGCGGGTATTGTGCTGCTGGTTGCGGGAGCGGTTTTTTCCTTTGCTTTCAAAAGATTTAATTTGCTCAAGCTTTGCACATTCGGAGCAGCCGCCGGAGCCGTTTTGGTTTCGGCGTATCTTTTTGTGAATTTTTATCCGGCTCAGGCTCTTTGCGGAACAAGCGCATATATATCCGGAACGGTTACGGAGGTTTGCGGCACAACGGGAAGACCCGCCTATGTTGTAAAGACCGACGGCATAAGCCTTTCCGGTGCGCCGCAAAGGGTAACTCTCAGGCTTTACGGATTTTCCGAAAACGGAGCAAAGCCTTTTGATAAAATCAAATGTAAGGTTTCCTTTTGCGAAAACTATGCAGAAAACCGGGCGGGCTTTCTTACCGACAGATCCTCCGGAATTTCGCTTTATGCATATATGAGCACGGCACCGAAAATAACCGGCAGAGAAGAAAATTCTCTTCGCTATTACATTTATCTGCTCCGCAGCAAAATCGAAAACACGATTGACGAATACTTCTCCGGGTGGCAGGGCGCATTTACAAAGCGGCTTTTGATAGGGCTGAACGGCGGATTGAGCACGGAGATCACCGATTCCTTCCGCATTGCCGGAATAAGCCATATCCTTGCGGTTTCGGGAATGCATCTTTCGGTCATCGTCGGCACGGCGGAGCAATTTTTCCGTGTAGTTTTCGGAAAAAGGTCGAAAAAGCGGATTTTTGTTTTGCCGATTATGGTGTTGACCTTGGTCTATATGGCGGCGGCAGGCTTTGGGGTATCCGTAAGGCGTGCGGGTTTTATGCTTCTTGCAAGCTGCTTTGCAAGACTTTTGAGCACGGAATCCGCATCTCTTGACAATCTTGGAATTGCAACCGTGCTCGTGCTCATAACAGACCCTATGGCTTGTTGTGACGCCGGATTTTTGCTTTCCGCCGCAAGCAGCGGCGCAATTATCGCATTTTCTCCCGCACTTTACGGATTTTTTGCCCGAATTTTTGAATCTTGCGAAAAAAGCCGCCTTTTGGCGGCGGCTGTTTCCGGCTTTTCGGCAAGTATCCCGGCTTGGCTTGCAACAATACCGATTTCTCTTGCGGCGTTCGGAGAAATTTCTTTTGCCGCACCGATTGCAAGCATATGCTCAATGCCCTTTGCGAAATACGCAATTATTTTTTCCATGCTCGCCGTTTTGCTCGGTTTTGTTCCGTTTTTTAATATTTTTGCAAACGGGTGTGCGGTCATAGCCGGTGCAATGGAATCCGCCGTTCTTGCCATTGCAAAATTTTTTGCCGGAATCCCGCTTTTCAGAGTGAGATCCGGCGGAGAATGGATTATCATTTGGGCGGCAGGCGCAGCGGTGCTCATTCTTTTGCCGATTTTGGTAAAAAGAAATTTTTCTTACATAAGATATTCCGCCGTAACGGCTGTCTTTGTACTTTTGGCGGGTATTTTGTGCCAAAGCGTGCTCTGCTCCGGTACGGCAAGCATTGATGTGATACCCACAAGCGAAGGCTCGGCGGTTTTGTGCTCAAAGGGCGGCAGCTCCGTGCTCATAACCGAAAACCTTGTTTATAAGGATATATACCGCCTTTACGGAAAGGTTTCCTCCCCGGATGTTTTGGTAAGCCTTGATTCCTCCGATGAGGCGGCGGAGCTTTGCCTTTGCCGCCGGATAAAGCCAAAGCTTGCCTTGCTTTCCAACAGCGACGCCGCCGAAAGATATTACGGCGCAAGGCTATTGCGTGGCGGAAGTCTTTCTTTTTGGGACAAGGCGTTGCTGTGCCCGGTCTGCAACGGAGTTTTTACCCTGGATACGGGCGAGGGCACCTTGCTTTATATATCCGAAAATGTTGATACAATGCGGATTTCGCCCCGCTTTCGCCGTGCTGAAATTATTGTATTTAACGGCAGCTATCCGAGTAGTTTTCCCTCCCTGCGCTGCAAATGCGCCGTTACGGTTTTTGACGGTATAATTAAATCGGAGGAAATCTTCGGCGATTTTTACGGCAGTGAAGAGGCGGGCTTTCGTCTTCGCAGCGGGAATGTTGCAAAAGCAATTTGATTTTTTTGCATAAAAATACGCCGTGCTCAAACCGAATGAGCACGGCGTATTTCTTATTGTTTTTGCTTTGGCCTTTTCTTATCGGAAATCTTATCCGCAACCGAGCTTATAAGATAATCTCCGACCTCGCAGAAAAACCTATAAGAAAATCAAGCATAAGTATTTCTCCTTTTTACAGAGCAGCAAAGACCTTTGCGCCTTTTGTTTTTATCCAGCGGAAAAGAATTGCCGAAACCGCTGCCGTTAAGACTGCTGCCGCTCCGAGATAAATCCATGCGCTAACCTCGCTGAAGAACAGGAAATAAAGTCCTATCAAAACTGTTGCATAAGCCCAACCGCCGAAAATCACAAACATCGCCGAGATGTTTTGCTTTACCGGAACAATCTCGTTTGTCCATTTAAGGTTTGGTTTTTTAAGGTCCGCAAAAAGCCCGATAAGAGCAAAAAGCAGGGTATAGAGCATCGGAAGAATCACTACAAGAATACTTTCCCCCACGGAAAGATGTAAAGCAGCCGCAGCGCAGACTGTGCAAAGCAGCGTGGGTATCTCCGTAAGAAGAAGGTGCATATCGAGCTTTGCACGCAAAGCCTGCCATGGAGTTATGGGCAGAGATTGAGAAATCCAGACGGATTTTCCCTCAAGAGAAACCGAAGGAGCGGTTATATCGTTCATCGAAGCGATTAGGCAAACGGCACCCGCCGCAAGAACTGCGATAACGCCGCTTTCCGCTCCGAAAAATTCGGAAAGCACATCATAAGCCGCCTGTCCTTTTATAACCAACATCACAGCCGCAATAACAAGCATCAAAATGCCAAGACCGCAGTTGAGCATATAGTTTGCACTTGATGTAAAGCGCATCAGCTCTTTGCGCAAAAGTGCGGAGGAAACGCTTTCCTGCTTTACGGAATGCGCACGGTACTTTACTTTTTCGGTATTGCCGCTTGAGGTTGCGATCTTAATAAAGCTGCGGGAAAGCACCCATACGGTTATTGCGGCGACAGCCGCCGTCGCCAAAATTATGGCAGCCATTGCGCCGAAATCACCGACGCCGGTTTTTCCCATAAGGTAAAGCGGATATGCGGCGGCTTTTATTTTTCCGCCAATTACAACGGCGTTTTCAACAAGGCTTGAAAGAAGCTCCGTTGCACGGAAGTATACAAGATAATATGCTCCGATAAATACAAGGGAAAGAATAACTGTAATAAAGCTTTTATTCTTGAGCTTTAGGCTGATTTTTGCAACCGCCCAGCCGAGTATACAGGAAAGCACAAGGCAGACTACGGATATTACCGCTAAAAGGACGATACAGCCCAAAAGTGCAGATACGCTGAATGGTGCAACAAAAAGATAAACCACGATTGCGGGCAGAATCACAATGGCGGAAAACATAAGCCCCATAAGATATACACCCGCAAGGCGCACGATTAAAAGATAGCGCACGGGAATCGGCATAGAAAGCAAAAGGTCGTTGTCCTTTGCAAGATAAAGCCCGGAATAGGTATTGAACACACTTCCGAAAACGCCCATTGCAACGGCAAAAAGTCCGAATATGGTAAAATAGAGCCAGCCCATGCCCGCCTCCACAAGAGGTCCGCACACCATATTGCAGAACAAGCCGAACATCCCGCCGGCAACCCCAATCATAAGCAGCGCATAAAGCGCAATAAATACTATGGAAGAAGCCTTTGAACGCATTTTTCCCTTTTTCTGGTCATAGAAAAAACCGTAGTTTAGCTCCAAAAGCTGTTTTTTCAAAAGGGTTTTAAGCATTATTGTTCACCCTCCAGTTCAAGGAATACTTCCTCAAGGCTGTCGTCGCCCTTAACCTCCTCCATGGTTCCGGAACGGATAAGCTTTCCGCTTTTGATGATGGCGACTTTGTCGCAAAGCTTTTCCGCAACCTCAAGAACATGGGTGGAAAAGAAGATAGCTCCGCCTTCTTTACAAACCTCCCGCATCATTTCTTTAAGCAGGAAGGAGGCCTTTGGGTCAAGCCCCACAAAGGGTTCGTCCATAATAATAAGCTTTGGGTTATGCATCCATGCGGCGATTATTGCAAGCTTTTGCTTCATGCCGTGGGAATATGCGGAAATCGGCTGGGCAAGGTCGTTTGTAAGCTCGAACATATCCGCATATTTCTTAATGCGTTCCTGTCTTTCCTCTGCGCCGACTTCGAAAATATCCGCAACAAAGTTGAGGTATTTAATCCCGCTCATAAAATCGTAAAGGTCGGGGTTATCCGGAATATATGCGATTTGTTTTTTGCAGGCTATTGGGTCGTCCTTTATAGAAACGCCTCCGATTGTGATTTCGCCCTCGTCAAACTGAAGAATACCCACAACCGATTTCAGCGTTGTGGTTTTGCCTGCGCCGTTGTGACCGATAAAGCCATAGATTTCTCCCGGAGCTATATGCAGCGAAAGGTCGTCCACGGCTTTTTTATCTCCGTAGATTTTTGTAAGATGGCTGATGCTAAGCATAATGTTCTCTCCTTTACCGTTTGTATTGTTTTCTTATCAATTTACTGTATGTATAACCATTTATAGAATCGGGCTGAAATATATCCGCTTGTTCTTCATCGAAATTTTATCGACTTTCCAGCCAAAGACTAAAAGTTCTTTTTTGTATGTAAGAAAAGAATGGTCAACCGGAAAGCCAAGCAGCTTTTCCGTTTCTTCGAAGGAAAGCGAAAAGCTTTCCGCCGCCTGTGCCGAAACATATTCCCAAAGAAAGCTGTATTTACTCATTTTTTTGCGGTGCCTATAATTGCTTTGGCGGTCTACTTTATTTTTATATTGCCGCTTGTTGTTCTGATACGGATACGGCAGCCGCCGTTTCCGAAAATGTACTTTTCTCCGGAAAGGTAACAGTCGCCGTGCTCAAAATGTCCGCTTCCGGCTTTATAGGTAACGGTTGCGCCAAGGTCATCGAGAAGCTCCACCCTTACCGTACCGCTTGTGGATCCTATTTCCGCTTCCTCGCAGGATGAAATTCCCGCAAAGACGCTTCCGCTTGTTGTATTTGCGGAAAAATAGGGCGCAGTTATTTTTTTCGCTTCAACTCTTCCGGAGGTGGATTTTACAGAGGCATTTTCAAGGGCTTCTATTTCGCCGACGCATACCGAGCCGCTGGTGCTTTCCGCAGAAAGCCCGCCCTTTGCATAAAGCTTTTCGGCGTCTATTCCTCCGGAGGTTGAAGAAATTTTTACATCTCCGTCGGAAAGTGCCTTTTCAAGCCGTATTAAGCCGCTTGTGCTGTTTATGCGGATTTTTTCCGCATAAACGGTGCCGGCTTCGATATTTCCGGAAGAGGAGTAAAGCTCGGCGGTTTTCGGCGTTTCGGCTTCCATACATATATCTGCGGAGGAGCTGTTTACGGAAATTTCCGTTCCTTTAGGAACCTCCACCGTCAAAAGCTTTGTTCCGGGAGGAAAAATTCCTATACAGCCGGGCTTGCAAAAGCTGATTTTAAGAGTTCTGTTTTCGATTTTGCAGCGCATTTTCTGCGCATCGGAAAGCCCGCCGTCGGTTTCCTGTACTTTAAGGGAGCTGCCCTCGCTTTCAACAAGCCTTACGGAGCCGGAGGACCAATCCACCTCCACCCTGTCGATTTCGCCGGCAGAATACTCAAAGGTTCCTACGGAAAAACTGCCGTCTTTTCCTTTGCCAAGGTTAAAGATAAACCCGCAGCCGGAAAGCATAGCGCACATAATTCCGGCGGCAACAACTATAACTGAAGATTTTTTCATAATAATATTTTTCCTTTTTTAATGCCGGGAAAGAACGGCGTTTTTATAGCTTATAAGTATATGCGCAGGGGCAAAAATCACCGCCGCAGCAAGCAGCGGAAGGTTTCCCGAAAACGCCCCGCAGGCAAGAAACATTGCGGAGGGCAAAACTGAAAGCGCAAGGGATTTTCTTACGCTGTTTTCTTTCCAAAACACGATCCACCCAAGGCAATACAGCGCAGCAAGCCCAAAGCCGAAGCAAAGATAAAGCGTTTTCGCCTCCGGGAACCAAAATCCCGCACAAAGCGGCGGAATTTGGATAAACATAAGAATAAACGAACCGAATCTCCCGATTTGCTCAATGGTTTCCACCGATTTGTTTTGATAAAAATTTTCAAATCCGTCCTTATGCGTCGCCGCAAAGATTATATTCGGCGTAAGTATAACGGCAACAAGAGCTACGCCGTAAATACTGAACCATTCCATTTTTGATTATCTCCTTTTGCGGATAAAAACATTAAACGCAACATAAAGCGCAACAAAGAGTGTTATCGCTCCGCAAAGCACGGCATACATTGCTCCGATTTCAACCTTTATATCAAAGAAATACAGGTTGCAGTCGATTGAATCCTTTATCCCCTCAATAACCTCTGCGGGAAAACCTATATCCGCCATTTCGGAGAAAACTCCCCTCATACAGTGGTTGCGGATAAGGCTTGTTCCATAAGTTCCGGGGAGGAAGGAAAGAACCCTTTGCAAGCCCTCGGAAAAGCTGGAAATAGGCATATATGCCCCGCAGAAAAATCCGTAGCCCGCACTTACTATCGTTCCCACGGCGGAGCACTGACCGCTTGTGGAGAGAAAAAAGTTTATGCAGGAGGAAAGAGAAATTCCGAGAAGTGTAAGAAGAACCACATCAAGTGCAGTTAAAAGCACATCCGCCGCCGACATATACCAGCCGATAAAATAAAGATAAATAAGGCAGGCGGCAAGCGCAGTAAAGTTTATTATTACCGTAACAAGTGAGGAAGAGCAAAAATATCCTATCGCAAGGGTCGAACGCTTTACCGGTGAAACGGTAAGGTCGCCTATTGCTCCGCTGATTTTATCCTGAACCATAAGCAGGTTTGAACAAAACGCAACGGTAACGCAGCTTACCGCAAGAATGGACGAGGCAAGCTGACCGCCGACGGTTGCGTCGATAAGCGCAGAATCAATAGCAAACCCTGCGGGAAGCGCAGAGGCAAAGCTGTCCCTATATATCTTTGCAAGAAAGGTTGCATATAGAACAAGAAGTATAAGAGGAGTTATAAGAGAAGTTAAAAACATTCCCTTATCCTTAAAAAACAGCTTGCAGTTTCTGATTATAAGATTTACGAGTCCCGTCATTGTTTCTCCCCGCTTTCTCCCAAAAGTTTTTTGCCCGTAACGGCAAGGAAAACATCGTCCATTTTTCCTTTTGTTATTTCAAAGTCATTAAAAAGCTCCGGATGCTTTATAATAAGCTCCGTCGCCGCCGCCGTGTTCAGAACGGAAAGGCGAACGGCGTCCCTTATTTCTTCATAAGGAAGTCCAAGCTGCTTTGCTTCGGCGACGGCTTCGCCATAAACTGTAATAAAGTCGCCGGTATAGGTGTTTTTAAGCTCAAGAGGGGTTCCCTCGGCAGCGATTTGCCCTGCGTCGATAATTACTACATAGTCGGCGTCGGCTGCTTCCTCCATATAGTGCGTGGTCAGAAAAACCGTCATATTTTTGCTTTTTCGCAGATTTTGCACTACATCCCAAAGCAAGCGGCGGGTTTGAGGGTCAAGCCCAGTTGTCGGCTCGTCAAGAATAAGTATTTCCGGCTTATGCAAAAGTGCTCTTGCTATGTCTATTCTGCGCCGCTGACCGCCGGAAAGCTTTCCTACCGTGCGGTTGAGTATGTTTTCAAAATCCAGCAGCTTTGCAAGCTCGGAAAGGCGTGCTTTGAAGGCTTCGCCGGTAATTCCGTAGAGGGCGGCGCGGCTTTTAAGATTTTCCTTTACCGTAAGCTCCTTATCAAGCACGGAATTTTGAAATACAACGCCAAGCTTGCGCTTTATTCGGTCAAGCCCGGTATCAATGCTTTCTCCGCAAACCGAAACCGTGCCGCCGTCCTTTTCAAGCTGACCGCAGATTATCGAAATGGTTGTTGATTTTCCCGCTCCGTTTACGCCGAGAAACGCAAAAAGCTCGCCCGGTTTTACATAAAAAGAAAGGTCTTTTACGGCATGAACCTCGCCGAAGGATTTATTTAGATTTTCGACATCAATAATTCTTTCCATATGCTCTCCTCGTCTGTAAATTTTACAAATATATTTTACCGAAATCTTTTCGGTTGCTCAATAAACCCGGCTTTGAATGTTGTCAACCGGCGGTTGACAACGGCTTTTTTTGCTTAAATATTCTCCCAAAGCTCTTCTACCCGATATTTTTTCTTTTCCGGATCCGGAAGCGGCTTTACGCACGGAGGATTTGTTTTTCCGGATTTTATAAACATCATAAGCGCAACAAATTCGTCGGTCATAAGCTTTAGAATATCCTCCTCCGTAAATGCCGCTATTCCCGAGGCGCAAAGAGCGGAAATTCCGTAGCAATGTATCCATGAGTTTTTGAAAAGGATTTCCGCTTCCTCTTTTGACAGGTTATAATCCCGCATAACAAGCTTTAGGCAAAGCTCCTCCATCTCTCCGAGATGGTCGAAAATGCCGTTAAAGGTTTCCGGTCTTCCGTCTTTTGTATACAGCAGGTTAAAAAGATTCGGCTCTTCGTTTGCAAAGCGTATCATCTGCATACCCACTTCCTTAAAAGCCGGAGAATATGTTACGGCTTTTCTCAGACGGGTGTTAAATTCCTCCATTGCGGTTTCGTTTACCGCCTCCTCAAGCTCCTTCATGCTTTTGAACACGGTAAAAATCGGTCTTGGCGAGCTGCCGAGCCTTGCGGCAACCTCCCTTGCGGTAAGGGCGGAAATTCCCTTCTCCCGAACAAGCTCTTTTGCGGCCGATACTATTTCTTCTTTTGTAAACATTGGTTTTGGCGGCATTTATAAAGGCTTCCCTTCGACAACATTCGGTAAACAGTCATTTTGAAACGCTTGTTTCAAAACCGGAGTTTTAATATACCATACGGCGGCTTTTGTGTCAACATAATTTTCGTAAAATCTTTAACAAACTTTTTTCTACCACAGGTAGAAAAAAGGTGCGCTCGGCTTTGAGCACACCTTGCCAATACGGAAAAAGGTCCGTGCTCAATATGAGCACGGACCTTTTTCTTTATATAAGACTCAAGGGGAAAGAGAAAGAACAAATTGTATCCGCTTTATATCAGCAATATTTCTCCATGGACTCGGTGAGGAAATGAACCTCTTCAAGCTGGTCGCAGGTTACATAACCGGCGGGTGCTTTGATAAGGGAAGGCAGGCGGTTTACAACGGTTGCGCAGGTGTGTTCAACGGTGGCGGGCTTTACAACATGATACTCAACATTGGGTTCGCCGGTAAGCCACCAATCGCACATATCGCCGTCGTCGGGTCCGTAAACCTTACCGATGGTTTCTTCTTCAACGGTAATACCCTCTTCGGTTTCGATGGTAACTACTGCGGACATACCGATGCAGCGTCCGGCTTTAATGGTGGAGCCGAGAGTTTCGCTGTAAACATCATGGTCAACAATATAAGGAACATGCTTCTGGTCAATGGATTTTACGGTAAGACCAAGCTTATTGCAGATTGCTTCGCTTGCATTCCATGCATAGGAAGGCTCAAACTCCTCGGGATGAGCAATCTTTGCCTCAAACTCCTCTGCGGAAAGGTCGCAGCCATGGGCATTTGCAAGAGCAAGACCGTATTCGTCTACATTGTAGCTGTATGCGCCCTTAATCTTTTTAAGACTGTCGCAGCCCGCTGCGGCAAGAGCAACCATATTGATCCAGAAAATATCCTGCATACCGGAACCGGTGATGGTGCAGTTATGCTCTTTTGCAATGGCGTCGAGCTTTTCAACCTGCTCTTTTGCCGTGGTGCAGGGATAAATCGCTTCTTCGCAGGTGGTGATGACATTGATCCCGCGGGATACGCATTTTTCAACATGGTCATAAATGTCGCTGATAAAGCTGAACAAAGTTACGATTGCAACATCGGCTTTGCTTTCATCAAGGACCTTGTCCGCATCGCTGGAGATAACAACGCCGGTTTTGAAGCCAAGCTCTGCAAAATCGCCCACATCCATACCTACAACGGCGGGATTTACATCTATTGCGCCGACGACCTCTGCGCCGTGGTTATAAAGGTATCTTACAATATATTTTGCCATTTTTCCGCAGCCGTACTGAACAACTCTTACTTTTCTATCCATAATAATTTCCTCCCATAAAATAAAGAATTTTTGTTTGTACTTACAGTATAAACCCTCATCTTGAGTTAGAGTCAAGCTTTTTGTGAAAATTTTATCGGAACTTGCAGGCGGAGAAACATATTTCTCCTGCTGTCGTCAAAAACATTAAATTCCGTAAGCTCCTCGCAAATATAATCCCCGCAGATTATATAGCCGTTTTCCCGGCAGAACGCCAAAAGCCGCTTTCCGAAATCAATCTCGTCGTCGTAATCATCAAGGTATATGCAGGCGAACATTCCGCTTTCCACCGCAGAAACGGTTCCCGGGTGCTCAAGGATATGCTTATCCGAAAAAATAAAAACCCTATCCGCAACAAAACGCCCCTCCTCAAAGTTTTTTTGGAGGATAGTTGTGCCAAGGTTATAACTGTGAACCTGCTGCACTCCCGCATTTATAAGCTCCCGGCGCAGTGCCATAACCGTTTCCTCATAGCTGTTGCGGTCCTTTTCATAAAAGTTTTCCGGGCAGGGTATCGACCAAATATATCTTCTGTCTATGTATTCAAGGGATGTGGTCCCGGTAAGAGGGGATTTTCGGTAGCGTTCTATCTGAGAAATCGCCCGTTCAACTGCGTCGTGACGCTCCTTAAGGCGGCGCATCTGTTCATGGAGCTGTTCGTTTTTTCTTGCAAGGATTCCCTCGATTAGGGCAATATCCTCCTTTTGCAAAACGCTGCGAATCTCGCCGAGGCTCATTCCAAGCTCTTTCATATATGCGATTATGTCAAGGCGGGCGGTCTGCTGAAGAGTATAATAGCGGTAGCTGCTGTCCGGGTCGATATAGGCAGGCTTCAACAATCCGTTTTTGTCATAAAGGCGCAGCGTTGGAATTGTAACGCCGTTTATTTCCGCCATTTTTCCGATAGAAAGAAGCTGTTCCTTCATAAAATCACCTCAAAACTCTAATCTATATATAGAGTTTAGGCAAAAAACGCCCTTTGGTCAAGGTTTTTTAACGGTTTTTTTGCAAAAATTTTTATATATCCTTTCTTTTTGGCTTATTTATCGGCGTTAAGAAGTTTACAAATAAAAAATATTGCGAAAAAACTCCGGGCGGGGTATAATATTTTTCAGAAGATACAAAAAGCCGGAAAGGAGGAAAAGCCGTGATTTTATCCGGAAGCAGCTCCACAATAGATTTTAGCAGAATGGAATTTATACCCGAATGTAACAGGGAATTTCCCGTTGCGTGCTATAAATACGACCTCTTCGACAGAATCGAGCCGTGGCATTGGCACGACCAATTTGAAATCGCACTTATTGAGGGCGGCAACGCCGTTTTGAATATTGAAGGTACGGAGTATACCGTTTCCTCCGGCGAGGGGTATTTTGTAAATTCCGGCGCATTGCACTCCCTTGCTAATATAAACGGAAAAAAGTGCGGCGTGCGCTGCGTTGTTTTTACAAAGGAATTTGTCGGCGGATTTCCCGACAGCGTTTTCTTCCGCAAGTACCTTGCTCCGCTGTCCGAACCGGGCAGATTTTCCGGCTGTATTTTGAAAAACGACTGCGGCTGGCAGTTCGGCATATGCGGCTGTATAGCAAAAATATTTTCGCTTTGTGAAAGCGAGGAAGAAATGTACGAGCTTAAAACAAGGGAGCTGCTTACTGAAGCAATCGCCCTTGCCGCAAACAATATCCCCGCACAAAAAGCAAAATCCTCCGCTTTTGAGCAAAACTATATTGCAAAAACCAAAACGATGCTTCTTTTTATCTGGCGCAACTACGGAGGTCCCGTAACTCTCTCCGATATTGCAAAGGCGAGCGCAGTAAGCAAAAACGAATGTATGCTCTGCTTTGGGAAAACCGTCGGCATCTCCCCGATACAATATCTTAAAAACTACCGCCTTGAAAAAGCGGAGGAAATGCTGCGCCTTACGGATAAAAAGGTTGCGGAAATTTCCGAGCTTTGCGGTTTTCAGGACAAAAGCTATTTTACAAAAGCATTTCGGGAAAAATTCGGAGAAACCCCTCTTTCTATAAAGAAAAGAAAATAGAAAGCGAATTTTATAAAAGGTGGCGCAGCCTGTCGGCTGCGCCCTCTTTTTTATAAATAAAATTGAATATAAATGATTTTGTTACAGTGCCCTACGGGAAAATACCGCAAAATTTAACATTGTTCGTGATTTTGTCATAAAAATATTGTGACTATGCCTATTGTTAAAAACTAAACGCAGGAATATACTTATCAGCGTTAACGCTTGTCATGACAGCTTTTGCGTTTTCATAATTCATTTTTTGGAGGAAAGCAAATGGGCTTTTTCGTTGGACTTCTCCCCGCCTTTTTTTGGGGGTTTACTCCTGTTCTTGTAAGCAAGCTTGGCGGAAAACCGATTAACCAACAGCTTGGCACCTCTTTTGGCTGCGGTATTCTTGCAATAATTGTACTTATTATTTTCAAACCCGCCGTTACGGTCGGTCTTGCCATCGGCTGCCTTGTTTCCGGACTTGCATGGTCCGTAGGTCAGCTCTGCCAGTTTACTTCATATTCCATTCTCGGCACATCAAAAGCATTCGCTCTTTCAATAAGCATAGAAATGGTGCTGAACGCCATTGTCGGCGTATTTGTGTTTCACGAATGGACAACAACTAACCAAATTATTCTTGGTCTTTCCGCAATCGCCTGCGTAATCATCGGAGGAAACCTTACGGCATACACCTCCAACAAATCCGGCGCAAGCAAGGCGCAGCTTAAAAAAGGACTTATCACGCTCACCATCGGCGCATGCGGCTTTTGCATCTGGAACTATGCTTTGCGGGTCGTTAATGCCGACGGTCTGACCGCCGTTTTCCCTCAGGCGGTGGGCATGGTAATCGGCTCTCTTATCCTAAGCCTTTTTGTCGGCAAGGGCGTAAAAAAGTTTGGCACCGATACGGCAAAGCAGATGATTCCCGGCATAATCTATGCCGCGGCAAACTTCTCCCTTATCTTTTCAAACCAGCTTAACGGCGTTGCGGTCGGATATACCATGGCTCAGCTTTGCCTGGTCATAGAAACCCTTCTCGGCTTTGCAATCCTTAAAGAGCACAAGGAAAAAACCCGTTCCGAGCTTGTTCATTCCATACTTGGCGCAGCGTTTATCACCGCCGGCTGTATTATGGTCGGACTTGTAGGCTCGGTATAATCCGGGGCAGGCTTTGCCTTACCCCCCGGCGGGACGCAGTAAACCCCGCCGCCTAAATTTCGAGGAGCTTTTTGCTCCACCGCACAGCCTGCAATCGTCTGCATATCATACTCTTTGCAAACGAGGCGTAAGGCGGTTAAATCAAAACGAATATTAAAAAAACGGAGGATATAAAAATGGATAGAGTAAAAGGAAAAGTAGCAATCGTCACCGGTTCCGGCAGCGGACTTGGCAGAGCGGAAGCCGTTATGTTCGCAAAAGAAGGCGCAAAGGTTGCCGTCACCGACATCAATGACGCAAACGGAATGGAAACCGTTGAAATTATCAGAGCAGCCGGCGGCGAAGCCGAATATTGGCATCTTAACGCTTCCGTAGAAAAAGAATGCGCCGATGTTCTTGAAAAAGTCGTCGAAAAATTCGGAAAGCTCGATATTCTTGTAAATAACGCCGGCATTACCGGTCCTGATGTTCCTACCGAAGAGGTTGAAGAGGCAGATTGGGACAAGATGTTTGCAATAAATGTAAAGAGCGTTCTTTTTATGACAAAGCACGCCATTAAATATATGCGTGCAAACGGCAAGGGTGCGATTGTAAACACCTCTTCCGTTTCCGGCATTATCGGCGATACCGAGCTTACTCCTTATCATGCAACCAAAGGCACTATCGTTGTTATGACCATGAAGGACGCAATCCAGTATGCTCCCGACCATATCCGTGTAAACTGCATCTGCCCCGGAACCGTTATGACTCCCCTTGTAAAAGGCTTGCTTGAGGACGACCCCCATTATCTTGACAACGACATAAAGCGTTATCCCCTCGGCTATTTCGGCGAGCCGGACGATGTTGCCTATGCCGTTTTGTTCCTTGCTTCCGACGAGGGAAGATTTGTAACCGGCACAAAGCTTGTTATTGACGGCGGATATACCGCACAATAAATCTTTTTTCTTAAAAATGCGAGGGTACGGGGGCTTTTCCAAAAGGAAAAGCCCCCGTACTTGCGGCAAAAAAGGAGGTGCGCCGTATGACCCTTGTACAGCTTGAGTATTACATCGGTGCCTGCGAATGCGGCAATATAACAAAAGCGGCAAGGCGGCTTAATATAACCCAGCCGGCACTTTCCGCCGCAATAAAGCAGCTTGAAAACGAATACGGCTCCGTGTTTTTTATGCGTAGCTCCTGCGGAAAAAATGTTGTTACCGAAAGCGGCAGGCTTTTTTATGAATTTGCAAAATCAGCCCTTTCGGAAATAAACGAAATGGAGCGCAGAGTTCGGGCTGCGTGCTCAAAAACAGGCAACTGAAAAATGCCGCAGATAAAATCTGCGGCATTCTTTGCGTTTGAGCACCGAGCCTTGAAAAATGCGTGCTCAAGCCGTGCTCAAAACTCTATTCTGTATTTTTTCAGCGTTTTTGCAAGCACAACGCCGAGTATTCCGGCGCAGGCAATCTCCCCTATGCCGACGGTGAGCATGAAAAAGGGAAGTGTGCCCTCCGCCCCATAGGCATAGCGCAGCACCGGCGGAATTATAAGCATATTAGCGATAACTGTCGGCAGCGGAGCAAGATAAACGCTCCTTTTTCTCAGTGCGTATGCGCCCCACGCCCCGATAAGGGTGGCAATGCTCCCGAAAACCACATCCCATACAACGCCGCCCGCAATCATATTGGAGATTGCACAGCCGACGAAAAGTCCGGGAATCGCCGCCGCAGTAAACAGCGGCATTACACAGAGCATTTCCGAAAGGCGGAACTGGATAACCCCGCTTGAAATTCCCAAAAGCGCAGATACCCATGTAAGCACAACATACAGTGCGGCGATTACCGCCGCTTTCGTAATAAAAGCGGTGCCTTTGTTTTTTTGCATATTCTTTTTTCTCCTTTGGTTTTGTTTTATGTGAGGAAGGCTTCGAACTCACGAAAGGTCATTATATCACCGCCCACACCATTTGGCAAGGGAAAAACGCAGAGTTTTTTTTATGTATAATCGGGAGCTTTTTTTGAATTTCTGCGGGCGTTTATCCTCAAAATCCCAAAATAACTCTTGTAAAAGCCGCCCGGCTTTGCTATAATTATTTGCGGAATGCCGCTGTGGTGGAATTGGCAGACACAAGGGACTTAAAATCCCTCGCCCATAAAGCGTACCGGTTCGAGCCCGGTCAGCGGCACCACAAAAAAGCTCTTTTGCTTTTTTGCAAAAGAGCTTTTTGACCTGTTACATACCCCGGACAAGGAAACGGAGGCAGCGGCTTGCAGTCGTATTATGTAGTACTGTTTATATTGCTTTTTCTTTTTTTAACCCTGCGGCGCAATCAAAGAGCCGCCATTATCAGAAGATTTATAAAAAGACGGAACAACAAGGAGAGAACAGAAATGGTCGAGCTTGCAAAAAGATTTATCGGCAAAGAATGTATGATCGGTACCTTCGACGGCAGCCGCCAGTTCGACGGTATAATAAGAGAAGTGACCGACGGCGCAGTTATGATTGAAAAAGACGGTAAGCTTGAGGCTATCAATCTTGACTTTGTTATAAGGATAAGAGAATATCCGAGAAACAAAAACGGAAAGAAAAAAGCCATTATAGTTGACTAAACAAAAATCGGTGTTATAAAAAAGCGGACTGCAAAAGACAGCCCGCTTTTTTTATAACACCAAATAACGGCAGCACAAAAAGAAAAGGGCTTTGCTTTCGCAAAGCCCTTTTCTTGGTGCGGCAAACGGGACTTGAACCCGTACGTCAAAGACACACGCCCCTCAAACGTGCCTGTCTGCCTATTCCAGCACTGCCGCATCTCAAATGCGAGATTTATTATAACAAGTATCCCCCGTAAAGTCAAGTGATTTTTAACTTTTTTATTATAAAAATTTGTTTATTTTTGTTACAGAGGGGAAAACTCTCTTCAAAAAGAAAAACGAATGGGGGAATTTTTCCTGCAAAAGCGAATAATCAGCTTTTTTTGCACATTTCTCTGCCTGCTCGGCGCAGTCGGCTTGCGGGTACTGTACCTGGAGGACGGCGGTGCGGCAACAGGAGCAGCCGCCGTACAAAGCAGCCGCAGTGTAACGCTTTATCAAAGCCGTGCCGGAATTTTTGACAGGGACGGAAGCCCTCTTGTAAACAAAAGCTTTGTTTGGAAAGCCCTTGTTTTTCCGGAGGAGGCGGACCTTTCCGCATTAAGCGGCTTTGCCGCAGAGGAGGGCTTTGCGGAAGCGGTAAAAAGCGGTGCTCCGGTTGTCGTTGATACCGGCGGAAGAATAATAAACGGAAACGGAATATATAATTTTAAGGCACCCAAAAGGTATTCCGAAAATCCCCTTGCGGCACATATAATCGGCTATGTAAACGGCGGGGACGGTGCTTCCGGAATAGAAAAAGCCTATGACGATATGTTAAAGGCGGAGGGTCCCCGCGCCTTTGTGCGATATTCCACCGACGGTCACGGACGGATTTTATCCGGGGAGGAAATTTCCTTTGAACAGGAGGACAAAAGCAAAAGCGGAATTATGCTTACCCTGAGCACGGAGATACAAAGCGCAGCGGAAACCGTGCTTGGGGAAAGCCTTGAGCACGGAGCCGCCGTTGTTCTTGACGCCCAAACCGGGGAGATACTTGCGGCGGCTTCTGTTCCCTGCTTTGACCAAAACAACCTTGCCGCCTCACTCGGCAAGGAGGGCTCGCCCTTTATAAACCGAGCCTTTTCCGCATATACCGTCGGCTCCACATGGAAGCTTGTTGTTGCGGCGGCGGCTATTGAAAACGGCGAAAGCACCGCAAGAAAATATGACTGCAAAAGCAGCATTGAGGTTGAGGGAATTGATTTTCATTGCCACTGGGAATACGGTCACGGCGAAATTGATATGCCCGCCGCACTGCGTGTTTCCTGCAATCCGTATTTTATCGACCTTGGGCTTTCCGTCGGCGGCAAAAAGATTCTTGAAACGGCGGAAAACCTTGGCTTTGGTGCGGGAACGGAGCTTGCTCCGGGACTTTTTTCCGCCGCCGGCAGCCTTCCCTCGGAAGCCGAGCTGCGCTCCCCTGCGGCACTCGCCAGCTTTTCCTTCGGTCAGGGAAAGCTTACCGCAACGCCCCTCCAGATGGCTGCTCTTGCTGCGGCAATAGCAAACGGAGGCTGCGCCGTTACGCCGAAGCTGGTCCTCGGAACAAGGGACGCCGCAGGAAACATTACCTTTGCCGCAGAATACGAAAGCAACCGGGTTATGAGCAAGGCGACCGCAAAAAAACTTCAAAAAA
Source organism: uncultured Oscillospiraceae bacterium (assembly GCA_934466455.1). Taxonomy (GTDB): domain Bacteria; phylum Bacillota; class Clostridia; order Oscillospirales; family Ruminococcaceae; genus UMGS1668. Next base: position 44,321 of record CAKSLF010000001.1, on the reverse strand, counting down.
TGATGATAAGCGTTGTTGAGGAGGGCAGCGGAATAAACGCAAAGCCGGAAAGCGGCGGTGCGGGCGGAAAAACCGCCTCCGCCCAGACCGGACAATTTGACAAGGACGGAAACGAAATCGTACACGCATGGTTTGTTGGGTTTTACCCCGCAGAAAGCCCGAAATACGCCATTGCGGTTTTTGCGGAGGGAATGGATTCCGGAAGCGAATTCGCCGCACCGGTATTCAAAAAAATCTGCGACAAAATCCCCCTTGGCGAAAAGGCACCCGAAAAATAAATTTGTTATAAAACTGTTAATTTATAATGCAACCCACTTGCCCAAATAAAAAAATTGTGCTATTATTATGCTATGTAGGAATGCAGAAAGGACGGCGCACAAAAAATGAGTATTTCTTCCACAGTAAACGCAATGCGCAAGATAGTCTGTGTATATGACAAAATGCAGTCCAAAAAGAACAAAATAAAAAAGAAAGCGGACAAAGCCTTGTCCGTTATGAAAGGCGGTAATAATATGAAATTCGGAACCATTATCGGTATCGTTATCGGTGCCATCACCCTTATTGCAGCCGGCGCAGCCGCAATGTATGTTTTCCTCAACGGTTTTCCCTGCTGCAAAAAAGATTGCTGTGAAGACGGCGACCTTTATGACGAATTCCCCGAGGAAGCGGCTCCCGCAGAAGAAGCAGCTCCCGAGGAGGAAGCTCCCGCAGAGAAAAGTGCAGAATAATCTGTAACCTTGCAAATTGCGCAAAAGCGCACTTTGTCATGCGGTATACGGGTCCTGTGCGACAAAAAGCCGTGAACCATGTCAGGCGGGGAACCGAGCAGCATTAAGCGGTATTTTTGGGTGCCGCAGATAAATCTGTATTCCGTATGACAAAGTGTACTTTTGCGTATTTTTTATGCCGTAATTTTAGGAAGAGGAGGAAACGCCGCCATGTATCAGGCACTTTACCGCAAATATCGCCCAAGGTTCTTCAGAGATGTTGCCGGGCAGGAGCATATAACCTCCGTTCTTGCAAAAGAAGTGGCGGAGCATACCTTCGGTCATGCATATATTTTCACCGGCAGCCGCGGAATAGGCAAAACAACCTGCGCAAAAATTCTTGCAAAGGCGGTAAACTGCCCCAATGAGCACGACGGCGAGCCTTGCGGCGAATGTTCCGTATGCCGTGGAATAGACGACGGCTCTCTTCTTGATGTTACGGAAATGGACGCCGCCAGCAACAGAAACATCGATGATATACGCAACCTCCGTGCAGAGGCAAACTTTACCCCGGCGGTTGCAAAATACCGTGTATACATTATCGACGAGGCGCATATGCTCACAAAAGAAGCGGCAAACGCCCTGCTTAAAATAATGGAGGAGCCGCCGGAGCATGTTATTTTTATCCTTGCCACAACAGAGGTCCATAAGCTCCCGGCAACCATTCTTTCCCGTTGTATGCGCTTTGACTTCAGAAGAATGCCGCCGCAGGTTATTGCGGAACGGGTCAAATTTGTCTGCAAAATGGAACGCATAAGCATTGAGGACGACGCAGCTTTGCTTATAGGCGAGCTTGCGGACGGCGGAATGAGGGACGCCCTCTCCCTTTTGGACATTTGCCGGGCGGACGAGCACATAACGGTTGAAACCGTAAGCCGCTGCGCCGGTCTTGCGGGAAGAGAATATCTTTTTGACCTTGCGGATTGCGTTGTTCAAAGGGATACCTCCGCCGTTCTTCAAATGGTGGATAAGCTTTATGCGGGCTCCGCAGATGTAAGCCGTCTTTGCGACGAGATGATTGAGCATTTTCGGAATTTAATGATCGTTTCGTGCTCAAAGGATTCCGCAGCCATGCTCAAGGTTCTTCCGGGCGAAATTGAGAGGCTTAAAAAGCAAGCCTCCTCTTTTTCTCAGGCAAACATTTTTTACTGCATATCAGTTTTGCAGGAGGCAACCGCAAAAATGGCAAAAAGCTCCTCAAAACGCCTTGAATTTGAACTTGCCATGGTAAAGCTCTGCTCTCCGGAGCTTGACGGCACGGCGGAAGCCCTCCTTGCCAGAATAGAAAAGCTTGAGGACGAAATTTCCGTGCTCAAGGCAAAAGGAATTGCTTATGCGGCTGTTCCCGCAGAAAATTCCGTACAGCAAAAACCGCAAAAAAAGCAGGCTGCTTCTTTTGAAAAAACGCCCGCTCCAAAGCCCGCAGAAGAATCCCCGGCGCAGCCCCTCCCCGAAGAGGAGAGCGAAAAGCCCTTTGGGGAATGGGATTTGGTGCTTGATGTTCTCCATAAGAGGGACCCGATGCTGTTTGCGTTGCTTTCCGGCTCTAAGGCTTATGAAAGCGGCAACCGCCTTCTTATCGACGCACAGAACGAAACCTTTATTCCGTATATTCAAAAAAGCCCGGAGGCAAAGGAACGCATAAAAACCGCCATTGCGGAGGCTTGCGGCAAACGCTACGGCATAGGGCCGTACAAAAAGGCGGAAAGCAAAGAAGCCGACCCCCTTGTCCGGCTTGAGCAGCGGGCGCGCCTTTCCGGAATTGAGCTTTTATAAAGCTCTTGCCAAAAGCGGGCTTTGCGGTTATAATTAGTAAGATACAATATTATAAATGACGGAGGAATTATTATATGAAAGCACATCTTCCACAGGGCTTTGGCGGCGGTCCTTCAAATATGCAGGGCGTTCTTAAACAGGCACAGAAAATGCAGGAACGCATGGCGGAGCTTCAGGCTGACCTTGACGAAAGAGAATACGACTTTACCGTCGGCGGCGGAATGATAACCATAAAAATGAACGGCAAAAAAGAGATGCAGAGCATCGAAATAAAGCCCGAGGTTGTTGACCCGGACGACATCGAGATGCTTCAGGATCTTATTGTTGCCGGTGTTAACGAGGCTATTTCTTCCATTGAAAAAACCAACAACGACGAGCTTTCAAAAGTTACCGGGAATATAAACATTCCCGGAATGTTCTGATAAAGCCGGAACCGCAGTATGAATTACGGCGTGCTTCCGCTGACGAAGCTTACGGAATGTTTTGCTCGCCTTCCCGGAATAGGAAAAAAGAGTGCGCAAAGGCTTGCTTTTCATGTTCTGAGAATGCCGAAGGAGGAGGCGGACGCTTTTGCGAACGCCATTCTTGAAGCAAGGGAAAAAATAGGCTATTGCGAGATTTGTAAAAACATAACCGACACCCCCCGCTGTGCAATTTGCAGCGACGAAAGCCGGGACAGAACCACGATCTGCGTTGTGGAGGACCCGAGGGATGTAATCGCAATAGAGCGCACAAAGGAATACCACGGGCTGTATCATGTCCTTGGCGGGCTTATCTCCCCAATGGACGGCGTCGGACCGGAAAGCCTCTTTATAAAGGAGCTTCTTTCAAGAATGAGCGACGGCGAGGTTAAAGAGGTCATTATGGCAACCAACCCCACCGTTGAGGGCGAAGCCACTGCAATGTATATTTCCCGCCTGCTTAAACCCATGGGCGTAAAGGTGACCCGTCTTGCCTACGGAATCCCGGTCGGCGGGAACCTTGAATATGCGGACGAGGTGACCCTTTACCGTGCAATCGAGGGAAGAAATCCGATGTAAACCGCAAAAACAGAATTTTGCGAAAGGAGGTGCTGCGGATAATGGAACAGAAAAACATAAAATCCATTGCAAGAAACAAAAAAGCCGGTCATGACTATTTTATTGACGAAAGCTATGAAGCCGGAATAGAGCTTTTCGGCACAGAGGTAAAAAGTATCCGTGCGGGGCAGGTCAATCTTAAAGACAGCTGGTGCGAAATCAAAAACGGCGAGCTTTTTGTAAACGGAATGCACATAAGCCCATACGAAAAGGGCAATATATTTAATCGTGACCCGGACCGCAGCCGCCGCCTTCTTATGCACCGGCGGGAAATCGCAAAGCTGTACGGTCTTGTTCAGCAGCAGGGCATTGCTCTTATTCCGCTGGAAATGTATTTCAGCGGCTCCAAAGTAAAGCTTAAAGTCGGGCTTTGCCGGGGCAAAAAGCTTTATGATAAGCGTGACGACATGGCAAAGCGTGCCGCAGAAAGAGATATTGAAAGGAGTCTTAAAGAGAGAAACAGATAAAATTCTCTCCCAAAGAAGCCTTCTCATATATAGATATGGGGGCGTAAAGGTTTCGACGGGGGTCTTGAGGTATGTATAGCGGGTAGAAGCACCCACCTTCTATAAAATGGGTAAAAACAATAAACGCTAACAAAAATTTAGCTTACGCAGCCTAATTAGGCTTGCCGTCCTGCCAAAGAGTACCGTGGCTTTGGATTTGGGCGTCGATTAGCGGTGAACGATGACGGAAGCTTTCTTCGTACCGCCATTGTATAAGGAGAATACCGCCTGCGGCGGCTTGGCTGCCGTCCGCCGTATGCGGGAAATCTAAACAACAGCCTGCACCCGGAGAAGTATATATGGATGGGCTTTCGGACAGGGGTTCGACTCCCCTCGCCTCCACCATAAATCCACCGCAATTTTGACAGAATTGCGGTGGACTTTTTTGTTCCGGCACAGTATACTTGAGCCTGATAAATCGAGATTTGATAAAATTTAGAAATCGGTACACATACAATTTACTTGAATTTTACTACGCTGAGATAGCGGGAGTGTTATTGCAATGATACAATCAAGCTGTTATGGTCTATCGGAGGTCGAGTAAATGAAAAATCCTAATATATGCAGGTATATTATGTACGCCTTGATTATTATCGGTTGGCTTATTGCCGGAGTTGTTTTTGGAGTAAAGCCCGTACATTCGCTTTTTGTGATAGGTTCACTTATTTCTTTTGGTGCGCTGATCTTTGGAATTATCTTTGTTCGTTGCCCCTTTTATCATAGGCAGTTACACCTAAGAGGAATACAGCCGGACGAGTACTGCCCTCACTGCGGAGAAAAAATAGAATAATGCCGCAGTCATTATTTAATCTGCGGCTTCGGGTTTGGCGCAACAACAAAATCGCTTGATTTTTGTTTAATCAAGCGGTTTTGTTTTTTTGAAACAGCAAAGCACTTTTTCTACGGTACAAAAAAGCGGACTCAGCAAGTATTGCCGAAGTTAAAACGGCAAAGATAGACGGTGCTAAGCTTAAAGCCGACACATGGTATACTCTTAAAAACGGAGAGTTTGAAGAAGCGGAATAGCGGCGGAGATTCACAACGGCCGAAATATATTTTTTGCCGCCGTTTATAAAGATAAACGCAGCCGTTTTTTATTCCGGAGCGGTTTTATATTTTGCTTTGCATTGAACCCCCGAAAAAAATATGGTATACTTTTTTTATATTGTTGCCCCTATTGGGCGGAAAGGCGGAAAAATGCAGGACGAATTTTTGAAAATCGAACCGGTTGCCCATATACGCACTGATTTTTCCGACAAATTCGGAATCCCCCGTCAAGCCGGAAGGGTCGCCTCCGCAATGGGCAAAATCGTCTTTGTTCCCAAATACAGAAACCCGGACGCTCTTCGCGGAATCGAGGGTTTTTCCCACCTTTGGCTGGTGTTTGATTTTTCAAAGGCGCACAGGGAGGGCTGGTCCCCAACGGTTCGCCCGCCCCGCCTTGGCGGTAACGAAAGGGTCGGCGTTTTTGCAAGCCGCTCGCCTTTTCGTCCAAATCCGCTTGGGCTTTCCTGCGTAAGACTTGAACGGGTTTTGAGCACCGAGCACGAGGGCGTTGTGCTCATGGTTTCCGGAGTTGATCTGCTTGACGGCACGCCGATTTTTGACATAAAGCCGTATATTCCCTTTGCGGATTGCCGAAAAGACGCCGTAGGCGGCTATGCGGACGAATTTTCCTTGCACGGGCTTTCGGTGGATTTTCCGGAGGAGCTGCTTTTGCTTTTGCCGGAGGAAAAGCGGCAAGCCGCCGCAGACTGCCTTCGGGAGGACCCTCGCCCGTCGTACCAAAACGACCCGGAAAGAATTTACGGAATGAAATTTGCGGGCTTTGACATACGCTTTTTTGTGGACGGCGACAAGCTTACCGTCTGCTCTGTGGAAAAGCTTTAGGATACATACCGGTTAGGAGGATTTTTTATGCAGAAGCTGCAATGTGAGCTTTGCGGAAGCATTGATATTGTACGCACGGACGACGGATTTTTTATGTGCCGCCATTGCGGGTGCAAATATACCCTTGAGCAGGCAAAAGCCATGCTCGGAACGGTTGAAACCACGATAGGCACGGCGGAGCTTAACCGCCTTCTTAAAAATGCGCAGACCCAAGCCGACATCGGGCAGTTTTCGGAAGCGGAAAGTACATATACGGAAGCGACAAAACAGTTCCCCGACGACTACCGGGGCTGGCTTGGGCTTCTTAAAGTCAACTGCAAAATTTATCTTGACGGGAAGCGGATATATCTTCCCGGGCACAAATTTAATTCCTCGCCGCTTGAAAGCGAGGCTGCGCAGCTTTTTGAATGGTACGGAATCTGCCAAAAGCTTGCCCCGGCGGAGGAAACGGAAAAAATAAAAGCGGAATGGGAAAGCTTTTGGGATTCCGTTGCGGAAAAATGCAAAGCCGGCGAATTTACCTACGAGGGCGGAAGCGACATTGATTTTTACAAAGGAACCTCCGCCGCAATGTACGAATATGCGGAATCCGGCTTTGAAAACGCAAAAATCCTCAATTCGCTCGGTGCATTCTACAACATGGGAAAAGGGTGCTGGGAGCCGCGGCAGCCGCATATTGCCGCACCGTATAAATTCTGGCTTTGCCGCTGCTGCCAAACGGAAAATCAGGACTGCAAAATCGTATTGGCTTTGCCCTCTCTTCCGCCGCTTTGCAAAGACGAAATTTCTAAAATAAAGGCGCAGCTTGATAAGGCGGTAAGCGAAGCGGTGGCTTTTGGCTTTTGCCCATACTGCGGTTCGGAGCTTAAAGATACTCCTCTTGGACCCGAATGTGAACACTGCAAAAAGAGCTTTTGATAAAGCGTAGTCATAATTTATATTAGGGAGGGCTTTTTATGCAAAAGCTGCAATGCGAGCTTTGCGGAAGCATTGATATTGTCCGCACGGACGACGGATTTTTTATGTGCCGCCATTGCGGGTGCAAATATACCCTTGAGCAGGCAAAAGCCATGCTCGGAACGGTTGAAACCACGATAGGCACGGCGGAGCTTAACCGCCTTCTTAAAAATGCGCAGACCCAAGCCGCCATCGGGCAGTTTTCGGAAGCGGAAAATACATATACGGAAGCGACAAAACAGTTCCCCGACGATTACCGGGGCTGGCTTGGGCTTTTGCGGCTTTATTACGGCGCATATGCCGAATCATGCCCTTATGAAAACAGTCCGCTTATAAAATGGTACAAAATCTGCCTAAAACTTGCTCCGGAAGAAAACGCAGAAGAAATAAAGCGGGAATGGATAAGCTTTTGGGATGCTGTTGCGGGCGGCTGCGCCTCCGGTAAAATCATATATAAAGGCACGGACAACCTTGATTATTACAAGGACACAAGCCCCGCAATGTATGACTATGTAAAATCCGGTTTTGAAAACGCAAGGATTATAAATTCGCTCAATGCGGTTTATTCCCCAAAAAGAGGACAGTGGATCCTTCGGTCGCCGTTTGATTTTCCGTACCTTTTTTGGGTGGGGCCGTACATAATTACGGACGATTGCGAAAGGCTTGGACGCAGAAGCAGCAAAGTACTTCTTCCGATTGACGGCGGCTATATCGCCGCAATAAAGAGCGATATTCAAAAATACACAGCCGACTGCATCGCATCGAAAAAATGCCCGTATTGCGGCGTTGCGCTTAAAAAAACTCTTTTCAAAACAACCTGCCCCAAATGCGGAAGAAGCTATTGATACAAAAAAACGGACTTCGAAAGAAGCCCGTTTTTTTCTTCGTATTTATACTTTTGTCTTTTTTCTCTCTGCAATTACAAAGGGAAGATACATAAACGCCCATGCGATTATAAGAAGCACCGGCAAGCCGAGGAAAAAATATTTTTCTCCGAGCACCGACGCAAGCATTTCGAGCACCGGGTTTCCGTCCGTTCTTGCAAGAAAGAAAAAGTTTGTTCCAAGCCGCTTATTGAGAAAATATATCGGTATGCAAACCGCAGCAAGCAGCCCGAATATTTTCGGAAGGCAGCGAAAATTCGGCTTAAATCCGTCTGAAAGAAGCAAAAACGGGTACATGGTAAGCATAATATGCACGCTTGCGGAATGGAGATGCATCGCATTAAGTATGGGCAAATCGTTCCATGTCGGAACAAACAGGGCTATTGCTGCGCCGGGCAGGCAAAGACCATAGAGAATCTCCGCAAAAAAATCTTTTTTTGTTACCGTATATGCAAGGCAGATAAAAATATTTATGCTGCAAAGATGAAACGGAAGATAGCCCCAATACCAGCTGTCCGTTCCAAGAGCGATTGCGTACTTTGCAAGCTCGTCCAAAAGCAAAAGCACCGTGAGCACGGTTAAAAATCTGTTTTTGCCCTCCGTGCCAAGGCGGCGGTATACGAGCACCGCCCCGGCTATAACCGCCGCAGCAAGAGCTATAAGCGCAATGTGCGTTGCATCAAAGTGATGAAAAGCCCGGTAGCCCTTTTCTATCGCCTCAACCTCGTCCCTTGTTGCAAAAAATCCAAAATGCTGCAAGGCAAAATCCCCCTTACATCAAACTATGTCAAGCCGGGCGCACTTAAAACCCCTGCTCCGCAGCTCGTTTTCAAATTTTGTATATTCCCCGGCGGGAACAATCGCCTGCGCCGTTCCGGCAAAGCCGCCGCCGTGAACGCGAACGGCTCCTTCGCCCGCAAGAATCTCTCTTGCGGCAAAAATAGCCTTTTGCAGCCTATGCTCCGGCTCGTTTTCGCTGATTATATTTTGAAGATAATTCTCCGAGCTTTCTGCGGATTCCCTGTAAAGGCGCAGAAATTCATCAAAATTTCCTGCAGAGAGGGCGTCCGCTTCCTCCGCCGCACGGCGGGTTTCCTCAAAAAAGTGCAGCGCACGGAATGTCGGTCGGTCGCCGTACTTCTTCCGCAAAATCGGAAAAACGGAATAAAACTCCGCCGCAGTAGCCTCGGAAAGACGCTCGTAGCCCAAATCTCCCGCAATAAGGCGCATATCCCTCGGTATCTGCGCATAGTCCTCCGTAAGGTCTGCATGACCCGCACCGCATTCTATTATTGCAAGAGCATAGCCGCTTTTTGCAAAGTCATAGTTTATCCGACGGTATTGCGGATTTTCCGGATCGGCAAAATCCGCAAATACTATTCCCCCAAGGGCGCAGATAAGCTGATCCATAAGCCCGCAGGGTTTTTTGAAATAATCGTTCTCCGCCTTTTTTCCGTTTACGGAGATAAACTCCGGCGGAACGCTTCCACCGAAAAACAGGCGGTTTATTATGCTGCCCAAAAGCACCTCAAAAGCGGCGGAGGAAGAAAGCCCGCTTCCCGGCGGAATTTCCGATTCCACATCGGCGTCAAAGCCGCCGAATATATTTCCGCTTTCGATAAACCCGGCGCAAACGCCCCGCAGAAGGGCAGCGGGCGTTCCCGCCTCTTCCAGGCGGGGTTCGGTATCGCCTATATCCACGGAAAACTCGCCGAAGCCGGCAGAGCGCACCGTTACCGTATCCGTTTTGTTCGGTGCCGCAAGGGCGGTCATACCGAAGGAAACGCCTGCTCCGAGGACGCAGCCGCCCTGGTGGTCGGTATGGTTTCCCCCAAGCTCCGTCCTGCCCGGAACAAAAATTTCCGTTTTATCCATTTTTGCCGCCTCCCTTTTTGTCTTCCCTATTATAGCGCAAGCGAATAAAAAAGAAAAGGGAGTTTGAAACGCCTTAATAAAACATTAAGCAAAAAGAACACCGTGCTCAAAAGCAAGCAATCCCGTGCTCATTTGAGCACGGGACTGCTTTTGGCTTATTTTTCCCTTACGAACATTGTGATAAGCCCCGCAAGAAGCAGCCCGCAGCTTATCCAAATAGAGCGTTCGCCGATATATGCGGCGGCAAGGCTGCCGAAGCCTGCGCCAAGTGCGAACAGCGCAATTACCAAAAAATACATAAGCGATTTTTCAAGGGCTTCCCTCTCCCCTGTTTTGAAAAAAGCGACAAGGGCTTCCGCTCCGCTTCGTATATTGCCTATGCACATCGTGCTTGCGTAAACGCAGCCATGGAGCTTATGGAAGGTTTGCACCTGGAGCGCACACACAAAGGAAACGGCGGCATTTGCCAAGGCGTTAAAGCCCTGTGGCAAAAAGCCCACGGCAAAAAGCAGCAGCACCTCCGCAGCAAGAATCATCTGCCGCCAATGGATCTTTTCGTAGTTCTTAAATCTGCGGTGAACCAGCTCCGCCGCCATTATTCCCGCAAAAAACGACAGCAGCGGAACAAGATACTTTGCGCTGTGGGAAAAATCTCCCGAAAGCAGCCCCGCACTCATAAGGACGATATTGCCCGTTTGGGCATTTGCAAAAACCTTTCCCCGGCAGCAGTATGTATATGCGTCCTGAAATCCGCCGGAAAGCACGATAAATGTCGCCGTTATAATCGAATCGGACATTTGGCGGCGAAAAAGCCCTTTGTTTTTATCCATTGCTGAATTCCCTCTTACAAAACAAAAAATCAACCAGTATATTTTAATAAGCGTCATACCCGTTGTCAACTTATTTTAGGATAAATCGGCTTTTGCTGCAAATAATTTGTTCCGCTTACCGAAATTTGTTTATTTTTGTCACGGTATGCGGTATAATCTAAGTGCAATTCTTTGCGGGCTTTGCTCTTTGCGAGCAAAATCCCGCTTTTACTTAAATTATTTCTGTAAAAGGAGGCGGAAAACCATGCTTGAATTTATTATCGGCACAAACGAACAGGCACGCCGGAATGCACTTTATTCCTCAATAAAGGATTGGGGCAAGCCCGCCTTTCTTATTGTTCCGGAGCAGTTCTCCTTTGAAAGCGAAAAGCTTCTCGGCGAGGCTCTTGGCGCAAAAGCCGCCCAAAATATTGAGGTAACAAGCTTTTCCCGCCTTTGCAACAGTATTTTTCGCCGCTTTGGCGGCGTTGCCGGGGAATATTCCGACGATACAACAAAGCTTCTTCTTATGGGCGCAGCCCTGCACGAATGTAAAGACGAGCTGCGCTTTTATAAAAAAAGCTCGGAAAACGCTTCCTTTACTAAGGAGCTTGTTCGCACGGATTCCGAAATAAAAAACGCCGGGCTTTGCTTTTCCGACCTGCTTGAGCTTTCGGAAAAAGCTTCCGACCCGATTCTTAAAGACAAAGCCGCCGACCTTGCCCTTATCTTCTCCCTGTATGACGCAATGCTGTCAAAGAGCTTTCTTGACCCTCTTACGGATATTGCAAGGGCGTGCGCCGTTCTTTCGGAAAACGACTTTTTCTCCGGCACGGCGGTTTTTATAGATAATTTCACCGGCTTTACCGGCAGCGAATACAAACTTTTGCGGGAAATTCTATGCCAGTCCCCTCTTGTTTCGGCAAGCCTTTGCTGCCCCGATATTTACGACCGCACCGGCGGAAACGGGCTTTTTTCCAAAACCCAGCGCACCGCCGCACGCCTTGAGCGGGCGGCAAAATCCGCCGGAGTATCCGTGCGCCCGCCGAAAATTGCCGTCTTGGAAGATGACAGCCGCCCGGAGGCAATAGCCGCCGTTGAAAAGCAATTTTTGCAGACCTGTTTATACACCCCGAAAAACGGCGGCGAGGTTGAAATCGTTGCGGCAGCCGACCCCTGCGACGAGGCGGAATTTGTTGCCTGCAAAGTGCGTTCCCTTGCAAAGCGGGGTGTGCGCTGGAGAGAAATTGCGGTAATTGCAAGGGATTTTTCCCCATACAAAACCGTATTGCCGGAGGCATTCCGCAAAGCGGGCGTTCCGCTTTATTCCGACGAGCCGGCTTCCCTTGCCACCCACCCTCTTGCAGCCTTTATTGCGGCTTCGCTCTCCGCCTGCCGGGGGAATTTTGAGGCGGCGGACATAATCCGCATCATAAAAACCGGGCTTATACCCGTTTCTGCGGAGGACGCCGCAGAGTTTGAAAACTACTGCTTTATTTGGAGCATAAGAGGAAAAATGTTTTTGTCCGACTTTACCGGAAGCCCAAAGGGCTTTGACTCCGGAAAGCCGGAGGACCTTGCCCCGCTTGAGCGCATAAACGCATTGCGCAAAGCCGTCTGCGAACCTCTTGCACGGCTGCGCATACGCATTTCCGACGCAAACGGGAAGGAATTTTCTTCGGCTCTTTATGATTATCTTTGCGAATGCAATGTTAAAGAAGGGCTTTTTCGCCTATACGACGAATATTCCGCAGCCGGAAACATTTCCGCCGCAGACGACCTTGACACATTCTGGAGCTTTCTTATCTCCGCACTTGATAAATTTTCTGCCGCACTTTCCGACGCACGCCTTGGCGGAGCGGCTTTGGGCAGGCTTTTTGAGCTTGTTATGATGAGTGCGAAAATCGGCGTTTTGCCAAAAACGATCGACTGTGTTGCCGCCGGCACGGCGGACAGGATGAGGCCCTCCGGGATAAAGGCGGTTTTTGTTATCGGTGCGCTTGACGGAAGGTTTCCGGCAACACCGAAGGACGGCGGACTTTTTACCCGCACGGAACGAAAAAAAATGTCCTCCCTCGGAATGGAGCTTGGCGAAGGGGAAAACGATGAGCTTCTCTCCGAAAGAATGTATGCATATACCGCATTTACCTGCGCCTCCGAGCAAATCTATCTTACATATCCCAAATATGATTTTGCGGGAACGGAACAGCAGCCGTCGGTGCTTATAAGCCGCCTTGAACAGGCAGCGGCGGCAAAAACCGTAAGCACCGCCGCCTTCCCCGAGGAATTTTGGCTTTGCAGCGAGGAGCTTGCCTTTGAGCGGCTCTCCCGCTTTGGAAAAAGTGTTTCTCCGGCGGCGGAAGCTCTTCGCCGGTATTTTGAAAGCCGCCCTCTTTGGAAAGAGCGTGCAAAAAAGCTTGGGGAAACCATTCGTCCGGAAAGCTTTTGCATAGAAGACGCTTCCGTTTCCGAACAAATCTTCGGCGAGCGGCTTAGGCTTTCTCCCTCCCGAATAGAAAAGTTTGAGAGCTGCCCTTTTTCCTATTTTTTAAGCTATGGGCTGTATCTTAAAAAGCCGCTTAAAGCGGAGCTTTCGCCCATCTATGCGGGCAACCTTATCCATTATGTTTTACAGCAGGTCGTTTCCGCCCACGGCGGCGCAGGAATAGCGGGGCTTTCCGACAAAAGGCTGAAGGACGAAATCTCCGCCGCACTGGGCGGCTATCTTGACGATGTTTTCGGCACCGCAAAGGACAAATCCGCCCGCTTTATGTATATGTTCGACCGCATTGCGGGCTTTATGTTCCGGCTTTTGCGGCGAATCGGAGAGGAATTTTCCGTATCCGAATTTGAACCGTACGCCTTTGAGCTTCCCGTTGAGGACGGTGGCGAGGTTTCCGCCTACCGCTTGAGCACGCCGGACGGTCACACCGTGCTCGTGCAGGGAAAAATCGACCGTGTTGATGTGCTCAACAAAAACGGAAGCCGCTATGTCCGGGTCGTTGACTATAAAACCGGCGCAAAGCAGTTTTCTCTTAACGATGTTTTTTACGGAATAAACATACAGATGCTCGTATATCTTTTCTCCGTTTGGAAAGGCGGGCACGGCGGGCTTGAAAAAAGCCTGCCCGCAGGGGTACTGTATATGCCCGCAAGGGATTCCGTCGTTTCCGGCGAAAGAAATATGTCCGCCGAAAAGGCGGAAAAATCCATAAACGAGCCGCTTCGTGCAAACGGGCTTTTGCTTGACGACCCCATGGTTCTTTCCGCAATGGAGCCGGGCTTTAAGGGAGTATTTATCCCGGTAAAGCAAACAAAGGAAGGCTGCGCCGCCTCCGGCGGAGGCACCCTTGCCACTCTTGAGCAAATGGGTAAGATAAAAGGGCATATCGACCGCCTGCTTTTGAGCATGGCGGAGGAGCTTTACGGCGGAAAAATCCCCGCCCTGCCCCACCGGCAGGGCGAGGTCCTCTCCTGCGACCACTGTGATTTTGCCTGCGTTTGCAGAAGAGGCAGTGAGGCACCCGTTCGTCTTATCGAAAAAATGAGCACGGAAGATTTTTATAAACTTGCAGAGGAGGAAAATGAGCATGGCGACCCGTGAATGGAACCCGGAGCAGCTTAAAGCAATAACCGCCTTTGGCGGAAACATAATTGTTTCCGCAGCGGCGGGAAGCGGAAAAACCGCCGTTCTTGTCGAACGGGTCATCCGCATGCTCACGGCAAAGGAAAACCCCGTTGACGCAGACCGGCTTCTTATCACAACCTTTACAAACGCCGCAGCGGCGGAGATGAAAGCCAGAATAAATGCCGCCCTTTCCGAGCTTATTGCAAAAAATCCGAACGACGAGGGGCTTCGCCGTCAACAGCTTTTGATGGAGCGTGCTCATATAAGCACAATCTCCTCCTTTTGCTACGATGTGGTCAAGGAAAATTTTAATACGCTCGGAATTTCCTCCGACACCCGCATTGTTACCGAGCAGGAACGGGCGGAAATTTCCGCCGCCGCCGTTTCCGAAGCACTTGAGGACGCATACCAAAAGGGCGACCCAGTCTTTTTTGAGCTTTCCGAAACCCTTGGCGGCGGGCGCAGCGACATCGGGCTTGAAAGCTGCGTGCTCACGCTTTATGACTTTATTCGGGCACTTCCCTATTATAAAGACTGGCTTTCGGAGAAAGCCGCAATGTACGACCCGGAAATTCCGCTTTCCGAAACGGCTTGGGGCAAAATTATCACGGAGCGTGCCGTATGCGTGCTGAAGCACTGCGCCGCCCGTGCCGAATATATGCGCGATTTTTGCCTTGAGGAGGGAAACGACAGATACGCCTCCATGTTTGCGGAGGACTATCTTATGCTTAACGAGGTTTTGCGCATATGTGAGCACGAAAGCTGGAACCGTGCTCAAAATGTAATCGAAAACACCGCATTTTCAAGAATGCCCTCCATAAGGGGCGTTGACGAGGTGCTCAAGGAAAAGGTAAAGCTTGCCCGTGACGGATACAAAAAGGATTTTTCCGGGCTTAACAAGCTTTTTTCCGCAACCGAGGAGGAATTTAGGGAGGATATAGCCGACCTTTATCCTAAAATCTGCTGTCTTTTTGATATAACCATGGATTATGACAGGCTTTATGCTCAAAAAAAGCAGGAGCGGAACGCCGTTGATTTTTCCGATATGGAGCAGTTTGCCCTTTCCGTGCTTACGGAGAAGGACGGAAACGGAAAAATTATACCGACCGCCGCTGCAAAAAGCCTTGCAGCCCGCTTTGATTATATACTTGTTGATGAATGTCAGGATATAAACAAGGTTCAGGATACGATTTTCTTTTCCGTATCAAAAGGCGATAACCTTTTCTTCGTCGGCGATGTTAAACAGAGCATATACCGTTTTCGCCAGGCAATGCCGGAGCTTTTTCTTGAAAAGCGCAGAAGCTGGGCACCTTTTGACGGAAAGCATTTTCCCGCTTCCATCGTTCTTGGGCGCAACTATCGAAGCAGAAAGTCCGTTGCCGGGGCGGTAAACTTTATCTTTGAACAGATAATGAGCACCGAAGCCGCCGGAATGGATTACGGCGAGGAGGAAAAGCTTATTGCGGAGGCTTCCTTTCCGGAGGACGGAATTATCCGCAACGAGGGCATTATTGTTGAATACGGGGACGAAAGCGTCGCAAAGTCCGAAGCAGCCGTTGTTGCAAGGCGCATTTACGATATGGTTCAAAGCAAAATGCCCGTTTCCTCAAAGGAGGGCGTCCGCCCCGTTGAATATTCCGACATCTGTATTCTTTTGCGCTATACAAACAACCAGGGGCCTGCTTTTGCGGACGCCCTGCGCAATCTTGGGATAAATTACAGCTACGGCAAGGACGGCGGGCTTTATTCCCGCCCGGAGGTCGCCGCCGTTCTTAATGTGCTTAAAGCGGCGGACAACCCTCTGCTTGATATTCCTCTTGCCGGTGCCATGCTTTCCGAGATATTTGCATTTACCCCGGAGGAGCTTGCGAAAATCCGCCTTTTGGGGCGAAACATTCCGCTTTATTCGGCGGTAAAGCTTGCGGCGGAGGGCGGCGGCGAAAAAGAGGCGGATTTTCTCCGCCTTCTTTCGGAAATCCGCCGGGCTGCCGCTGCGGAAAGCTCCGATTCCGTCATTGAGCTGTTTTACCGCCTTACCTCCTATCCGCAGATAATGCGTGCCTGCAAGGACGGAGAAATGCGTCTTGCCAACCTGCGGCTGCTTGTAAAGCAGGCGGCGGATTGCGAGGATGCCGGTTTTCACGGGCTTTCCGCCTTTTTGAGATTTGTTTCAAGAGCGGAATCCGGAGGCATTGATGTTCCCACGGCGGGCTGCTCCGGCTTTGGAAGCAACTGCGTGCATATTATGAGCGTACATAATTCAAAGGGGCTTGAATTCCCCGTTGTTTTTCTCTCGGGAACCGCAAGAAAATTTCGGCTTGACAACGGCAGCGTGACGCTCCATTCCGAGCTTGGCTTTGCCTGCGCCCGCAGAGATAAAAATACCGGAATACGCTTTTCAACCGTTCCGCAGGAGGCTTTGCGCCTTAAAGCGCACCAAACCTCCGTTGAGGAGGAAATGTGCATACTCTATGTTGCATTGACCCGTGCAAAGGAAAACCTAATCGTAACCTGCGCCGTAAAAAATGCGGAAAAATACCTTTCCTCTCTTGCTCAATCCGTCGGCGAAGAACGGGTTATGGACCCGTTTTTTGTTTCCGGCTCCGGAAAAGAGTCCGACTGGATATTTTCCGCCCTTTTACGCCACCCGGACGCAGCCAATCTGCGCACCGTTGCAGGCTTGACGGAATCCGCCGTTTTGCCCGACGAAACCCGCTGGAGTTTTTGCATAACCGCCCCGCCCTCCGAGAAAGCCTTTGCCGAGGAAACCGCCGCAGAAGCCGCAGCCCCCGAACCGGATCCGGAAATCACAAACGCTCTTTTGGCAAACACCGGTTGGGAATATCCCTTTGCGGCGGCACAGACCATTCCGGCAAAGGCGGGCGTTTCCGCCCTTACCCACGGAGAAATGCACAAAAAATTGCTGTTTTCCGCAGAACCGCAAAGCGGTTCCCTCTCCGGAGCGGCAAGAGGAACTGCGCTTCATACTTTTATGCAGTTCTGCGACTTTGCTTTGGCAAAATCCGACCCGAAAGCGGAAATCGAACGCCTTGAAAAGCTTGATTTTATCACACAAAAGCAAGCCGCTTCCATAAATCCGGAAAAAGTGCGGGCTTTCTTTGAAAGTGAGCTTTACCTCCTAATCGAGAGTTCCCCTTGGGTAAAAAGGGAACTGCGCTTCCTGCAAAGCCTGCCTGCGGCGGAGCTTGGCTATGAAAACGCAGCCCCGGAGGACAAGATTACCGTTCAGGGCGTTGCGGACTGTGTATTTGAATCCGGCGGAAAGCTGTATATCCTTGATTACAAAACCGATTTTGTTGAGGACATAGAGGAGCTTCGTTTCCGCTATGCGGCGCAGCTCCATATGTACCGGCTGCTGCTTTCCGCATCCCTCGGAAGACCGGTTGAGGGTTCGGTAATATGGTCCTTCCGCTTTGGGCGGGAGCTTTGGGTATAGGCTGCGTTCGCTTGTTTTTCACTTTTCCATAATAATTCCATAACAATGCGGCTGTATCATATATTTTCAAAACTGCTTTTGAGGTGATTTGTTGAAACAAAAGGTCGCAATGCTTATTCGGGTTATCTCGGTTCCGCCTCTTATGGTTGCGTATCTTCTTGCGCTGCTGTATTTCTTTAGGGACGGAGTTTTTGCAAATACCGGGGAATTTATTGCTTCCCTTGTCTTTCTTGCAATAATCCCCGCCCTTGCCTATCCGGCTGCGGCGGTTGTTCCCTCTTTACGAAAGGGCGGCAGACCCATGCAGAGAAAGACCGCCTTTGTTTTTAGCGTGGCGGGATACATGGGGGGATTTTTGTATGCGCTTTTTGCCCGGTGCTCAAAGCCCGTGCTTACGATTTTTGCGGCGTATCTTATTTCCCTGCTTATGCTTGTGCTATTTAATAAGGTTATAAAAATCCGTGCCAGCGGTCACGCCTGCAGCGTGACAAGCCCTATGTTTTTTGCAACATACTATTTCGGTTTTGGCGCACTTTTACCCTGTGCGATCATGTACGGAATTATATTTTGGGCTTCTCTTGTCACAAAACGCCATACGGTAAGGGAATTTATTCTCGGCACGGTCGTTTGCGTAATTTCTGCAACCGCTGCGGTTCTTGTTCTTGCGGCATAGCCGATTTTTTTGTGTTTTCCTCTCTTAAATATGTGATTTTGTAGGAAAAGCCCCTTGACAAAGGGGCTTTTCGGCTATATAATATTTTGTACAAAGAAGCAGAACGAACCGTTCTCGCCGTCCCATACAAAATGCGGTGCGGCAAACAAAGCTCCGGCAAAAGCGGATTTTTTATTTTCGCTGCCGGAAGAACTCTGTGCGGTGCTTTCTTTGTATCCGCACTTTTTTATTATTTGGAGGTGTTAAGCCATAGCAAAACAGGAACTGCTTATCAATGAGGAGATTCGCGAAAAAGAAGTTCGCGTAATCGATTCCGACGGCTCTCAGCTCGGCATAATTTCCGTAAAGGACGCTCTTGCCATTGCCGCCGAAAAAAATCTTGATCTTGTAGAGATTGCGCCCACTGCCACTCCCCATGTTTGCCGCATTATGGATTACGGCAAATATCGTTTTGAACAGGCAAAGCGTGAAAAAGAAGCAAAGAAAAATCAAAAAATAATCGAGGTCAAGGAAATAAGGCTTTCCCTTAACATTGATACCAACGATTTTAACACAAAGCTGCGAAACGCCGTTAAATTCCTCGGCGACGGCAACAAGGTAAAGGTTTCCGTTCGCTTTCGCGGAAGAGAAATGGCTCATCCGGAGCTTGGCGCAACGATAATCCAAAAGTTTATCGACGGCTGCGCCGAGGTTGGCTCCGTTGATAAGCAGCCCAAGCTTGAAGGAAGAAGCATGGTCGTTGTTATCTCTTCCAAATCCCCAAAATAAGTTCGTTTAATATTTGCTTTTTGCAATGATTTATCAGGAGGAACACAAAAATGAACGCAAAGCTTAAAACTCATTCCGGCGCAAAAAAACGCTTCCGCTTTACCAAAGACGGAAAGGTAAAACGCAATAAAGCTTTCAAATCCCACAAGCTCAATTCCCAGAGCAAGGACTCCAAGCGTAAACGCAATCTCCGTCATGCAACCTATGCAGACTGCACCAACATGGAGAAGCTCAGAAAGATCATGCCCTATGCCTGATGGCTTTGCGGCTGCTTAAATCTTTCTCATCTTAACGAAAACAAGACATATTACGGAGGTTAAATACAATGGCTCGTGTTAAAGGCGGGATCATGTCCCATAAAAGAAGAAAAAAGGTATTGAAGCTTGCTAAAGGTTATTATGGCGCAAGACACAGACTGTTTAGAACCGCAAAACAGGCAGTTATGAAGTCCGGCCGCTATGCATTTATCGGCAGAAAACAGAAAAAGAGAGAATTCAGAAAGCTCTGGATTACCCGTATCTCCGCAGGCTGCAAGATGAACGGAATGAACTATTCCACCTTCATGAACGGTCTTAAAAAATCCGGCGTAACTCTTAACAGAAAGATGCTCTCCGAGATGGCAATTCATGACGCAGCAGGCTTTACCGCTCTTTGCGAACAGGCAAAAAAAGCCCTTTAATTTCGACAAAAAACGCCCGGGTTATTTTAGCTCGGGCGAATTGCTTTATATAAAGATAAATTTTGCCGGGAGTTTTGCCGCCTATAATTTCCTATAAATTACAAAAATACGGAGAATTACAATGCTCATTACAAGCCGAGAAAATCCGCTTATCAAAGAGGCTGCCGCACTTGTTCGCAACAAAAAATCCCGCCGGGAAACCGGGCTTTTTGTGGCGGAGGGAGCGAGAGCCTGCTTTGAGGCAGTTAAAAGCAGCGCAGAGGTGCTGCGGCTTTTTGTAACGGAGGAAGCGGAAAAGCGTTATCCGGATTTTGTTTCCGCCCTTATTTCCGCAGCCCCGGAGGTATATTATATCAGCGGCGGTGTTTCCGAAAAAATAAGCGAAACAAAATCCCCTCAAGGGGTTTTTGCCGTTTGCCGAATGGTTGAAAACCCGCCGGATTTTGAAAAAAACGGAGTATTCGTTCTTCTTTCGGAGCTTCAGGATCCGGGCAATATAGGCACAATTTTGCGCACCTGCGAGGCTATGAATGTCAGAGGAGTTCTTTTGTGCTCCTGCGCCGATGTTTATTCGCCAAAGGTTTTGCGCTCCGCAATGGGGTGCCTCTTTCGGCTGCCCTTTGCCGTATTCCCGAGCACGGAGGAAGCCCTTTCCCTGCTTGATGAGCACGGAGTTTTCACCTACGCCGCAGCCCTTAGCAAAAAGGCGGCTTTACTTCCCGATATTCGTTTTTCCGAAAAAAGCTGCATTGTTATCGGCAACGAGGGCAACGGTCTTTCCCCGAGGGTTATTGAAAAATGCGGCAAAACGGTTATGATTCCCATGCCGGGGCGGGCGGAAAGCCTTAACGCCGCCTCCGCCGCAGCGATTCTTATATACACGGCTGCCCTCCAAACGGGGACGGAGCCGTCTTTCTGTGGGTAATATATTATGAGCATACTGCATTGGATTTGGCTTGGGCTTGCAATACAGCCGGGAAGCCCGCTTATTGACGCCGTGCTCAAAAAATTTCCCGACCCGGAGGAATTTTTTCTTGCCGGAGAAAGCGGAATAAAAGCAATCGGCAGAATAAGCGGCTATAACGCCATAAAAATACGCTCCACGGATATTTCCGCAGCGGAAATCGCCCTTGAAAAAGCGGAGAGCTTTGGCGCAAGGGTGCTTTGCCGCACATCTCCGGAATATCCGCAAAAGCTTCTTGAAATTGATACCGCACCTGCGGTTCTTTATGCGAAGGGCGACCTTTCCTGCCTTAATCAAATGCCCGCCATAGGAACGGTCGGCACAAGAAAAATAAGCGACTACGGAAGAAAAATTTCCGTTGCCGTTGCCGGCGGGCTTGGAAAAGCCGGTGCGCTTGTTGTAAGCGGAATGGCCGCAGGAACGGATACCGCCTGCCACGAAGCCTGTCTTGCCGCAGGCGGCAAGACCGTAGCCGTACAGGGCTGCGGGATTTTGAACACATTTCCGCCGGAAAACGAGGAGCTTAAAGAGCGAATCATCGAAAACGGCGCAGTTATAAGCGAATTTTCTCCGGAAGCGGAGCCGCAATCCAGCTTTTTTCCCATTCGCAACCGCATTGTTTCCGGAATGAGCCTTGGCATATGTGTAATTGAGGCGGCCGCAAGAAGCGGGACCTCCATAACCGCACATCTTGCCGCAGAACAGGGGCGTGATGTATTTGCCGTTCCGGCGGATGTTCTTCGCCCCACCTCCCAGGGCACCCTGCGGCTTTTAAGAAGCGGCGCAATACCCGTTGCAAGTGCGGCGGATATTCTTTCGGAATATGCGGACGAATATCCCGAGGCTTTTGAAATTGCGGAAAAAGAGCTTTCCGTTCACATTATGGAGCAGAAAAACAGCGCACGCTCTCTTCCCGAGCACAGCCCGCACAAGGCGGAGCTTAAAATAAAAAAGCCCGCTCCGGCGGGGCTTTCGCCGGAGGCGGAAGCAGTCTACGCCGTGCTCGACTTTGAGCCGCACTCTGCGGACGAGCTTTCGGAGATGGCGCAGCTGTCCTCTCAGCAAACCGCCGCCGCACTGACGGAGCTTGAAATTTTCGGTGCCGCAGTTGCCGTTTCCGGGCGGCGGTTCCGTCTTGAATAAACAAAAAAGTAATTTCTAATATAATTAGGGGGTCAATTATGGCACAGGAAACCAAAAGTTCAAAAAGCTCCTCAAAAGGCGCAAAAAACCTTGTTATTGTGGAGTCCCCTGCCAAAGCAAAAACCATAGAAAAATACCTTGGACCCGATTATGAGGTCGCCGCCTCCATGGGTCATGTTCGGGACCTTCCGAAAACCACCCTTGGGATAGATACCGCCCACGGATTTACTCCCCAGTATATCCTTATTTCCGGCAAGGAGAACCTTGTTCGCAGCCTTAAAAAAGAGGCCGCCGCCGCAAAAAATGTTTATCTTGCAACGGACCCCGACCGTGAGGGAGAAGCAATTTCCTGGCATCTTGCAAGGCTTCTCGGTATCCCGATGGACGAGCCGAACAGAGTTACCTTTAACGAGATTACAAAATACGGCGTTGAACAGGGCATGGCTGCACCCCGCTGCATCGACCTTGACCTTGTTAATGCCCAACAGGGGCGCAGGGTCCTTGACCGAATAGTGGGATACAAATTAAGCCCTTTTCTTTGGAAGAACATTCGTGGCGGAAGCTCCCTTTCTGCCGGAAGAGTCCAATCCGTTGCGGTAAGCCTTATTGTTGACCGGGAAAGGGAAATCGAGGGCTTTGTTCCCGAGGAATATTGGAGCATAGACGCAAAGCTTTGCGAAAAAGGCGAAACCTCCGCCTTTGCTGCAAAGCTCCAGACAAAAAACGACGAAAAATTTGATATTCACACCGGCGATGAGGCAAACGCCGTTCTTGAGGAGCTTAAAAATGTGCCCTTTACCGTTTCCGGAGTAAAGAAAAGCATCAGAAAAAAACAGCCCGCTCCGCCGTTTATAACCTCCACCCTCCAACAGGAGGCTTCGCTAAAGCTTGGCTTCCAATCCCGGCGCACCATGCGCATTGCTCAGGAGCTTTATGAGGGCGTTGATGTTCCAGGAATGGGCGCAGTAGGTCTTATTACCTATATGAGGACCGACTCTCTTCGTGTTTCTGCGGAAGCAAGAGCCGCCGCAGCCGAATACATCGGTCAGGTTTACGGCAAGGAGTATCTTCCCTCCTCCGCAAAGGTTTATAAGTCAAAGGGCAATGTTCAGGACGCCCACGAGGCAATTCGTCCGACAATGCCGGGGCTTGCTCCCGCAAAGCTTAAAGACTGCCTTTCCTCCGACCAATATAAGCTCTATAAGCTTGTTTGGGACAGATTTATTGCAAGCCAAATGGCTGCTGCACTTTACGATACCGTTTCCATCGACATTGCAGCCGGGGATTACGGCTTTAAGTCCTCCGGCTTTACCGTGCGGTTTGACGGCTTTACGGTGCTTTATCCCTATGGCGACGAGGAAAAATCCTCCGTACCCAAGCACGCCGCCGAGGGCGATGTGCTAAAGGTCCGGGAGCTTAAACCAAACCAGCATTTTACCGCTCCCCCAAGCCGCTTTACCGAAGCGTCGCTTATCAAAGCACTTGAGGAAAACGGAATCGGTCGTCCAAGCACCTATTCCCCTATTATTACAACAATACTTTCTCATAATTATGTTGAGCGGGAGGGCAAAGCCCTTAAACCGACAAGCCTCGGTATGGTTATAACCGACCTTATTCGGGAGCATTTTCCGAACATCATAGATGTAGGCTTTACCGCAAAGATGGAAAAGGACCTTGATAAGGTTGAGGCGGGAAAAACCGATTGGGTAAACATGATGAGAAAGTTTTACGACGATTTTTCCAAGGAGCTTGAAGTTGCGCAGAAAAACCAGGGCAGCGAGAAAATTAAAGTTCCGGAAGAGGAAAGCGATGTTGTATGCGAAAAATGCGGGCGTAAAATGGTGATTAAAAACGGTCGCTTTGGAAAATTTCTTGCCTGCCCCGGTTACCCCGAATGTAAAAACACAAAACGCATAGTTGTTGAGACCCCCGGTGTATGCCCTCTTTGCGGCGGAAAAATCCTTGCAAAAAAATCGAAAACGGGAAAATCATATTATGGGTGCGAGCACAACCCAACCTGCGGATTTATGACATGGGACGCACCCCTTGCGGAAAAATGCCCCGTTTGCGGAAAAAGCCTTTTTGTGAAAAAAGGAAAGGACGCAAGAATTTATTGCCCCGACCCGGATTGCGGCTATCAGCGGGCATTGGAGAAAAAATAATGACAAAAATAACCGTTATCGGCGCAGGTCTTGCCGGGTGCGAGGCTGCGCACAAGCTTTCCTCCCTCGGCTTTGAGGTTCGTCTTTTTGAAATGAAACCGAAAAAGCACACTCCGGCGCAAAAAAGCGACGGCTTTGCCGAGCTTGTATGCTCAAATTCTCTAAAAGCAATGCGCCTTGAATCCGCCGCCGGTCTGCTTAAAGAAGAAATGCGCCGCCTCGGCTCAATTACCATGGAGGCGGCGGATAAAACCGCCGTTGCCGCCGGCGGTGCCCTTGCGGTTGACCGAGAGCTTTTTTCCGAATACATTACGGATAAAATAAAATCCGACCCGAATATCGAAATTGTTACCGAAGAGGTCACCGCCCTCCCGGAAGAGGGAATTGTAATAGCGGCAACGGGTCCGCTTACCTCCGACGCCCTTGCGGAAAGCCTTCGGCAGAAATTCGGCGGGACCCTTTCCTTCTACGATGCGGTTGCGCCCATAGTAACCGCAGATTCCATTGATATGGAGCGGGTTTTTCTTGGCGCAAGGTACGACCGCGGCGAAGCGGACTATATCAACTGCCCCATGGAGCGGGAGGAATACGATGCATTTTATGACGCCCTTGTTTCTGCGGAGCGTGCCCCCCTGCACGAATTTGATGTTGCCGACCCGAATGTTTACGAGGGCTGTATGCCGGTTGAAATTATGGCGGGCAGAGGGCGGGATACCCTGCGCTACGGTCCGCTGCGCCCTGTTGGACTTACAAATCCGAAAACCGGTCGCCGCCCCTGGGCGAACATCCAGCTCCGCCGGGAAAATGCCGCCGGAACGATGTATAACATAGTCGGTTTTCAAACGAACCTTAAATTCGGCGAGCAAAAGCGGGTCTTTTCCATGATTCCGGGTCTTGAGAATGCGGAATTTGTCCGCTATGGAGTTATGCACAGAGATACCTTTATGGATTCTCCCCGCCTTCTTGCAAAAAACCTTTCTCTTAAAAGCGAACCGAGGCTCTTTTTTGCGGGTCAGTTTACCGGGGTTGAGGGATATACGGAATCTGCCGCAAGCGGCATTGTTGCCGGAATAAACGCAGCACGCTTTGCCCTTGGGGAAAAGCCGCTTATTCTTCCCGAAGCAACAATGCTTGGCGCACTTATTAACTACATAACCGATGAAAGCGTAAGCAATTTTCAGCCAATGGGCGCAAATATGGGGATTTTGCCTCCGCTTGAAAAGAAAATCCGGCATAAGGACGAGCGTTACGCCGCCCTTGCCGCAAGAGCCGTTGAAGAATTGGAGGCGGTTTTATGAAAATTATAATTGATATGTATGGCGGCGATAACGCCCCCCTTGCACCGATGCTTGGGGCGGCAATGGCTTCAAAGGAGCTTGGCGTTGATATTGTTGCCGTCGGCAACGAAGCGGAAATGCGCAAAATTTGCGAGGAAAACGGAATTTCCGGATTTGAATTTATCGACGCACCCCTTGTTATGCCGGTTTGCGCAGAGCCGACGGAGGTTATGAAGAGCTATAAGGAAAGCTCCCTTTCCGTCGGGCTTAAAGCACTTGCCGACGGAAAGGGCGACGCCTATGTCGGCGCAGGCAGCACCGGCGCAATCGTCGTCGGCGCAACCCTTATTGTAAAGCGCATAAAGGGAATTAAGCGGGCGGCACTTGCCTCCGTAATTCCCGGACTTGACCGCAGCTATATGCTTCTTGACCTTGGGGCAAATGTGGAATGCCGCCCGGAGATGCTTTGCCAGTTCGGCTCCATGGGCAGCATTTATATGAACCGAGTCGAGGGAGTTGAAAACCCGGAGGTCGGTCTTATCAATATCGGCGCAGAGGAAAGCAAGGGCGGCGAGCTTCAAAAGGAAGCATACAAGCTTATGAAAGCAGCCGATTTTAACTTTATCGGAAATATCGAACCGAGGGATTTGCCCCGCGGAGTTTGCGATGTTGCCGTTGCGGACGGTTGGACCGGCAATGTGGTGCTCAAGCTTACCGAAGGCTTGAGCAGCGCATTCGGCAAAAAGTTTAAGGGCATCATGCTGCGTAATTTCTTTACAAAGCTTGGCGCACTTACTATGAAAAAGGGCGTTGCAGAGTTCAAAAAGAGTATGGATTACACCGAAAGAGGCGGTGCGCCCCTTCTCGGTATTGCAAAGCCGGTTATAAAAGCCCACGGAAGCAGCGACCCGAAGGCATTTATGAATGCGATCCGCCAGGCAAAAACATTTTGCGAACGGGATGTTATAGGAACGATTTCCGCAGCGGTCGCTGCACAAAAGGAGGCTTGAGCATGAGCACGGCTAACGGTTTTCAAAATCTTCATGAGCTTGAAAAGAACCTTGGATACACCTTCAAAAACCGCCATTTCCTCGAGGTCGGAGTGACCCATTCCTCCTTTGCAAACGAGGTTAGGGGACATATCGAATATAACGAGCGTCAGGAATTCCTCGGCGATGCGGTTTTGAGCATCATTGTTTCGGATTATATCTTTGAGAACTACACGGAGCTTCCCGAAGGGGAGCTTACCAAAATGCGTGCCTCCCTTGTATGCGAAAAATCCCTTTGCGAATTTTCTACGGAGCTGCATCTTGGAGATTTTTTGCGCCTCGGTCACGGCGAGGAGCTTATGGGCGGACGGGAACGCCCCTCCATTCTTGCAGACGCTTTTGAAGCGGTGCTTGCCGCAATATATCTTGACGGCGGAATTGAACCGGCAACGGTTTTTGTGCTCGGCTTTGTAAAGCGCACCCTTGCCCATGTGGAAAATGTTCCGTTTAAGGATTATAAAACTCTTCTTCAGGAGATTATTCAGAAAAACCCGGAGGAACGCCTTTCGTATATGCTTGTTAAAGAAAGCGGACCCGACCACGACAAACGCTTTGAGGTCAATGTAATGCTCAACAGCAATATTATAGGTCACGGAATCGGCAAAAGCAAAAAATCCGCAGAGCAACTTGCGGCAAAAGAGGCACTGGAGCTGATGGGCGAATGAAGCACGCAAATGTAGCTTTTTTTGTCCCGATGGTAGGGTGCCCGCACCGGTGCTCATTTTGCGACCAAAATTCCATAACCGGGGAATCCGGCGTGCCGACGCCGGAGGAGGTTGACCTTACCCTTAAAAAAGCCGCAAGAGAGCTGCGGGGCTTTGGCGAAAAATCGGAAATTGCCTTTTTTGGCGGAAGCTTTACCATGATTCCGGAAGAGCTTATGCGCAGTCTTTTGGAGCCTGCGGCAAAATGGGTGCGCCGGGGTGCCTTTTCCGGAATACGCCTAAGCACCCGCCCGGACGCCGTTGACGAACACATAATTTCCGTGCTCAAGGAATACGGCGTAACCTCCGTTGAGCTTGGGGCACAGAGCAGCAGCGACGCAGTCCTTGAAAAAAACCTAAGAGGACATACATTTGAGGATACAAAAAAAGCCTGCGGGCTTATTAAGGAGGCAGGCTTTTCCCTCGGTTTACAGATGATGACCGGTATGCCCGGAAGCGACGAGCACCTTGATTTACTTACCGCTGCTCAGTTTGCTGCGTTAAAGCCGGACACAATGCGCATATATCCCGCCCTCGTGCTCAAAAACACCCTTATGGCAAAATGGTACGAAAGCGGTGAATATACCCCCCAAACGGTGGAGGAAGCCGCCGCTCTTTGCGCTGAGCTTCTTGATATATTTGAGCTTTATAAAATCAATGTGATCCGCCTTGGGCTTCATGCGGAGCGTTCTCTTGAGGAAAATCTTGTTGCGGGACCTTATCACCCGGCTTTTCGCGAAATTTGCGAGAGCCTTCGCTTCCGCAAAAAAATCGAGCCTATGCTCATAAGGCTGCCAAAGGGAAAATATGTGCTTTCCGTTGCAAAAAGCGATGTTTCAAAATGCGCCGGACAGCACCGCAGTAACCTTGAATATTGGCGCAGCCTTGGCTATGAAATAAAAATCCGGGAGGACGAAGGCTTTTCCTCCGGTGACTTTTGCGTTAATGCGGAATTTTGAGCACGAAGGGTTTTTCCGTGCTCAAAAAGCATTACGGCTTTTATCCTTACAAACAAGGAAGTGACGAATTGTTCTTAAAATATCTTGAGCTTCAGGGCTTCAAATCCTTTCCGGACAAAACCCGCCTTAACTTTGGGCGGGGAATGACCGCCGTAGTCGGTCCGAACGGAAGCGGAAAAAGCAATATAAGCGACGCCGTGCGCTGGGTTTTGGGCGAACAGTCCACAAAAGCCCTGCGTGGGGCAAAAATGGAAGATGTAATTTTTAACGGAACAGCCCTGCGCCATGCTCACGGCTTTGCGGAGGTGCGCCTTTGCCTTGATAACGCCGACAGAAGCCTTCCCGTTGACAACGACGAGGTGGTTATCTCCAGAAAATACTATCGCAACGGCGAAAGCGAATACCGCATTT
Source organism: uncultured Oscillospiraceae bacterium (assembly GCA_934466455.1). Classification (GTDB taxonomy): domain Bacteria; phylum Bacillota; class Clostridia; order Oscillospirales; family Ruminococcaceae; genus UMGS1668. The sequence continues at coordinate 15,904 of CAKSLF010000001.1, read as the reverse complement.
GCGAAAAAGTATGCCGCCTTAAAGATGTAAACGAGCTGTTTATGGATACGGGTCTTGGCAGGGACGGCTATTCCCTTATCGGACAGGGCAAAATCTCCGAAATTGTCGGAGCAAAGCCAAACCAGCGCAGAGAAATTTTTGAGGAGGCCTCCGGCATCTCAAAATTCCGTTACCGCAAGGAGGAGGCGGAACGCAGCCTTTCCAAAGCGGACGAAAACCTCTTGCGCCTGCGGGATATTCTCGGCGGGCTTGAGGAACGGGTCGGTCCCCTTCTTGAGCAGGCGGAAAAAGCAAAAAAATTTATCGAATATTCCGATGAGAAAAAGACCCTTGAGGTTTCCCTATGGATGCGCAGGCTGCATTACCTTAAAGGGCAGCTTTCGGAGCAAAACGGCACCATCGCCGTATTCCAATCGGAATACGATACCCTCGACAGCGACTATAACAGGGCTGAGGAGCGCATGACCTCCATTTCCGAGGACATTCGCGGAGTTGACTTTTCCATTGAGGAAAAACGCCGCCTTGTTTCCGACAACAAAGAAGCTGCGGCGGATCTTGTCAAGGATGCCGCCGTTTGTGAAAGCGACATAAGGCACAACCTTGATGAGATAAGCCGTCTTGATTCGGAAATAGGCGAGCTTTCCGCCGACGGCGGCAAGGGCGAAAATGCCATTGCGGAAAAGCAAAAGGAGCTTTCCGAAAAAGAGCAAGCCCTCGACCTTATTGCGGAAAAACAAGGCGTTTTTTCCGCTGCGCAGGAGGACATTGCAAAGCGGCGCAGCATTATTGCTCAAAGCCGCCGTTCCAACGAAGAAGCCGCAGAAAGGGTAAAAAGCGATATTGCAAACTCCACGTTTTTGCTTTCCTCCGCAAAAAGAAATATTGAACAGAGCAAGGAGCGGCTTGAACAGATTTCTCTTTCCGCAGAGCAGCGGGGAGCAATCATCGCCGGGTATGAAAAAGACCTTAAAGAAGCCGCCGCCCTTATCGAGGATATTGACGACAAAGCCGAAAGCCTTAATAACAGCAAAGCCGGCGTAGCCATGAAGCGGGGAATTTTTGAAAACAAGCTCTCCGCCCTTAAAGAAAACCGTGAAAAAATCGCAAAGGAAGCCGACGCCTTTAATCAAAGGGCAAGGGTCCTTCAGGACATGGAGCGCAGCATGGAGGGCTTTGGACAAAGCGTTCGCTTTGTTTTGGACAAAGGCTCCTCTGGTGCACTTCGGGGAATACTCGAGCCGGTTTCCAAAATCCTTTCCGTAGAAAGCAAATACAGCCTTGCCATAGAAACCGCTGCTGCTGCGGCTCTTCAAAATGTTGTTGTTACCGACGAAGACGCCGCAAAGCGTGCAATAAAAATGCTTAAAGACCAAGGCAGAGGCAGAGTTACCTTCCTGCCCATTACCTCCGTTCACGGAAGCCGCCTTGAGGAGCGCGGGCTTTCCGCCTGCGACGGATTTATCGGCGTTGCCTGCGACCTTGTTACATATGATAAAAAATACGACGGCATAGTAAAAAGCGTCCTCGGAAGAATCGCCGTTGCGGAGGATTTGGACTGCGCCGTTTCCATTGCAAAAAAATTCGGCTATAAATTCCGAATTGTCACCCTTGACGGGCAGCTTGTAAACGCAGGCGGCTCCCTTACCGGCGGCTCCAGTGTAAAATCCGCCGGTCTTCTCTCCAGAAGGCAGGAAATTGACGAGCTTATTGAAAAAGCAAAAAAGAAAGCCGCCGAGCTTTCCGCAACTCAGGGCGAATTTGACCGTCTTTCTGCGGAAATATCCGCCCTTGAGGCGGATTCCGTTGCAACGGAAAGCGAACTTCGCACTCTTGCGGAGGATCGTATCCGTGCCGAGGGCGAGAAAAAACGCCTTGTTATGCAAATTTCCGACGCAAAAAAAGCCGGCGAGGAAGCGGAAGAATACCAAAGAAAGCTTTCCGCAGAAATTGCCGAGGAACAAAAGCACATCGAGGAATGTTCCGCACGGCTTGAAAAGAGCAACAAAATAAGCGGCGAAATTTCCGCAGAGAGCGAAAAAATCGCAGCCGAGGAAGCCGCCATCGCAAAAGAAGCGGAGGATATAGGCGAAAAACTTCATTCCCTTGCCGTTGAGGAAGCCGGCGCAAAAAGCGCAATCGACTACGCAAAGGAAAAAATCGCCGAGCTTCTTGAAAGCCGTGACAGGCGGGAAGAAAAAATCGCCGAGCTTTCCGAAAAGCAGGCACAGACAAAGGAGCAAAACTCCGCCCTTAAACAAAAAATCGCCGATTTTGAACAGAAAAAAGCAGAGCTTGAAAAGCTCTGCTCCGAAACGGAAGCGGAAATCGAAGCCTTTTTCGGAAAGCGGAGAGAGCTTGAGCAGCGCAATTCTCAAGAGCGCGAAGCGCAAAAGGGTATTGTCGTTCGGCGGGAGGAAGCCTCCAAAAAGCTTGAAAAAGCCCGCAGCCGCCTTGGCGAAATGCAGCGGGAATATGACGGCATTATCAGCCAGCTTTGGGAGGACTATGACACGACCTTCAGCATGGCGGAGGAAATCTGCATAGATATCACCGAGCCGCAAAAGGCTCAGCGGCGGCTCTCCGAGCTGAAGAGCAAGATAAAAGCCCTCGGCTCCGTAAACCTTTCCGCAATAGAGGAATATAAAAGCGTAAGCGAGCGGTATGAGTTCTATAAAACACAAATTACGGACGCCGAAAAATCAAGGGACGACCTGCGCAGCCTTATAAGGAGCCTTATGAACCAGATGCGCACGATCTTCCTTGACAGGTTTACTCAGATTGCGGGGAACTTTACCGTTGTGTTCCGGGAGCTTTTCGGCGGCGGCGAGGGAAAGCTTTCTCTTACCGACCCGGACAATGTTTTGGAATCCGGCATTGAAATTACGGTGCAGCCTCCGGGCAAAATTATAAACAACCTTGCTTCCCTTTCCGGCGGAGAGCAAACCTTTGTTGCCATTGCGATTTATTTTGCGATTTTAAAGGTTCGCCCCGCTCCCTTCTGCATACTTGACGAAATCGAAGCAGCCCTTGATGAGGCAAATGTTGACCGCTATGCGGATTATCTTCTTCGCCTTACCGACGGCACGCAGTTTATCGCCATTACCCACCGCCGTGGAACCATGGAGCACGCCGACCGCCTTTACGGCGTTACCATGCAGGAGGAGGGCGTTTCCAAGCTTTTGGAGCTTGCCCTCTCCGATGTGGATAAAATTGAGAAATAGCCTTACAAAAACCGCATAAATTCCGCCTTTTCGTAAAGAATACATACGGTATTACATTTTTTCGAAAAGGCGGGTGCGCTTTTTTTGAACATAGCGATTATTGATGACGGGCTTTTGCCCATAGGCAAATTTTCCGGCAGAAGCCAAAAACAGCGGCTTTTGCGCCGCATTGCCTCAGAAAACTTTGACCGCAGCCGGGAGCTTGCAAAAGCCTTTGCAAAAAAGCACAATGTGCTGTTTATTACTGCGGCGGAAAGCGGCTCTCTCGGCGCAGGACTTTTTGAATATTCCGGCGAGGACGGGGTTCTTTCGCTTTTTGTTTCTGCAGAGGGCAAAAACGGCGGCTTTTCCGGAGAAAAATATTTTCTTTTTGAAAAGCGTTTGAGGCAAAACGCCGCCGTTCTTGCCGGGCTTTTTAAGCCCGACGCAGTGATTTTTTCCTCCGCCCTGCCCTTTTGCTTCGGCGCAGGAAAAAGGCTTTCGGAGCTTTCCGGAGCGGTGCTCGTTTCCGCTTTTCCGTGCTCATACCGCAATATTTTGCGGGGAGCGGTTTCCCCCGCCGTGCTCATGGCTTTAAGGCTGCTTTTGCGGGGCAACAGCCCGGCGGAAAGCAGCGGCGCACTTTTTGGATTTTACCCGAAATTTTGCTCGGAGGCTTCCTTCGGGCGGCTTATTGCGCCGCCGTACCCGGAAAAGCCCCGCTCCCCTTCGGAAAAGGCAATAGCTGTTCGGGATTCCGTTGCGGCTCTCTCCTGCGACGGAATTTTTACGCTGTGCTATTGCGGGGAGCTTGAAAAAGACCGCTCTCTCGAAGAGCTTATTATTGCGGCAAAGGGCTTTGGAAAGCGTTTTTCCCTTGCTCTTTGCGGCGAGGGCGAATACAAGGCAGCCCTTAGGCGCATTGCAAGGGAAAACGGCGTTACGGAGGTTTTCTTTTATGACGGGGTTCCGCCGGAGGATATTCCCTTTGTACTTTCCGCCGCAGACGCCGCCTTTATTGGTGAAAACACTTTTGCGCAGGGGCTTTTTTGTGAATACGGAGCTTTTTTGCGGGTTCTTTCCGCAAAAAGACCGGTTATTGCCGCAGCGGAGGAAAACGCCGCTTTTTTGAACGAATGCGGCGGCGTTGCCGTTGTTCACACAAAAAACAGCGGAGAAACGGCAAACGCCGTTTCCGCAATTATTGCCTTGCCGGAGGAAAAACGCCGCCTGCTTGGTGCGGCTTGCGGGGATTTTGCCGCAAAACACAGCTTTAATGCCTTTGCGGAGGGCTTTTTATCCGCAATCGACAGCTTTGTAAAAGCAAAGGAGAAACAGCAATGATTCTTGTTATCGACATCGGCAACACGACAATAGAATTTGGTATTTACGACAAGGAACAGCTTATCGGCGTATTCCGCCTTGGCTCAAAGAGGGATATTTCCTCCGACGAGGTTGGGCTTTTTGCATCCCAATTCTTTGACCACCGCCATATCTCCATGAACAGCGTAAACGCCGTTGTTATAAGCTCGGTTGTTCCGCAGCTAAACTATTCCGTAACAAGCGCAATAAAAAAATACTTTGGGCTTGAGCCTTATATAATCGGCGAAAACCTTATCTGCGATATTCCGAACCTTTATGAAAATCCCAAAGATGTCGGCGCAGACCGCCTTGTTGATGCATATGCCGCAATAAAAAAATACGGCGCACCGCTTATTGTTGTTGATTTCGGTACGGCAACCACCTGCGACGCAGTTTCCGAAAAGGGCGAATATCTCGGCGGTATCATCTATCCCGGAATTAAAATTTCCATGGACGCTCTTTATGAAAAGGCGTCGAAGCTTCCGAAAATCGAGATAGTAAAGCCCGGTTCGGTTATCGGCAAAAACACCGTTGCAAGTATGCAGTCCGGAGCTTATCTCGGTTATCTAGGCGCAATCGAAAAAATGGTCGGCTGCATAAAAAAGGAGCTTGGTGCGAACACAAAGGTTATCGCCACGGGCGGCTTCAGCCGGCTTTTTGAAAACGAACGGGGGCTTTTTGATTATATTGACCAGCGGCTTCCTCTTGAGGGGATACGCATGGTATACGAAAACCGCCCGAAAAAAATATAAAACATCCTCTTTGCAAAAAAACGCCCCGGATTTTCTTAACGGAAAATCCGAGGCTTTTTTTATTTTGCGCATTATTCGTTTTTACCCTGCTCCAAAAGGGGCGTTTCGCTTTCCATACCGCTGCTCATAAGCTTAAAGCGTTCAAAGGTCTTTGACAGGCGGCGACTGTATGAACCCATTGCGTCGTCATAGCTGTCCCTCGCCTTATCAAGTGCCTTGCCCACATTATCGATATGGCTCAGGAATTTTTCAAAGCGGTCAATAAGCTCCTTTCCAAGCCCGGCGATTTCCTTTGCGTTTTTGCTCATGGCGTTTTCCTGCCAACCGACGGAAACGGATTTGAGGAACGCATAAAAGGTCATCGGAGAGAGCAGCAGCACATTCTTTTGCATGGCGTAGCTGAAAATCTCCCTATCTGCGGCAAAGGCGGCGGACAGTCCCGATTCGTAAGGAACTACCATGGCAACCATCTCTGCGCATCGGTTTTCGCTTTTCCAATATTCCTTTCTGTTAAGGGCGTCGATATGGCTCTTCAGTGCCTTTACATGGTCGGAAAGGTACTTTTGGCGGGCGTGCTCGTCCGTTTCGTCAAGATAGCTTAGATAGGCGTTCATAGGTGCCTTGCTGTCCACGGGGATACTTCTTCCGCCGGTAAGGTGAACCACCATATCGGGACGCTTTCCCTCGTCGTTTACGCTCTGCTCCTCAAAGTCGATGTGCTCCACCATTCCGGAAAGCTCCGCCACTTTTCGAAGCTGCTCCTCGCCCCATCTTCCCCGTTGGTTGTTGCTGCGAAGAGTGCTGCTTAAAAGATCGGTTGCGTTCTTTAGCTCACCGCTTTGCTTTCCGAGGCCCTCCACCTTTTCCGAAAGACCGGCAAGCTTTTCATGCAGCTCTTTAAGCTCGCTTCCCACCGGCTTTACTGCGCCGCTTACAGCCTCGTTATTTCCCTTAAGCTTTTCGTCCATGGTTTTTGCAAAGTCGCCGAGCTTATCATTTGCGCTGTCGAGGAACACCTTTGAATTATTCTCCGTAATGTCCTTTGAAAGACTTGCAAAGGAATTTTTCATTTCCTCCTTCGAGCTTTCTATCCACGCCTTCAGCTGGCGGTTGCCTTCCTCGGCAGTCGATTGCTCCGCCCTTGCCACGGTTAGAAGCTTGTTTAGGCTTTTGTTTTCCTCTTCAAGCTCGGCAATTTTTTTCCGTGCGTCATCGAGATTTGCGGAAATGTTCCGTATATCGGAATCCCGCTCCGCAAGCCGCTTGCCCGCCTCCGAAAGAGCGGAATTAAGCTCCCCGCATTTTTGCTCCGCCCGGCTTGCGGCACCGTCTATTCTGGTGTTTTCTCTTTTTTGGTGCTCAAGCTCCGCTTTAAGCGGAGCAATCTTCGATTTTTGAATAAGAAACGCCGCACCGAAGCCGATAAACAGCGCAGCGGCAGCCGCAGCTATCAAAAAGGTAAGTGAAACCTCCGGCATATCTTTTCCTCCCCCAAAAAATAAATTTCCTCTATATTTTACTTTAATATTGCCGCCGTGTCAAATGTAATAATCCAAGCTCTGTGCGCATAGATAATTCTGAAACGGAGGGAATTTTATGCAAAAGGGACTTTCTTCGGCAAAGGCTGCGGAGCTTCTTGAAAAGCACGGCGAAAACCTGCTTTCCGCCGACGGCAAGCAGAGCGCAGCCGCAATTTTTGCCGCACAGTTTAAGGATCTGCTTACTCTTATATTGCTTTGCTCCACGGTAATATCCCTGCTGCTTGGGGAATATGCGGACGCAATTACTATAATGGCGATTGTTTTTATAAACGCCGTGCTTGGGTTTTCTCAGGAATACCGCACGGAACGCACCCTTGAAAGCCTGCGCACTCTTGCCGCTCCAAAGGCGGCGGTTTACCGTGACGGAGTAAAAACCGAAATTCCGGCAAGCCGCCTTGTTCCCGGGGATGTGGTCATTCTTTCCGCCGGATGCAAGGTCCCTGCGGACGGAAGAGTTCTTTTCGCAGCGGAGCTTTTTGCAAACGAGGCACTTCTTACCGGGGAATCCGCCCCCGTTCAAAAACTCCCGGACAAAAACGCCTCCGATAAGGATATAAACCCCGGCTTTGTATATATGGGAACGGCAATAACCGCCGGTCACGGCGAATTTATTGTTACGGCAACAGGCATGAACACACAAATGGGGAAAATCGCCGGACTTTTGAAAGAAACAAAAACCGAAGCGACGCCCCTGCAAAAGCGACTTTCAGTTTTAAGCAAATATATTGCGGCGGGGTGTATAATAATCTGCGTAATAGTCACCCTTACGGGGATTTTGAGGGGCGAGCCGGTTTTTGATATGTTTCTTACGGGAATATCGCTTTCCGTTGCGGCGATTCCGGAGGGGCTTACCGCCGTTATAACAATTTCCCTTGGGCTTGCCGTTTCCCGTATGCTGAAAAAGAATGCGCTTATCCGAAGGCTGCATTCCGTTGAAACCCTCGGCTGTGCAGATGTGATTTGCTCCGACAAAACCGGCACCCTTACGGAGAATAAAATGACGGTAACGGAGGTTTTTTTGCCGGAGGGCAAAAAAATCCCCCTCGGCGGAGCATATCCCTCCGCCCTTTCGGAGCCTTTGTTGCTTTGCGCAACGCTCTGCAACAATTCCGAGAAAAACGGGCACGGCGGGGTTTCCGGAGAACCGACCGAGGCGGCTCTCTTGGAGATGGTGCTTACGCACGGCAGCGGGACGGAGAAAAAAGCCGCAACATTTACAAGAACCGCAGAAATCCCTTTTGATTCCGCAAGAAAGCTTATGTCCGTAGGGGTCAAGGACAAAGCCGGGCGGGGCTTTGTATTTGTAAAGGGTGCGCCGGATGTGCTTTTGCCTCTATGTACGGATTACCTTGACGGAAATGAGCACCGCCGCCTTTCCCCCGAGGTACTTTCCGGCTGTAAAGCAGCCCTTTCGGAAATGGCGGCTGGTGCCCTTAGGGTGCTTGCCCTTGGATATAAGGATTATTCCGGCGGAAAAATAATCGAAAGCGGCTTTACCTTGCTCGGCTTTTGCGGAATGTTGGATCCGCCGAGGCGGGGCGCAGCGGAATCCGTGCTCAAATGCAGGCGTGCGGGAATACGCACGGTTATGATAACCGGCGACCACCCGGAAACCGCCCTTGCCATAGCAAAAAAACTGCGCATAGCGCGCTCTGCCTCCGATGTCCGGACGGGCGCACAGCTTGATTTGCTGTCGCCGGCAGAATTTGAGCACGCCTGCGAGCACTGCTCCGTTTTTGCAAGAGTCACTCCCGCCCATAAGCTCAGAATCGTCCGTGCGCTTAAAAAGCGGGGGCACATTGTTGCAATGACCGGGGACGGAGTTAACGACGCCCCCGCCGTTAAAGAGGCGGACATCGGCGTGGCTATGGGCAAAAGCGGCACCGATGTTACAAGAGAAGCCGGAGGAATAGTACTTTTGGATGATGATTTTTCCACCCTTGTTTCTGCCGTTGAGGAGGGGCGGATAATCTATCAGAATATACGAAAATTTATCCGCTATCTTCTTTCCTGCAATATCGGCGAGGTTGTTACAATGTTTTTCGGTATGCTTATGGGTATGCCGGTTATACTTTTGCCGATACAGATACTTATGGTAAACCTTGTTACGGACGGTATTCCGGCGATTGCGCTTAGCTTTGACCCGCCCCAGGACGATGTTATGGAAATGCGTCCGAGAGGCCGGGAGGAATCCGTATTTTCCGGCGGGCTTGCCTCAACTATCATTATAAGAGGGCTGCTTCTCGGAATATCCGTGCTCGCCGCATTTACCGTTGTGCTTGGGATTAGCCAAAGCGTTGAGCACGCCCGAACCGCCGCCTTTGTCACCCTTGTTTTTACCCAGCTTGTTCATGTTTTTGAGTGCAAAAGCGAAAGCCGAAGCCTTTTTACCATAAATATTTTTAACAACCCAAAGCTTATTTTTGCGGCAATATCCTCCGCCGCCATTGTTTTGAGCACGGTATATATTCCGTATCTTCAACCTATTTTTAAGACCGTTTCCCTTAGCGGAAGCGAAATGCTCGCCGTGCTTTGCTCAACCCTTTCCGTGCCGCTTTTTTCCTCCGTAATTATGCTTTTGCGCCACGGAAAATAACATTTTTCGGAAAGAAAAAAGCCCCGTGCTAGCTTGAGCACGGGGTTTTCTTCTTCGGGGATTATATTTCAAACAATTTATTTACCTTCGGAAAAATCGGCTTTATCTCGCAAAATTTATCAAGCAGCTTATAGAAAAAGCCGATGATCCTTCCGTTAAGAAGCGTCATAACAAGAGTTCCGATACCGACGCCGACAAGCCTTCCGAAAAACAGCAGCGACAACACCGTAGCCGTAACAAGGCAGGCGGTATCAAAGCATATTTTGAATTTTGTGCGGTCGATGCCGTATTTTTTTGAAATCTCCCGAACAAAAAAGTCGTAAACCTGGGGATAGAGGTATGTTTGGAAGAAGAGAGCGACGGCAAGCCCCGTTATTACCATACCGACGCAAAGCATTGCTATTCTTTCCGGCATAGGCATACTGCCCGGAGCGGTAACAGCGGGATTGAACGCCGGAATTATGCTGCGCCACATATCAAGAGCCGCTCCATAGAGCACGCAGGTCCCGAAGGAGGCAAGATAGACCGCCCTAAAGCTGCGCATAATAATGCAGAACGCAATAAAAACAAGCCCCTGAACAAGATATTCGCTTTGACCGAAGGTTAAAAAATCAAGCTTTTGGCTTATAACATAGGCGGGGGCAATTATCATGGAAATTCCCACATCGGCAGCCGTTTGCATTGCACTTGAAAAAGAGAGTATAAGTATCGCCGCAAGGTAGATAATTTCGCTGTGAAGAGTGATTTTTTTCATTTGTTCCTCCTGTTACTTTTTTCGGTGCGGGCTTTTTCGCCAAAAAAGCGCAAAAAAACACCGCTGTCCGTTTTTTTGGGCAGTGGCGAAAAGATGAGGTTCCCCTCTGAAAAATCCACTCCTCCGCCCTTGCGGAGGTTTTGTTTATCCGCAAAAGGTCCGTGGGGCGTATCCGCCCCCACGGACCATTTTCTGTGGTTATTTAAGAAGCACTATGCAAAAAAGCACCATCCCGCCGTTTTCTCCGTTCATGGAAAGACCTATGGCGTCGCAAAGCTTTTGCACCTCGATGCAATAGCCGCTTACGGAGGGGCAGGCAATATCCGGGTGGCGGCAAGGCTCGCCGGTTATGTAGGCGCAGGTTTCGCAAAGATGGCAGCCGCCGGTTGTAAGAACCCTTGCGTTCTTTTGGTTATAACCAAGCTTTTGCATTGCCTTCCAGAGAATATGACTGTTGTTCTCATGGGTGCGCTGAACCTCTTCGTACTTGCTCATATCCTTGCAGGGATATTCTCTTGCAAGAACAAGCATATCCTTATAGTTATGGAGCTTTGCAACAAGGGTTTCTGCCGGGCCTTCTGCCGGCGGGCACATATAGCATTTTCCGTACATTCCGCAAACATTCTGTACGCAAAAACGGCGAAGGGTTGTATCGCAGGGAACAAGGCGTGCGGCGATTTCTCCGCATTTATCAAAGCCGATTTCCTTTGCAAGATTTTTTATCTCCTCATACATAGCAAAGCTGCCTCCCTTTTTTGGTTCTGCTTTTAGTATATAACTATCTTTTGGCTTTGTCAAGCCGTTTTTCCAAGGTGCAAGCTTTGCCGCAATGTTATACAAGCGGTAGATATTTATTTTATTTATACCGTTTGTTTTGCGATTTTGTTTTGTCAAAGCCTCTTATTTGCGGTTTTCAAAGTCAATATCCGCTTTTTTTCGCCATTCGTTTCCTATTGCGGCGTTTGCCCTTACATTTGCGGCGGCGCAGGAAACCGCTTCATAAACCATGCGGGTTCCCTCGCCGTCGGCATGGTAATCCACGGCAAATTCCCTTTCTATGCCAAAGCCTTCGGCAGTTTCGGCTGCGTCTATATTTGCGCCGATAAACACAAATTCCCATCCAAAACGCCTTTTTTGGTGCTCTATCATTTCCTTTACCTTTTGGCGGCTGTAAATGCTGCTGGCGTTTTCCATGCCGTCGGTTATAATGACAAAAAGCGTGTGTGCGGGAACATCGCTCTTGCGGGCATATTTATGTATTGTGCCTATATGGTCGATTGCTCCGCCGACGGCGTCCATAAGGGCGGTGCAGCCCCGGACAAAATAATCTTTTTCGGTAATCGGGCGGACTTTTTGCAAATCAACCCGGTCGTGGAGAACCTCCACGGTGCTGTCGAAAAGCACCGTGGAAACAAAGCACCTGCCGCCCTCCTGCTTTTGCTTTTCAAGCATAGAATTAAATCCGCCTATGGTGTCCTTTTCAAGCCCCTGCATGGAACCGCTTCTGTCGATGATGAATACAAGCTCGGTTGTATTGTTGTTTTTCATTGCAATTCTCCTTTGAAGTCATTTATTTTACGGTTTTATTTTATCTCGTTTCAAAGGAGATTTGGTCGCCGAAAAAGCGACATTTTTTTAAGCAAAGCCGGCGCAGTTATACAAAAATTCCGCAAAGCTTTGACGGAAGAGCTGCCGCAATCCTTGGCGCAAGGCTTTTTGCAAAGGCGCAAACCGTGCCGCAATATTTCTCCGGCACAAGCAAAATCCGGCAAAGCTCCTCTCCGGCGGAGTTCAAAAGCTCCTCGCTCTGCTCTCTTTTAAGCGGAGAAAACATTTCCGTAAGCAGGGCACGGTCGCTTCTTGTAACGGAAAGAGGCATTGGGTCTTTTTTCAAAAGCACAAGCCCGATTGCGTTTTGCAGTGGATTTTCGCAAAGGTTTATTACAAGCTCCTGATAAAACGGGCAGACCCTTATCAGCACGCTGCGCAGTGCCCTTGGCTCAAAGCGGCTTAGGATATAGTTTTCCGCAAGCAGCCGCCGCAGCCAACATACCGTATACTCGATCCCGAGAGTTTCCTCCGGCACCGGGCACATAAGCTGATAATCAATGCTTCCGGGGATCTCTGCGGCAAAAAGGTCGATGTTATAGTGGGAAAAGCCGTATTTTATCCCCTGCAATGTATCCGAAAGCGCACGGCTTGGGACCCTCGGCAGAGTAAGGCAGGCCTTGTTCCAAAGCTCCCTTGCAAAATCGACCCGTTTGAGCACGGACTTTTTTCCGTGCTCAAACGCCGCAAAAATATCCTCCGCAAGAAGGCTGCGCTCCGTTTTTTCCGTATCCTCAAGGTATTCCCTTAGCACAAAGCAAAGCGAGGAAAGGAGCCTTTGGGCGTTTTCCTCGGAAACGGAGGAGCTTTCGCCGTTTGTAAGCTCCTTTGCCATTTTACAAAAAACCGCCCAAAGCTTTTCGTGAAGCTGCTGCGCTTCCTCTGCCGAAAGCTCCGTTCCCAAAGCAAGAGAAAATTCCATACAATACTGCTCCTTTCTTTTTTTCGGCGCAAAGCCGTGCTCAAATCCACGCCCCATCCTTTCCCTTTAGGCGGGCGCAAAGCCGCTCCAACGATGTGCCGGTAAGATAGGAAATATCCCCGGCTGCCGCACCGTTAAATTCCTTTTTCATAAAGGCAACAAGCCCCTTATCGGAGATAAGCCCGTCACATTCCTCCCGGAAGTAATAAAAGGCGGACTGAAGTTCTTCCAAAGCAGAAGCGCAATTCTCTTTTTCTATATACGGCGAACCGGCAAAGGCTTTTGCAAGCTCCGGCAAAATTCCGCCGCCAAATTCGACTCTTCCGCAATCATGCAAAGCTTTTTTATGAGCCGCCTCCAGTGCGGCAAGCTCCGCTTTTGTTAAAACTATGCCGTGCTTTGAAAATTCTGCGGCGCAGAGCGAAAGCTCATCGCCGCCCTCGCAAACCCTTGCGGGAAAATTTATTTCTTCCATTTTTACCTCTTCCTTTGCCGTTTTTTTGCTGCAAGGTTTATTTTAATCCGCAAAGTAAAAAAGAACAAGTCTTGATTTTTTGCCCATTTTGTGCTATTATATATACAGTGATAAAAAAAGACTTTGAAAACGACATTTTTCGCTTTCAAAGTCTTTTTTTTTTATGCGAAGGGGCGGCTTTTCAAATGAAAAGCCGCCCTCTTTTTTTTGTCTGCCCTTATTTTGTTTTCTTAACCGGAATCCAAACCTCGGTATAATAATTATCGTCCGAAAGGCCGTTTTCAAAATTCCTTGGATCGGAATACATTTCCACATTGTATCCGGCTGCGATTTCATAATCTCCGTTTCCCGGAAGCCATTCGGAGAAAATCTGCTGCTCAACTCTTTGAATTGCCTCCGGCATCTTGCCCTTTATCGGGAACACAGCCCATGTAAACTCGGGAATAGTGCGGGTTGTAAAGCCCTCCGGCACATCTTTCTTTGGGTCAAAATTATCGGCGATAAGATAAGTAAACTCGCCGTTTGTATCAAGCTTTTCGTCAATGTTGATTCCGTATTCGCCGCAGACATATTTGTCGCCGCCTTCTTTGCGGTGCTTTGCCCAAAGCTCGGGAACTTTTTTCTGTGCCTCGTCATAGCGGAATTTTTCTTCCTTACAAAGCACGGTAAACGCAGGTTTTTTTATAATTTTGCAATCCATAATACTGCCGCCTTTCAAAGTTAGCTTAATTTTAAGCGGCGCAAAGGTTTTTAAGCCTCCGCCGTTTCTTCTTACTGCGGCGGGAGTTGCTCCGTGAAAGCGGGTAAACGCCTTTGTAAAGCTGTCCGGCGAATCATAGCCATAGTCCATGGCTATATCAATTATGCGGCGGTCGGTGGTAAGCACCTCCCGCCCGGCAAGAGAAAGCCGCCGCCCTCGGATATACTCGCTTATGGTCATTCCGCAAAGCATGGCAAAGCCTTTTTCAAAATAAAATTGAGAAACTGCCGCCTCTTTTGCAACAAGCTCCGGCGTGATTTCGTCGCAGAGGTGCTCCTCAATATATTTTATTGCCGCAGCAATGCTTTCCGTCCAGCCCATACCGTCATCTCCTTCCGCAATTACATTGTACTTTCTTTGCGCTTTGTTTTCCCGATTTTGGCTGCCGACTTTTGTCCGGTGCGGTATTTATGCACCGAGGGTTGTTTGGTCAAAGGCAAAAAGTGCCTCGTTTATCTCAAATATGTTATAGTTTTGTTTCTGAAAAAAATACTCCACAATTATGTCAAATTTACTGCTTTGGGAGAGGGCGTAGCCCGCTTTCATAAGCATTTCCTTAAGCTCATCAAGAGGCAGCTCCAGCGCAGCCGCAAAGGCGATCACCGTCTGCTTTCTCGGCTTATAATCTATATTGCTGCGGATTTTTGAAAACAGCTTTCTGTCAATATTGGCTTTTTTATAACATTCCGCATCGGTCATATTGCGCTCGTCAATTTTTCTAAGAAGCATTTGCGAAAAGCTTTCATCAACACAGGAGAGAAGCCGCTCAAGCTCTGTGCCACGCTCAAAATTGTCTGCGGTGGTTTTTTGCCGTGGTTTTTGGCTTTTCAAAAGTGCCGTTTCATTAACTGCGCACTCCGAAATTTCGTCAAAATCCCGCATGAGCATGCGGCTTTCACAACATTCGTCCGGGCGTTGCGCAGCAGCCGCTGCTTGAGCACGGCGAAAAAGCTCTTCTTCCGGGCGGGCGTGCTCATCCGCATAATTGTCATCAATATACTGCTCTATTTCATCAAAAAGCTCTTTCCCGATTACAAAAGAGGCTTTGTCGAACACAGCCAAAAATACAGTAAGGTCATTATCGTGCTCGTTCAAAAAGTCCGTTATCGCCTCTGTTGCAACAAAGAGAGCCTCTTTTTTCGGAAAGCCGTATGCCCCGGAGGAAATCAGCGGAAACGCCAAGGTTTTGCACCCGTTTTGCGAAGCAATCTCCAAAGAACGGCGGTAACAGGAGTACAGCAGCTGCCTTTCTCCATAAAAACCGCCGTGCCAAACAGGTCCCACGGTATGAATAACATATTTGCACGGAAGATTATATCCGCCGGTTATAACGGCGTCCCCGGTTGCGCAGCCGCCGATAGCGGCACATTCCGCAAAAAGCCCCTCTCCGGCAGCCCTATGAATTGCTCCGTCCACGCCCCCGCCGCCAAGCAGCGAATTTTTTGCGGCGTTTACAATAGCGTCAACCTGCATTTTTGTGATGTCATTTCTTACAAGGTTAAGCGGCATAAAATCACCCTTTCCGCTCTCAGTATATAGCAAACTATAAATTTATGCAATGTTTTTATTTAATCCTCCTCGGCACTTGAATTATACCGAACTCTTTGCCTTTTTTAACGAGGGCGGTGCTTCGCACCGTCAAACCGGTTAAAGTTATATGGTAATTTCATTCCGGTAAAAATTACAGTGTAAAAGTATAAAATAAAATACAATATTAGAAAACATAATATATACAATATGTTTCGAATATAAAAAGCATACAATCTAAACAGGCGATGATACTATGCGAAACTAAAACAGCAACACCACAGGGGCAATTTTATATAAAAAAATCCCAAAGTCACAATACATGACTTTGGGATTTTTGGCTCCCCCTGTCGGGCTCGAACCAACGACCCTGCGGTTAACAGCCGCATGCTCTGCCAACTGAGCTA